>JAKVJO010000005.1 GCA_022486935.1 Solobacterium sp. | reverse complement strand
TGGAAGAAAACAGGCGGACTGATCCCATCTGTTCGGCAACGGACAACAGTTCAAGATCAGATCTGTTCACTGCCAGTATGGCAAGATAGGGAATACCGGTACTGCGCTCATCACTCAGGTCCAATCCTTTGTGGTCCTTGACAGAAATAACACGGGCACCGGAGAGAAGACATCCGGTGATGGGTGCCTGCTGGCGCTGTTCAATGGACACATAGATATCGACACGCTGGCCGGAAACGATGGATCCGCCAAGTCGTGCAAGATCTGTTTCCAGGGTATAGGCAGCCTGTCCTTCCTTGAGCTGCAGGGTTGGATAGTCCGGCAGATCCTCTTCTTCGTAGAGCATGTGCCTGTAGAATACGGAACCGGCCGGGATCATACCCTGGATCTCGGTATACCTGCCGATGATTTCTGCTTTGGTGTGATACGTATTGTCCAGCAGGTAGTCATTGGGAATCCTGATCTCGATCAGGTCTGTTTCTTCAATTCTGGTACGGGGAGGAATATCCCTTGCGGCAATGTAGGTTACCTGCAGATTCAGTTTCATCTTCAGACGGATTTCAAAGCCAAGTCCAATAATGCCCAGTAACAGTGCAGTGCAGCCGATGATTTTCAGCACCTGCATACGTAAGATTTTTTTCACGGTTCATGCCCTCCGCCCTTCTCATACGCAAAAGGAGGTGCAGTTCCCCGAAATTAAAAGAGAATTCCGAAGAATTCTCTCTTGGTGGATCATATTAAGCAGCTTTCGGGTTGTCCTTCAGATACTGCTTGATCTTGTCTTTCTGCTCAGCTTTGGATGGCTTGCATTTATCAATGTCGCCTGATCCATCTGCCAATGCAGCAGCCATACCGGAGCAGCCAGGATAGCCGCAGCCGCCGCAGTTGTAACCAGGCAGCATGCCCAGCAGATCCTGTTCGCGGTGATCTACTTCAACATGGAACTTCGTTGCCGCAAAGCCGAGTACCAGGCCGACTACGCCACCCAGTATCAGCATCATTATGAGTGCTTTAATCATGATTCAGTCTTCGCTCCTTTCGCTTGATCTTCCAGTTCTCTTTTCAATGCACAGTCGGTAATCCCGCAGCCGCGGCAGTCCGGCTTCAGATTCTCACAGCCTTTGGGGACCGGCGTTTTCTTGTTTGCCTGCAGCAGCCAGATATTGATACCCAGCAGTGCTGCCGCAATCAGAATTGCATACAGGACATTGTTCATAAACAGTTAGACCAGTCCGGCAAATGCGGAGAATGCAATTGCCATGATGGCTGCGCAGACAAACGCAATCGGGTTGCCCTTGAATGCGGACGGCACATCATTGGCGACCAGACGCTCTCTGATCGTGGAGAAGATGACCAGCACCAGCATGAAGCCGACCGGTACACCGATGGAATTGACCATGGTCTCAATCAGCGTGTAGCCCTGTGTAATGTTATCCAGTGCAACATAGAGCACTGCACAGTTGGTGGTGATCAGCGGAAGGTAGATACCCAGTGACTTATACAGTGCCGGCATACCCTTCTTCATGTACATTTCAACAAACTGTACGAACGCTGCAATCAGCAGGATAAAGCAGATCAGCTTCATGTATGTCAGATCCAGCGGTACCAGTACGTAGTAGTACAGAAGCCAGGATAATACAGATGCACCGAAGATAACGAAGATAACAGCAACACCCATGCCAACTGCAGAACTCTGCTTGTTGGATACACCCATGAACGGGCACATGCCAATGAACTTGGTCAGGATGATGTTGTTGATCAGCATGCCGCTGATCAATAAGGTAAAGAGATTCATAACTTACTTTGCCCCCTTAACAGCAGTCTTGGCTGCCTCTGCTTCTTTGGCATCGTTGTGATTCTTATATGCCGTAACCAGTGCCGCAAGAATTGCGAAGGTCAGGAATGCGCCAGTCTGGGAAGTGAATACCGGAATCTCAAATCCAGCCGGAATCAGACGGATGCTGAAGATGGTTTCGTTGGTCATCGGGTTTGTCAGAGACAGGATGCCGGTGCCGAGAATCTGTCTGATCAAAGACATTGCAAGCAGTGAGAATGTGTATGCAAGGCCCATCATGATGCCGTCCTTGGCAGACTCTGCAACATTGTGGTTGCAGGCATACGCTTCCGCTCTGCCCAGGATGATGCAGTTAACGACAATCAGGTCAACGAATGCGCCCAGTGCCGAGAACAGCTCCGGGGTATATGCCTCCAGCAGCATGCTTACGACAGTAACCAGTGTTGCGATGATAACGATGTAGACCGGAATGTGAATATCATCCGGGGTGATCTTGGCAATCAGCGAGATGATGATGTTGCTCATCACCAGGACGACAATGACACAGACGCCCATGCCGAGTGCGTTGTTGATGGAAGTTGTTACAGCAAGTGCTGAGCAGATGCCCAGGTACAGTCCGAAGACCGGGTTGCTGTAAACCATTTCCGCAAAGAAGCCTCTCTTCTTTACTTTCGTGTTTTCACTCATGCCCGTG
This sequence comes from Solobacterium sp., assembly GCA_022486935.1. Taxonomy (GTDB): domain Bacteria; phylum Bacillota_I; class Bacilli_A; order Erysipelotrichales; family Erysipelotrichaceae; genus Bulleidia. Next base: position 43,591 of record JAKVJO010000005.1, on the reverse strand, counting down.
CCTCCTTAGTTGTTCGAGGCATTGAACAATGCCTCTGCTGCACTGATACCGTTCTTGACTGCTGTGGAAGTCAGTGTCGCTCCGGACAGCAGCGGTGCATCGTCCTTGGACGTAATGCCCATGATCTGGTTGGTGTAATCATCTTCGAAGCAGCGCTTGCCGAAACCGGAAGTCTCGCTTTCTGAGATGACGACATATCCGCCGACAGATCCATCCGTGTTGAATGCGACCATGAAGTCGAATCCGGAGGAGTTATAGCCGACTGCGTGAATCTTGTATACAGTGCCCTCTCCCTCAGCGTCATAGACGCCGGTGACAAGACCTGTCGGATCATCATAGCCGGTTACTTCGGTAAAGGTGGCACCCGGGTAGATCTTCTCGAGGTTGTCTTTCTCCTTGGCGATGGCAGCCTCGGCAATGACCGGTGCGGTCACCGAGTTGACTGCAGACATCAGTACGCCGCAGATCGAACAGAGAATTCCAAGAAGAACAACTTTATAGAGGATCGAATCTTTTTTCATCTCTTCATTCCCTCCTTAGTTTCCAGCCGCAGCGTTCAGTGCGGCTTCTGCCATGGCGGCAATGGAAGTGCTTGTAAAGGTTGCGCCGCTGACTGCATCGACGCTGTCTGCAGAAGTCTTTCCTGCATACTCGCCCAGTGCACTGTCAGTGGTTGCCATGGAACCGACGCCCTCGGTATCTCCGAAGCGCTTCAGTTCAATGGAAGTAATGGACTGTGTGCCAAGATCAACCGTCACGGTGACCTTGTTCTTGCCTTCGCCTTCCACGTTGTTGATCAGGCCATAGCCCTTGGCAGAACATGCATAGACTGCAGTGGTTCCGTCATTGGATGATTCTTCACAGGTTGCTTCATAGTCCGGGTAATCGCCGTTCAGTGCCAGGGCAGAACCAGTAGAGGAACTGCCGCCGGAAGTGCCGGTGGTTTCACCTGATGCAAGCGGTGTGCCGCCGTTCAGGGCTGCCTGAACCATGGATGCGATGGAATCACTGGTGTAGGTTGCGCCGGTGGTCAGATCGACATCATCAGAGATGGACTTTCCTTCATACGCAGCCAGTGCACTGTCGGTGGTTGCCGTAGAGCCTACGCCCTCGGTATCGCCGAAGCGCTTCAGTTCAACTGACTTGACGGTGTTGGTGCCAAGATCCACGGTTACCGTAACCTTGTTCTTGCCTTCACCCTCAACGTTGTTGATCAGACCGTAGCCCTTTGCAGAACATGCATAGACTGCAGTAGAACCGTCATTGCTTTCCTCGGTGCATTCTGCCTCATTCTGTGAGTAGTCTGCACTGAGACTGGTTGTGGTTGCTGCTGTGGATGTGCTTCCGCTGTTATCAGTTGAAGCAGTATCAGAAACCGGTGTCTTGGCAGTCAGCTGTGAGCCGAAGCCCAGGGTGACAGCCAGCAGGATGACAGAAACGAGAATCGTCTTGTTTCTGAACTTCTTGCCGTCGCGGATCTGGTTGCCGTCGAACATCTTGTCGATGGCCGGTGTCAGCATATTCATCAGCAGGATGGAATACAGAACGCCATCTGCCAGATTGGACTTGGTACGGATGATGACGGTCAGTGCTGCTGCACCGACTGCGAATACGATACGTCCAGGCAATGTAACCGGACTGGTGACCGGATCGGTAATCATGAAGATTGCACCGAACAGGATGCCGCCGGAGAGAATCTGGATTGCCGGATACCAGAAGCCGGAACCGTGCATGGCGCCGATCAGGGCAGTCATGACGAAGATGGAACCGATATAGAAGACCGGTGTCTGCCAGTCAATATCCTTGCGGACAATCAGGAAGATGCCGCAGGCAATGATCAGCAGGCCGCAGGTGCTGCCGATACAGCTTGGATACATTCCCAGGAACATGTTCCCGAGTCCCCCGAACTGCGAGGATACAGATGAGAACTGCTCACTGTTCAATACCCAGCCGTAAGAATTCAATACATTGGTCGGGGTTGCGCTGGTCGCAAAGTCAACCGACTTGGTTGCCGAGAAGCTCTGCATGATGATTGCTTCTCCGAAGGCAGCCGGGTTGAAGATATTCTGACCGAAACCGCCGAATACCAGTTTGCCGAATACAATGGCAATCACAGATGCGACTGCAATTGCGAAGTAGCTGGTATCAATGGAAGAAATCAGAACCAGGATCATTGCTGTAATCCAGGAATAGGATGACAGGATGCCGGTCTTGATATCCTTCTTGGTTGCCTTGAGCCAGATGGCCTCGGTAATCAGTGTTGCCGCAATGCCATCAGCCATGAGCAGGATGACCCGCAGTCCGTAGCTTGCACCATATGCAGTGCAGTAGTAGATCACGGAGAACAGTGTCACCGCACACAGGCACATCGTCAGATCCCGCATGATACTGCTTGTGCTTCTGGAAGTGCGATAGTTCGGCGAAGGCTTAAATGTAAACTTCATCGTTTCTCTCCTCCCTTACTTCACAAGGGCCATATATCTCTTGGCCTTGCGGATTCCTTCTGTAACATCCAGCATGGACGGGCAGATGTAGGTGCATAAGCCGCATTCAATGCAGGAGTTGATATCAAGTTTCTTCAGCGTCTCAACATCCTTGAGTTTCTCGCAGTTGTTGATACGTACCGGTTCCATACCTGCCGGGCACACTTCTGTGCACTTGCCGCAGCGCAGGCACTTCACGGAGAACGGATCACGGTGCTTGAGTACCGTCAAAGCACCGCAGGCATAGCCGATTACGAACTGGTCGTTCGGAATGGTCTTGCCCATCATCGGTCCGCCGGCAATCAGAAGACAGTCATCGCCTTCATAGCCGCCGCAGAACTGGATGATATCTGAAGCCATGGTACCTACCGGTACGATGACATTCTGAGGCTGCTTGACGCCGTCTCCGGATACCGTGACGGTCTTGTACATAATCGGTCTGCCTTCACTCAGTGCATCACCGAGGGCAATACAGGTCGATACGTTGTTCAGGATACAGCCGGCTTCCATCGGCAGTTTGCCATAGCGCTTGCCGGTGATCAGCCATACCAGTTCACGTTCCCAGCCGGCCGGATAGATGTCCGGTACGGTATGAACTTCAACCGGTGTTCCTTCAAATGTCTTGGTCAAAGAAGCGATCAGTTCTTTCTTGTCTTCCTTGACTGCAACACAGGCCTTCTTGGCCGTGCTCAGTTTGAACAGTGCAAGCGCACCTGTCTTGAGCTGTTCCGGGTTTGCCAGAGCATTGGCATAATCGGAAGTCAGGTACGGTTCACATTCCACTGCGTTGATGATGAACAGATCAACATTCTCCGGCTTGAGGTATTTCACATAAGTCGGGAATCCTGCTCCGCCAAGACCCAGCGGACCGGCTTCCTTGACGAAAGCCAGCAGTTCTTCATTCGTAGCCTTCTCATAGTCGAGTGTCTCGAATGGCTTGCAAAACGTGTTCTTATGATCATTGGTAATGACCAGATGATCATACGGCTTCAGAACACTGGTCTGGCGTTTTTCAATCGCTGTGACAGTGCCGGAAACCGGTGAATACAATGGCAGATAAAAATGGTCATTGCGTTCAGCAATCTTTTGGCCGGCTTTGACTTCATCCCCCACTTTAACAAGCGGTGTGCAGACAGCATTGCCGTTGAAGAGTGGGATGCGGATGATATCCGGATCAGGCATCGTCCGGACTTCACTGTGCGCAGTGAGATCCTTGTGCCCGTCCAGATGCCAATGCATCGGCCCGGTTAAAATTGACATATATCGATATCCCTTCCTTTAATAAACATGGGCATTATAGCATTGTTTAAAGTGCAATTCACCCATAATACTCGCACTGTTATGGTACAATTTCAGTCGTTATGAAAATAAGACAAATTGTGATTTCTTTCATTAGTTTAACGATGCTCTGCAGCTGTACTTCAAGTACTGCCTCGGCAAGTGCATCCCCTTCTGATTCCGGTTTGCAAACCTATCAGAATGTGTCGGTAGATGCTGGCTTTGACACGGTTCTGGTTTACCAGGAAGCCACTGACAGCAAGGATCTGTTCGACACCCATTTCAACGAAGCGGTCGATCTCTTCAAGTATTACAACAACCTGTTTGACATCTACAACAACTATGACGGCCTGAATAATCTGAAGACGATTAATGACAATGCCGGCATTGCACCGGTCACCGTATCCTCCGATATCATAGACATGCTGAAGAAGGCGAAGCAGTTCTATGAATACTCCAACGGAGAATTCGATGTGACCATGGGCAGTCTGCTCAAGGTATGGCACAAGTACCGTGAAGAAGGCATCACCAAGAATGAAGACGGGGAACAGGGCGACCTGCCGAGTGACGAAGAACTGAGTGAAGCAGCCTCCTATAAAGGATGGGATTACATCCAGATTGATGAGGAAGCCAGCACCGTCTACATCACTGATCCGAATGTATCGCTGGATGTCGGCGGCATTGCCAAGGGCTATGCGACCGAGAAGATCGCCGATCAGCTGCAGAGTGAAGGCGTTGTCCACGCGGCAATCAATGCCGGCGGAAACAACCGCACCCTGGGCGACAAGGCGGACGGCACGACCTGGAATGTACGGATCCAGAACCCGACCGGATCTGACAATCTGATGGTTGTCTCTGAATCAGGTGAAGAATCCTTCGTGACCAGCGGCGACTATGAGCGCTACTACACGGCAACTGACGGCAACCGCTATCACCACATTATTGATCCTTCCACCAACTATCCGGCATCTTACTACCACTCAGTCACCATTGTGACCAAAGATTCCGGCACCGCTGACTGTCTCAGCACCACGTTATTCACCATGTCCTACGAAGAGGGTCTGGCAACCATCGAAGCGTACAAGGCTGCCAACCCGGATACAGATGTTGATGTCATCTGGATGGCAGATAAAGATTCCGATGTTCTGAAGGACTGCCCGAATTCCAAGGTAGTCGGAGATCTGTACATTGCCTGGACGGATGGTCTGAATGACCATATCACCTGGGGATGATCTGAATGGAACTGTTAAAAGAGATTTTACTTGATACACTGATCGATGTCGCAAGACTGATCCCCTTCCTCTTCCTTACTTATCTGTTTCTGGAATGGATGGAGCATCAGACCGGCAATCAGATGGAGCACTTTCTGGAACATCACCGCAAAGCTGCCCCACTGGCCGGCGCATTATTCGGCATCGTACCGGAGTGCGGATTTTCTACCGCAGCCAGTTCGCTTTATACCACCGGCGTCATCTCGGCCGGCACCTTGATTGCAGTCTATCTTTCCACCAGCGATGAAATGTTACCGATATTGATCTCAGCCCAGGCAGGCATGGACAAGATTGCCCCGATCCTGCTGGTGAAGGTTATCGTCGCATTGATTGCCGGCTATACAGCAGACTTCTTCTCCAAGCATGAAATGACCCACATTGATACCTTCTGCGAACAGGAGCACTGTGACTGCGAACATGAAAGTATCTGGAAGGCAGCACTGGAACATACCCTGAAGATTGCTGTGTGGCTTCTGGTCATCACATTCCTCATGAACAGTTTCATGGAGATCATCGGCACCGATACCCTGAGCGCCTTTGTCACTGCCCATCCAACCAGTGCAGTACTGACCTCCACGCTGATCGGCATGATCCCAAGCTGCGCATCCTCGGTATTGCTCTCCACCCTCTACTTAAACAACGTCATTGGCTTCCCGGCAGTCTGTGCCGGTCTGCTTGCCAATGCAGGCGTTGGCATGATGGTACTGTTCAGGGTCAACCCGAACATGAAGAACAATCTGAAGATCATCGGCTACACCTGGGCATCGGCATTCATTGCCGGCCTGATCCTGGAAATCTTCTTCTGAGCATTGCCATCATGGCAGTGCTTTTTTTCGGTGCAGAGTACCTTCTGATCTTCCAGTAAGGTACTTTAAGGAGACAGTAGAATCATGTTTTCCTGACAGGTGGCACTTTTTGATATAAACTCACTTATTTTTCACACATTGTGAAAACTGTGCCAGTTTACAGCATTGTTACAGAAAAAAAATAAATCATAGTCTAGACTAACTTGTGATACCGTGGTCAAAGCGCTTGCATTGGGCTCTTTTTTCCCTTATCATCACTTAAGTACGGAGGGAGAAAATAACTCATGAAAAAGTACATTGCAGCACTTTGTGCAGTTGCAATGCTCGCGGGCTGCAGCTCCAGCACAGCTACATCCACAACCGCAAGCACAGCAGCAGCATCCACCGCAGCTACAACAGCTGCAGCATCCACAGGTTCTCTGAAAGTCGGTATCGGTTCCACCACATCATTCTCAACAGTTGATGCGGACGGAGAAGATGACGGCTCCATCCAGGTAGCGACCACTTATGCAAGTGTCGTTCTGGACGGCGACACCATCAAGTATGTCTACTTCGATGTTGCTCAGAACAAGGGCACCTTCAGTTCCACCGGCGCAATCACTTCTGATGCGTCTGCAGCTACCCCGACCAAGAAGGAAAAGGGAGCAGATTATGGTATGGCCAAGGCTTCTTCCATTGGCAAAGAATGGTATGAACAGATTGACGCGCTCGAAAAGTGGGCTGTTGGCAAGACTGTTTCTGATTTCGAAAACATGGCTGTTACAACCAATGACGAAGGCTCCAATGTTCCTGATGACGCTGATCTGAAGACCGGCTGCACCATGGGCGTTGACGCATTCATCACTGCATTCAAGGCAGCTGTTGAAAACGCAACCGAAGTTGATGGAACAATCGCTCAGGTTGGTACAGGTTCCAAGACTTCCATGAAACTCTCTGACGCTGACGGCGAAGATGATGGTTCCGTTCAGTCCAATGTTACTTATGCAGTTGTAGCACTCGACGCTGACGGCAAGGTTCTCTTCACACAGGATGACGTTGCTCAGGATTCCGCTAAGTTCACATCCGCAGGCGTTCTTGATGGCGATGCTACTGAAGCTAAGACCAAGATGGCCAAGGGTGCTGATTATGGCATGTCCAAGGTTTCCCAGGTCGGTGAATGGTTCGAACAGAACGAAGGCTTCGAAGCTTGGACTGTTGGCAAGACTTCCGCAGACATCTCCGGAATGGCTACCACAACCAATGATGAAGGCAGCACAGTCACAGACGATGCAGATCTGAAGACAACTACCACCATCAACATCACTGATCTCCAGGGTGCTGTTGTTACCGCAATTGCAAACGCAGCTGCGCTCAACTAATCACTGAACTAAAGATCTGAAACAAGAGCTCTGATCTCATACCGATCAGGGCTCTTTTTCTGTGCGCTGTGTCATATACAAAAGAAGCCCGATCATTGATCAGACTTCCGGATGTCACTGCTGTGATGTCTCCTGTCCATCCTGGGGCAGGCACTTCAGGAAGTGGATGATAAATGGGATGGTCAGGATCGTTGACAGTGTCTCTGATACTGCCTGGGCACATTCCAGACCGCCCAGTCCAAAGAAGTGTGTCAGGATGAGCAGTACCGGGATCAGTACAATTCCGCTGCGCAGTGCCGCAAGGAACGTTGCTGTACCGCTGAGACCGATTGATTGAAACAGCATGTTTCCATAGAGCGTGGTAGGCATCAGGATCAGTGAGAGACACTGCAGCCGCAGTGCCTGGGTGCCGATCTCAATGACCGCCGGATCATTTCGGAAGAAGGTCACAAATGAGGAAGCGTTGCACCAGCCAATCACAGCCAATACTGCCATCATTGCCATGCCAAGCTTCATGGCAAAGGCAAATCCTTTTCTGACCCGGCTGTAGATCTTTGCGCCATAGTTGAATGCACTGACCGGCTGCAGCCCCTGCCCGATTCCAATCGCAACACATAACAGGAAGTTCATGATTCTTGAAACAATGGAGACTGCCGCAACTGCTGCATCTCCATATACCCCGGCACAGGAGTTCAGCACCATGGTGGAGATGGAATTCAATCCCTGTCTCATCAGTGACGGGAAGCCTACGGTAACGATGTTTCTGACGATCTCCATACGGTGCGTGAAGTAGCGAAGTGAGATCTTGCTTTCCGTCTGGCCGCTCAGATACGGAATGATCAGAATGCCCATGGAGATATACTGCGAGACTGCTGTCGCAAGACCCGCTCCGGCAATGCCCATGTGCAGCACATTGATGAAGATCGCATCCATGAAGATATTCAGGATCCCGCCGGAAGTCAGGCCGATCATGGCATAGAATGCCTTGCCCTCATACCGCAGGATATTGTTCATAACACAGCCGGATGTCATTGCCGGTCCGGCAATCAATATATAGAAGGCATATACCCTGGCATAGGAAAGAATTGTTTCTGTACTGCCCAACAGCCTCATCAAAGGATCCATGAAGCATAACCCGATTCCCATGATGATCAGCCCTGCCGCAATCGAGAGATAGAAAGAAGTAGATGCGTACTCCCTCGCCTCTTCCACATCCCTGGCGCCAAGCCGGCGGGAGATGTTGGAGCCTGCCCCATGGCCGAACATGAAGCCGAATGCCTGAAGGATCGCCATCAGGCTGAAGACAATGCCGGTAGCCCCGCTTGCCGAAGTGCCAAGTGTTCCGACAAAGTAGGTATCCGCCATGTTGTAGATATTCGTTACCAGCATGGAGATGACCGTCGGCAGACCAAGTGAAAGAATCAGTTTTTCAACCGGTGTCTCTGCCATCTTTCTGTACTGCTGTTCCTGTGTCAGTTTCTGCATATGGGTGAATTATACTCCAGCATCCAAAAAAGCGCCCGACCTCATTTGAGATCAGACGCTTCATTGAGTCAATGATTCTGATTAGCAGCCTGGCTTGCCAAGCAGACGGAACATGTTCTTCTTGTAGATCTCAACACCCGGCTGGTTGAACGGGTTGATGTCCAGCATATAGCAGGTCATTGCCGTAGCCATGAAGAACCAGTAGCACAGATATCCAAAGCTGTGTTCTTTCATATCCGGAATGGAGATGAGCAGGTTCGGTACACCGCCGGAGACCTCATGAGCTTCCAGGGTTCCTGCAAATGCCTGCTTGTTGATCCAGTCAAGGGACTTGCCGGTCAGGTAGTTCATGCCGTCACCGTTTGCCGGATCATTTAGAACAGTCTGATCCAGAGTCGGTGTTTCAACCGTCAGTACCGTTTCAAACAGCACCTTGTTGCCCTGCTGAATGAACTGGCCAAGACTGTGCAGATCGGTAGAGAATGTTGCAGAATCCGGAAGGATGCCCTTGCCGTCTTTGCCTTCAGACTCGCCGAGCAGCTGTTTCCACCACTCACCGAGTGATCTCAGCTGCGGTTCATATGTCACAAACATCTCTGCGTTATAGCCCTGCTTCTGCAGGATCCGTCTGGCAACTGCATAACGGTATGCATCATTCTTTGCAAGATCATCTGTCGCAAGATCATGGTAGGCATCTGTCAGTCCGTTCATGACTTCGCGGATATCAATTCCCATCAGTGCCATCGGCAGAAGTCCTACCGGGGTAATGACAGAGTAGCGGCCGCCGATATCATCCGGGATGACGAAGGTCTGATAGCCTTCCTCATTTGCCAGTGCCTTCAGAGTGCCTCTGGCCTTGTCAGTTGTGGCAATGATGCGTTCTTTGCATTCTTCCTTGCCGTACTTCTGTTCCATGAACTCTCTCAGCATACGGAATGCCAGGGCAGTTTCAGTTGTTGTGCCGGACTTGGAGATGACATTCAGGATGACACTCTTGTCCTTGATGTGTGCCAGTACCTGGCTCATATAAGTGCTGGAGAAGGTATTGCCGACAAAGATCACTTCGGTCTTGAGATTCGGATACAGACCCTGGATCATTTCAATGGCAGCCCGGGCACCCAGGTAAGATCCGCCGATTCCGCAGACAACCAGGCACTCTGCCTTGTCCTTCAGTTTGGCGGAAAGACTGATCATCCGTTCAAACTCTTCTTTGTCGTAAGATTCCGGCCAGTTTTCCCAGCCCAGGAAGTCATTCCCGGCACCGGTCTTCTCATGAATCATCTTGCTGATGCGGGTTACTTCACTCTGGTAGGACGCGATGTCTTCTTTTAATAGAGCGTGTGATTCATCCAACTTCATCATTTTTTCTCTCCTTCTCCTGATGCCTCGGCAATCCACTGCGGCATGTGCCCGGCGATGGAGCCAAAGCCGATTTTCATTTCGGGAAGACTGGCCTTGATACGGCCGACTGGATGCCGGCGGCTGCGTACTCTGGTATGATTCAGTGCTTTCAGACTCAATCTGGCCTGACCGGTCTTCTGATCATAATCAATGATCTTGACCCGCACCGTATCTCCCAGCTGTACAAAGCGGCTGATATCCCGGACATAGCCATCGCTGATTTCAGAGATGTGGATCAGGCCGCTGGTATGCTTGTCGAGGGACACGAATGCCCCGTACGGCTGGATACCGGTTACCTTACCTTCTACAATCTGTCCTGTCTGATATGTCATTGCCCGCCTTCCTGCTGTTCAAAGTATATCACACAGGCTGTCAGCCGGAAGGATGAAAACCTCCGGTATCATGTACTCTTTTTCAGGTTTGGCTGATATAATCTTTTTCAGTGATACGGAGGAAAATTAGATAATATGGTAGATCTTTCAAAACTCACGACCGAACAGCGCAATCCAACCACCATGAACCTGGATCAGATGTCCGCACTTGAAATTGCGACCACCATGAACCGGGAAGACAGCAATGTCGTCAAAGGCGTACAGGAAGTACTTCCGGAAATTGCCAGAACCATTGAACGCAGTGCAGAAGCACTGAGAAACGGCGGAAGAATCATCTATACAGGTGCCGGCACTTCCGGAAGACTCGGCTTACTGGATGCCGTCGAATGCCCGCCTACCTTCGGCGTTTCCTATGATACCGTCATCGGCCTGATTGCCGGCGGCGAGAATGCCTTCATCAAAGCAGTTGAAGGTGCAGAAGACCACGCAGAAGAAGGCGTGCAGGATCTCAAAAAGATCAACTGCAATGCCAAAGACATGGTCATCGGCATTGCCGCAAGCGGACGCACCCCGTACGTCATCGGCGCCCTGGAATATGCCAAGACACTGGGCTGCCATACTGCAGCCATTGCCTGCAACAAGCATTCCAAAGTCGGCAAAGCTGCCGAGATTGCCATTGAACCGGATAACGGACCGGAAGTACTGACCGGCTCCACCCGGCTGAAGTCCGGCACCAGCCAGAAGATGATTCTGAACATGATCTCCACCGGCTCGATGATTCTCAACGGCAAGGCCTATCAGAATCTGATGGTAGACGTCAAACAGTCCAACGAGAAACTGATCAGCCGGGCTGAAAACATCATCATGGAAGCGACCGGATGCACCAGGGAAGAAGCAGAACAGGCAAGACTCTCTTCCGGGGGAATGGTCAAGACAGCTATTGTCATGATCCTCTTGAACTGCACCAAAGAGGAAGCCGAAACCAGACTGAATCAGGCCGGCGGCTTTGTCCGTAAGACACTCGAACAGAAATAAACCAGACCAAAGGGAGAATACGCTCCCTTTTCTCATGCCTTCCAGGTGATCCTTGCAATGCGCACTACAAGATCAACGCCATAAGGAAACTGCGTGGCATAGAAACCGATATGGCCGCTGTCTTCTTTGAACTCCAGAGCTTCGCTGTTATCCAGCCAGCGGATGGACGCGACTGTTCTGTGCGGGCCTTTCAGTACGACATTGGGTTCAAATGAATCTGACTTGATGATTGGGTTATTGATATCTGCCAGTCCGATCTGCGGGCAGTAGACATCTGTATATCCTTCATGATCCAGGGCATAGACGCCATCTGTTCCTTTGAGCTTGCTCATTGTGCCATCATAGAAAGAATCCTTTGCGTAGTTGGTCCAGACACCTAACTGATGCAGCAGTGCACGGCTCATGATCGGTACGCTGCCATCGCCGTTCAGGCCGATATTCAACAGGTAGTTTGCCTGGGTCTTGCGGCACCGGTTCAGCATCTCAATCAGATCTCTTGGGGTGCGGTAGTCCAGATCATACTCTGCTGCACCCCAGTTATGATTCATCGTTTCACAGGCTTCCATTGCCACATGCCTGCCTGTTTCTGCTTCATTCTTTTCATCGAGGTGGCCCTGTTCAAACGTAACGGTATCAAGAAGTCCATTGCCCCTGATACCCCTGCCCTGCAGGCCTGAGTTATTGGTCAGGATGGCTTCTGGCTGATACTGGCGGATCATCTGATACAGCGCATCTTCTTCCCAGTCCGCGTCTGCTCTGGACCAGTTGCCGTCAAACCAGAAGCCGCCAAGTCTGCCGTAGTTCTGACACAGTACTTTGACTGAGTCTCTCAGATACTGCTGGTACTTTGGGAAGTTCTCTTTGAAGTCCGGGTTCTGCCAGTCCAGGGTTGTGTGGTAGAGAAATGGTACAATCCCCTGTTTCCGGCACTCTGTCACGTAGTCCTTTACAATGTCATGACCGTATGGGGTATGCATGACATCATAGTCAGACAGTCCCCGGGTATCATACAGGGAGAATCCTTCATGGTGCCGGGTTGTCAGTACAATATACTTACAGCCAGCCTGTTTTGCCATGGACACAATGTCATGCCAGTCAAGATTCACCGGGTTGAACTGTTCAAACAGCCGGTTATAGTCCTTGCGGATATCCTGATTCAGCAGCCATGCCCATTCCCCTTTTTCAGCCTGTGAATACAGCCCGAAATGGATAAACATGCCAAAGCGCAGATGCTCAAATTCTGATACACGGTCCATGTTTGATCTCCTCCGTGGTTTCATCATACTGCATTCTGTTGTACAGCGATCGCCACATGTATAAATGACGCCTGTTTGAGTATCGGAAACACCCCTGTATGTGAGATAATACATAGCGAGGAATTGATATGAACGAACTTGTAAATCTGATTGATATTAAAGATCTCCCAAAAGGAGATAAACCGGAAAAGAAGATCCAGTCAAAGCCCTACTATGCCATCATTGTTGTATTGGTTGTCGGTATTGTCTTTCTCTTTATCCGGTCCATGTGGTTTCTTGGAGTTGTACTGATCGGTCTTGCGGCTGTCGGCTTCTTCTGCATCAAGAACCGCCTGCAGATTGAGGTCTATGGCGGCTACTGTGTCATCTATCCTGCCAAGCTTCCGGAGCAGTGTCAGATCTTCTACTGGGATGATGTGATCCAGTGGTCTATTGAACGCCAGCAGGGTCAGCCTGATGTATTGAAGGTTGAACTGAAGGATGACAAGACCATTCTTGAACCGGTGCTCAACAGCGGACAGCTGGTACGGGCATTCAACAAGAAGATGCCTGAAAAAGAATATAACCGCCGTGCCCTGGATCTGCAGAACGCAAGAGAAAAGGCTGAAGCAGAAGCACGCAAGAAGGCTGCTGCTGAGCGTCGGGCCCAGCGCAAGAACAAGAAGTCCTGATTAGTTTCTCATTTTGCTGTGTTACAATTTTCCAAGCGAGGTACGTGCCATGCGGGTTACAATCTATCCCATGATCAAGAATATGTATCCATTCTTCTGCGCAATGCTTTCAGCAGTGCTGGCTCAGGCGCTGAAGCCTTTGTACTATTACATCAATCATCATGAGTGGCGCTGGTCCCTTGTCAAAGCCAGCGGCGGATTTCCAAGTTCGCACAGTGCACTTGTTTCAGCACTGGCACTGTCCGTCGGTATTCAGGAACATTTCAGTTCCACCATCTTCGCTGTCACCTGTGCGATGGCTGTCATCGTCATCTACGACGCTGCCAACGTGAGGTATTATTCTGGACAAAACATCAAGATTACGCAACAATTGATCAAGGACGTACAGACAAAGTCGGACGTCAAACTGGAAGACCCTATCTACAAGATTAAACTCAAGGATGTTCTTGGGCATAAATGGACCGAATGTGCCGGCGGTATTATCCTCGGCGCACTCATCGCTCTGATCTTCCACTTCGGCATGAAAGCATAGGAAAGAAGGCATTCATTATATGGAAGAGAATTCCAAACCCACAGAACAGACTGCAGCAGAGCCAACTGCCGCAAAAGAACCAATCCCGTCAGATTTACTGGAGCGCATCGAAGCTTCCATCAACAAGATCCGTCCCTACATCCAGCAGGATGGCGGCGATCTGCAGTTAGTTGATTATAAAGACGGTGTTGTTACAGTACGGATGGTCGGTGCATGTGCAGGCTGTGTCATGGCCAGCCAGGATATCTCCGATGGCGTTCAGGCAATTCTCATTGATGAGATCCCGGAAGTCAAACAGGTCATCATGGAAGCACAGGAGACCAACGGTCTTGATGGCACTGCCTACGACAACAACGGCGGCAACTACTCCTACTATTGATCAGAACTAGAGGAATCCATCACCTGGGTTCCTTTTCATATACCCTGTATCCAACACCAGAATCATATATATTGGCGCACTTTTTGTTGACTGAGGAAACTAATCATAGGACAATTGCTTCCATGAAAAGCAGACAAAATAAAGGGTTCACTCTGGCAGAACTGCTTGTTGTAGTCGCCATCATTGCAGTACTCGTTGCCGTATCCATTCCAATCTTCACCGCTCAGCTGACAAAAGCCAAAGCTTCTACAGACATGGCCAATGTACGCAGTGCCAAAGCCGCAGCCTCCGCACAGTATCTGTCTGATACGCCAACAGGCGGTGCTGTCTACTACTATGATGCGGAAAGCGGTACAGTATCAACAGACGCAGATGCTGCAAAGTCCTTTGCAGGATATGGCAAGTCAACAACAGATCTCAAAGATGACAAAGCATCTGGCATTCCCCTGGATCAGATCGTACAAGTCACCTTCTCTGCAGATGGCACTCACTCCTGTGCATGGGTGCTGGGCAGTGACAATGCCGAAGCAACAGACACTCCCGGTGCCATATCCATCCTGGATATTGAAGGTAAGCAATGGTCAACTTTAGCCGCCGACGGACAATATGGAGTGAAAGTATCTTATGGAACTGTGGTCAGTGAAGGAGACCAGAAATATCTCTTCTATACTCATACAGACTATTACAGCGGCGATCATAGAAATACCGTATTGGCCACCTCATACAACAGTGGGGTTTTTGCTGGAAATGTCGAGAAACTGACGGCGGATACCAAAATCTATGCAACGCCGGAGGACTGCTTCAATGAGTTTAATGGGAAAACAGTTCCGGCCGGAACGATCGTTCAAACGGGAGACAGTTATATTGTGCTTGCTCAAGCATATACGATGAATAAATGGAACAAGCCTGTTGCGAACACTGGCAACTGGGTTGCAGTGAAATAGTCTCAAGTATGATCAGAGGAATCCCCTGCCGGATTCCTTTTTCTTTCTGTATGTGCTTACAATTCCGAATTTTCAACTGAACTTCGGATTATTTGTCGGATTTCTGATATATTTTTCATTTTCTTACGCAATTTCAGAAATATTTCTGCATTTTCTTCGATTTTTCAATTGACTTGAATGGCTTGTGGGATTTTAATAGTCGGTATGAAAAGGGGGATCACTCATATGGAAGCTCCATTCGAAGATTTTGGTTCCATGGTCTTCGGCGAAAAAGAGATGGCTGAACGCTTGCCGCGTCCGGTATACCTCTCCTGGAAGAAAACAGTCGCCAATGAATATTCACTCGACCGAACTACTGCCGATGCCATTGCCCATGCAATGAAACGCTGGGCGCTGGAAAAAGGTGCAACGCATTACACACACTGGTTCCAGCCAATGACCGGCAATACTGCAGAGAAACATGACTCCTTCATTGACCCGGGAGCTGACGGACAGCCGATCACGCATTTCTCCGGCAAGTCACTGATCAAAGGTGAGCCGGATGCGTCTTCCTTCCCGAGCGGCGGTCTGCGTGCAACATTTGAAGCCCGCGGCTATACCTACTGGGATGTTACTTCTCCGGTATTTGTCCGTGAGAATGTACTCTGCATTCCGACCATCTTCGTATCCTATAACGGTGAATCCCTTGATAAGAAAGATCCGCTGCTCCGCTCGATCAAATCACTGAGCACTGCAGCAACCAGGATCGTAAATTTATTCGGCGACAAGGATGTCAAATCCTGCTCACCGGTTGTCGGTCTGGAACAGGAATACTTCCTGATTGACAAGAAGTACTATGAAAATCGCAGAGACCTGAAGCTGACCGGCAGAACACTGTTTGGCTCCGCTGCCCCGAAAGGACAGGAACTGGAAGATCATTACTTCGGTTCAATTCCTCCGCGTGTTGATGCCTTCATGACAGAAGTTGACCATGAGCTCTGGAAGCTTGGCATCTATGCCAAGACCGAGCACAATGAAGTCGCTCCGGGTCAGTTCGAACTGGCATCTGTATATGCAAATGCCAATGTCGCAACCGATCAGAACCAGCTGGTCATGGATGTACTCCGCAAGACTGCTGAGAAACATGATCTGGCCTGCCTGCTCCATGAGAAGCCGTTTGACGGTGTCAACGGTTCCGGCAAGCACAACAACTATTCCATCATGACCGACAACGGTCAGGACCTGTTCGCACCGGGTGAGAAACCGGCTGAGAATGTCCGCTTCCTGGTATTCGTCTGTGCCTTCATCAAGGCTGTAGATACCTATCCGGAACTGCTCCGTATGGGGGCTGCCTGCCCGGGCAACGACTTCCGTCTTGGCGCTTCTGAAGCACCTCCTGCCATCATCTCCATTTATCTTGGCAAGTATGTAGAAGGCATCCTGAACGGCCTTGTATCAGAGAAGGTACCGGAGAAGGAAGAAAGTGCCAAGGTAGAGTTCTCACCGATCAGCGGACTTGCTTATCTGCCGCATGACAATACCGACCGCAACCGTACTTCCCCTGTCGCCTTTACCGGCAACAAGTTCGAGTTCCGTATGCTCGGTTCCTCGATGTCTGCTTCTCTTGTCAATGTCATCCTTGATTCCATCATGGCTGATACCCTCAATGAGATTGCCGCTGAACTGGAAGGCCTGAAGTATCTGCAGGACATCCGCTCCAAGGCAATGGATATCTGCCGCGACATCATCAAGAAGCACAAGCGTGTCCTGTTCTCAGGTGATGGCTATTCCGAAGACTGGCTGAAAGAAGCTGCCAGAAGAGGACTGCCGAACATCCGTTCTTCTGTTGAAAGCTATGAAGCATTTGATGATCCGAAAGTCATCAAGATGTTCACTGATCTCGGTGTCTACAGCAAGGTTGAACTTGCGGCACGCCGTACCATCTATATTGAACAGTACATCAAGACTGTCGGCATTGAAGTCAAGGTTCTGCTCAAGTGCGTCAGGGAAGATATCCTTCCGGCTATGAGTGCCGAACTGAAGTTCTACGCCGAGGTTGCTGCAGCAGCCGGAGACAAGGCACCGAAGTTTGTCACTTCCAGAATCAGCCAGATCTCTGAACTGATTGACCAGCTCTACGGAGCCTGCGGCGAACTCGAGAAGATCGATGGAACGGTATCGAAGATGCCGGCTGATATGGCCCGCGGCAAAGCAGTCTATGACAAGGTATGCCCTGCCATGATGAAGATCCGCAGCTACATCGATACCTATGAGAAGATCGCATCTACAGAGTATTACAAAGTACCAAGCTACGAAGAAATGCTGTTCAGCCTATAATTGATTCCCGTCGAAAACTCACCTGCTGAAGGACCCCTCCCCGAATACAGATGAGTTTTCTTTATGCCATGATAAAAGCCCATATCATTCTTCGATATGAGCTTTCTGTTGGTTATCCGACTCTCAGTTTTCCGACCAGTTTCAGCACATCGCTGCAGGCAGAAGGTGCGACTGCAACCTTGTGTGCATCCTGCGGGAAACATACCAGGAAGTCACCCGGTTTCAGGATACAGACAGTACCCTGGTCCCCTTCATAGAAGCCAATGTCTTTATCTTTTGAGAACACTTCGATTTCAGTAACTTCACTGAGATCGCTGACAATGATTTCTTCCGTGCCCTCAATGATATAGTGAACATCGGCATACTGACGATGCGCCTCATAGCGGCAGAGATTGACGGGTCTGGTGATGATGGATGCCGGGTTGATGAAGGAGTTGGCTCCATCAATCTGAATCGGTTCCTTTGGCATGTTATCCTTGTGGATTTCTGCCATGGTATCCAGGATCTCTTTCAGTCCGGGAATAGTTTCATAGCAGTCACGATGACTGATACGGTCAAAGATCATAAGAGATCCCTGATCGCTGCGGCGATCATATCCGCAGTCTCCTGTGCCACTTTCTTACCGCATTCAGTGAGGCCGATCAGCGGCTTGCGTACATCTCCGCAGTCCGGTCCGCCCTGGATACGGATGACTTCTTTCAGTACAGCGTACATATTGCAGTCAGAACTGCATGCCTTGTAGATAATCCGGCAGGCTTCATTCTGGATGAGTCTGCCCTTTGCCATATCCCCCTCGTGGTAGCACTTGAAGATGGCAAGGAAGAGCTCCGGCATTGCCGCATAAGTGCCGCCGATTCCGGCTCCTGCACCGGCCGCAAGACCTGAGAGCAGCTGCTCATCCGGTCCGTTGAATACGAACACGTCTTCATCGCGCCACATCTGGATATCCTGTACCGGCATGGAGGAATTCTTGACTCCGAGCAGGTTCGGATTCTGTTTCATGGTCTTCAGAAGCGGCAGGCTCAATGCGGTTCCGGCCAGCTGCGGAATGTTGTAAATCACAAACGGTGTATGCGGTGCTGCTGCGGAAATATCATTCCAGTAGCCCGCAACTGCATCAGCCGGAAGATGGAAATAAATCGGCGGAATAGATGCGATGGCATCAACGTGCAGTGACTCTGAATGGGCAGCCAGTTCGCAGCTGTCCTTGGTATTGTTGCAGGCAACGTGGGCAATGACGGTAAGCTTGCCGCCGACTTCTTTCATGACCGCTTCCAGTACAAGTTTGCGCTCTGCCACACTCTGGTAGATGCATTCACCGGATGAGCCGCCTACATAGACACCTTTGACTCCCTTGTTCAGAAGATAGCGGGCCAGTCCCCTGACACGTTCTTCCGAAAGATTTCCCTCATCATCATAGCAGGCATAAAATGCCGGAATGATGCCTTCAAACTTTGTATGATCCATATATGATTCCTTTCTATTGGCGAAGCATTATCCTTTGACTGCACCCATGGTGATTCCCTTGGTGAAGTACTTCTGGAAAATCAGGAATACAACGATAATCGGAACTGCGGCAAGCGCAGCACCGGCCATGATCAGACCATAGTCAGTGGAGTTCTCTGCCTGCATGGTAGCAATACCAAGCGAGATGGTCAGATTCTTACTGCTGGTCAGCATGATCAGCTGCATGAAGTAATCATTCCAGCTGTTGATGAAGGTAAAGATGGCAAGTGCACCGATACCCGGCTTGATCATCGGAACAACAATCTGGTTGAAGGTGCGCAGTTCGCCGGCGCCGTCAATCTTGGCAGCGTCCAGCAGTTCATTCGGAATGCCTTCAGAGAACTGCTTCATCAGGAAGACACCGAACGGCCAGCCGACGGTCGGGAAGATCACCGCCCACAGACTGTCATACAGACCCAGGGCAGAGATTTCCTTGATCAGCGGAATCAGGATAACCTGTTTCGGCAGTGCCATGGCACAGACGATCAGGCTGAAGATAACGCCTCTTCCTACAAACCGTTTCTTGGCCAGTGCATAGCCTGCCATAGTAGCAGTAATGCAGGTCAGGACCATGGATACCACCGCCATGAATACGGTATTGACCAGCCATCTGATCGCTCCCGGAACGGTCGGTCCGACAATTCCGAAGATTTCAAACAGCGGGGCAGAACGCTTGGAGAACAGTTTCTGGTAGTTGGTCAGCACCCACTGGGTCGGCCACCAGACCGGCGTTGTGGAGTTGATTTCCTGCATGGACTTGAATGAACCGGTAATGATCCAATACAGCGGAAACGCGAAGAGAATTGCCAGGATGACCAGTACAATGACCGATACGGTCTTGTATACTGTCCAGGTTGACTTCTCCCCATTGGAGGCCTTTACCTTTGCAGGCATTTTCGTAACAGTTTCACTCATCTTCTGTACGCCCCCTTACTTTTCCTTTGCCAGCTTGAACTGCACAGCTGACAGTACTGCAATCACGATTGCGAGTATGACACCCATCGCGTTACCATAGCCGAAGCGATAGGTCTTGAATGCGGTGTAATAGATGTAGTACATGACCGTCTCGGTGGAGTAGTTCGGTCCGCCGGAAGTCAGCAGCTGAATCAATGCAAAGCACTGGAAGCTGTTGATGGTCGTAATGACGAGGATATACAGGGTGGTCGGCATGATGGACGGCCACTTGATCTTCCAGAAGACATCCTTGTCTGTCGCACCGTCTACTTTGGCGGCTTCGACCAGACTCTGGTCAACGTTGTTCAGTGCTGAAACATACAGCACGATCGGCTGACCGACAGAGGTTGTCAGAAGGATCAGGATGATACAGCCAAGCGCATACTTCGGATCGCCCAGCCAGTTGATATTCTTGTCAATGATGCCCATGCCCTTCAGCACATAGTTGAAGATGCCGTAGTAATTGTTGTACATCCACTTCCATACCACGGTAACCGCAACAGATCCGGTTACGACCGGCAGGTAGAAGATGCACCGGAATGCGGACAGTGCCCAGTCTTTGAGTTTGTAGATAACTGAAGAAACCCAGAGAGAGAAGATCGTGACAACCGGAACAGATACCACCACGATAATCAGTGTGTTCTGCATTGCCTTATAGAAAATCGGATCCTGGAACAGTTCTTTATAGTTTGCAAGACCGATAAACTTATCTGCCACATTTGCATTCAGATTTGAATCAAAGAAGCTGAGGTAGATACATAGAAACATTGGAATGATGACAAAGCCGATAAAGAAGACAAGGCTCGGCAGCATGAACAGATATCCATGCAGCGTCTCCTTCTTCACCTGAGCTTTGGTTAATGGTGCACTTGCGCTCATCCGACACACATCCCCCTTTCATTGGTACAGTACGATTGAAAGAAATATCCCGTCCGCTCAAGGCGGGCGGGATATCAACTGCTAGATTGCTTCTTCAGGCAGTTGCTCAGCCTTTTGCGGCTTCGTTTGCCTGTGCTGCGTACTTGGTAACCGTTGTCTGGATATCAGCACCGGTTCCAACTTCCTGGAGCATGTTCCACCAAGCGGTACGAGCCTCAGCCCATCCGGTGGTAACCTGATAGTAGTCGCCCAGGTACTGCATCAGAACGCTGTATTCCTGCATGGTTTCGTTGTCAGCCCAGATGTTGGACAGATCGGTTCCGTGAGCAGAATCGCGTACTGAGAAGTAGTTGGCTGTCTTGACTGCATCAACCGTGTGCTCAGAATCGCAGACATAGGAGATGAACTGCTTCGCTGCTGCAATCTTGGAATCATCCTTGTTGTCAAATACGCCGAAGCCCCAGATGCCGCCGCAGAGCTTGGATTCGCCAGTCTCGGACGGGAAGCTCATGAATGCGATTTCCTGACCGTTGATGGTCTTGCCAGTGCCTGTATCAGCAGAGTTCGGGTTGAGCTGCTGAGCGATATTCCAGCAGAACGCAACCTTCAGAGTTTCATTGTAGAACAGGGAGATTTCATCGCCGCCGACCAGGGAAGAGTCGAAGTTGATTCCATCCATGTTGTAGAGTTCTGTGATTGCCTTGACGTTCTCAGCAGAATCCCAGGTATATTCAGTATGTTCAGCATTGGTGAAGGTACCGCCGTACAGGTTGTTGACAAGAGCTCTTGTGCCCTGGTCGCCGCCCTGGCCTGCGCAGTATACTGCACCGATGGTCTCGCCCGAATAATAGGACGACATTGCTGCCATAGCATCTTCGAAATCCTTGGTGGTCCATGTGTGTGTTGTCAGATCCAGATATTTGTCTGCTCCGGCTGCCTTGAAGGCATCAACGTTGACTGCCATGCAGTGAGCGGTCATAACCAGCGGATACTCATAGACTGCGCCGGTGCTGTCCTGGCATGCACTGAGTACGGAAGAATAAATCTCTGACTTGTCTGTATCATCCATGATGTCAGACAGATCTACCATGTAACCCTTGGCGCCCCAGTTTGCAACCAGACGTTCAGGACCTTCCATGATCAGATCCGGTCCCTCACCTGCGGCAAGCGCGGTGTTGACCTTGTCGTCACCATCGGAGTATGTCAGATACTCAACGGTAACCTTGATTCCTGTATCAGCGGTAAACTGATCGGTCAGTGTCTTGACGGATTCTTCATTGCCCCAGTTGCCAATCGGGTAAGTCCAGAGCGTAATGGAATCTGCGACATCGGATGTGGTGCCTGCTGCGGTAGATTTTGCTGTAGCTGTTGCGGTTGCGGTGCTTGATCCGCAGGCGGTCAGGGAAATAGCCATGACACCTGCCAGCACGGAAGCTGAAACCTTCTTAAACATTTTCTTTCCTCCTTCGTTTGAAAATGTAAACGCTAACATGACTATATTCTTAACGATTATGACCATTTTCGTCAATAGAGATTTGAAATTATTTTTACTTGTTAGCATCAATGAAAATTATTTTCTATCGTCTCCGTATCATTCTGCCGCTTTTTTGTAGATCTATTTTCTAATCTGGAAAAAACAGGTAATTGTTTTCAAATCGAATTTCGAACATTCCGGATGAATTGAGTTTCTTCCTTTGACAAATGCGAGCTGGATTCACAAAATGGTGTCATTGAAGAAAGGAATTTTATATCCAACATGAAAAAACATATTCTCTGTATCGGCGATTCCAATACCCACGGCTACTGCGCAGATCCCTCTGACTGTGAGGATCACGGTATCCGCTTCAATGAACATGAACGCTGGACCTGCCTGCTGCAAAGTGCCCTGGGTGAGAATTACCTGGTCACAGAAGAAGGACTGTCCGGACGGACCACCGTATTTGAAGATCCCCTGCACGAAGGCATGTCGACCCTGCCGATGATCTATGCCCTGCTGAAAAGCCATGAACCGGTCGACCTGTTGATCCTGATGCTGGGCACCAATGACACCAAGGACCGGCTGAATCAGAATGCGGCCTGTATCGGTCTTGGCCTGCAGCGGCTGATCCTCAAGGCAAAGAGCACTGACTGCTGGGGCAGCCATGAACCCAATATCCTGATTGTCTGCCCGCCGCCGATTGGAAGAGCGATGAACGATGCGGCCATGGGTACCGGCTGTGCAGAAAAAGCGGAAGCACTTCCCGCCCAGTTTGAAGCACAGGCAAAGCTGACCGGCTGCCACTACATGGATGCGGCTGGCTGTACATTCAATACCAAGGATTACATGCACCTGTCCAGAAAAGGACATGCAGAGCTGGCAGAACGGCTCGCTGCACTGGTGCCGACACTTCTTTAGTTAAAAATACTGCCGCTGAGCATATGCTGTTCAGCGGCAGTACTTGTTTTGTTGAATTCAGATAACCGGCGGCTGGCGGTCAAACTTCTGCTGATCGCTTTCGCTGAGATACAGTTTGAACTTCTTTTCCAGAAACAGTGCACTGATGAATGCCCATACCATCGGGGTAAAGAAGATCGGCCACCAGTATTCCAGGGTGCTGATAATCAGTTCTACCGTCAGCAGGACAAGGACAATCGTTGTAAAGAGATGCTTCATGGCAAGAAAGAAGGAATTCTTGATCATCTGCTTGCGCGGCAGGACAAATCTTGCCTGCATTGGAAACAGCCAGCACAGCATGCCGATCGGCACCACCAGCATCAGATCATAGGCGACAAACATGACTGCACCGATATTGGTAGACCAGTTCAGCTGCAGTACATAGTAGAAATAGGCCAGGATCAGGGCAAACGGCAGGATGATCAGCGTCAGGATGATTCCCGGCTTCAGGTTGTCCTTGAAGGCTTTCCAGAAGATGTGGAACGTATCCCGGTCTCCCTGCAGAAATGATTTGACGATGGTATAGTACAGCGCCGAGGTTGCCGGCCCGCAGGTGACAATGGGAAGACTCAAAGCCGCCCATAGCAGTGAGAGACCGATAATATCAACACCCCGGCTGATGATGCGCCAGAATAGATTATTCGGATCAAACATAATTACAGATGTTTGCAGGTCAGTGCGTCCAGGACCGCCTGCTTCCTTTCGCCGATTGTATTCATGTCATGTCTGCACATCTCGGTATGGAGAATCTCCAACAGACAGATCTGGGCAATCTTGGCCTCGGCACTGCCAAGCTGCAGCGGGCTCTCATTGGCACCGCACTGCAGAATGACATCTGCCTGCTGGGCACCCGGAGAGTTCGGAAAACGGGTTACGAGAATCACAATCACTCCGCGGCCGTGGGCAACCGGAATCAGATCCATCAGTTCCCTGGTGGCACCGGAGTAGGAAAAATACAGAATGACATCGCCCTTGTTACAGATGGCAGCCCGGGAGATCTGCATATGATCATCGGATACTGCAAAGTAATTCGGGTAGGTGGTGGTAAACAGATGCGCGGCTTCTTCGGCCATGATCATGGAACCGCCCTGTCCCATGCACAATACCGTTCCGGCTTTGCGCAGACAGTCACAGGCTTCCTTGATCAGCTCCGGCTTGATCAGTTCATGGGTCTGGGTGACCGCATCCACTTCACTGCGGTACATTTTGGCACACATTTCCGTAATCGTATCTTCCGGAGTCACTTCCCCGGTGATCGGACCTTCTGACATTTCATGGGAGTTGGCAGACCTGCCAATGGACACTCTCAGTTCCGTATAGTTGCGGCAGCCAAGCTTGCGACAGAATCTGGAGATTGTCGCATTGGCCACGGAACACTCCTTTGCCAGTTCGGAGATGGTCATGTGCGGTGCCTTGCCGGCATTGGAAATAATGACATCTGCGACACGTTTCTCTGACGAGGTCAGTTCGTAATAGATGTCATTGATCTTCATCAAGAAGTTCTGATCGGGGGAATTGTCTTCCATATGCTCTACCTGCCTGTTTTTTTCATTATATGCGAAGATCTTCAGAATGGGAAATTAATTTCAAATTAATGTATATAAGAAATAATATTCCAGTATAGTCACATAAACTCCGCTGTTTATGCACATTCTGCCCATTTCAGCGGCATGGACAAGCATTCACTGTCATGCTAAGATCAAATTGTCATTACAGAAAACAGGAGGATTTCATTCATGAATCAGCATAATATCGATATTCTCAACGCAGTCAAAGGCGGCCTCGTCGTTTCGTGTCAGGCACTGCCGGATGAACCGCTGCACAGTTCATTCATCATGTCCCGCATGGCTCTTGCCGCATTCCAGGGCGGTGCCGTGGGTATCCGTGCCAACACCGTCGAAGACATTACGGAGATCCGCAAGACGGTTGATCTTCCGATCATCGGCATCATCAAAGAAGTCTATCCGGATTCTGAAGTCTATATCACCCCGACCATGAAAGAAGTCGATGCCCTGATGGCCTGCGGCGTAGAAGTACTCGCCATGGATGCCACCAAACGCACCAGACCGAATGGCCGTGAGCTGAAAGAGTTCTTCACAGAAGTACGTGCAAAGTATCCGGAGCAGCTGTTCATGGCTGACTGCTCCAGTCAGGAAGAAGGCATGGCCGCTGCTGAGATGGGATTTGATCTGATCGGCACTACCATGGCAGGCTATACCACCTACACCAAAGGAAGAGTTGTTCCGCCGTTTGACATGATTGAATATCTGGTCAAGAACTGCGGCAAGCCGGTTATTGCCGAAGGCAACATCGGCACCCCGGAACAGCTGCGTGAAGCGCTGGATCTCGGTGTTCACTGTGCAGTCGTCGGCGGAGCCATTACCCGTCCGCTGCAGATTACCAGAAAGTTTACGGCGGTGATCAAAAAATGAGTCAGGCACATCGGATTGCCGTTCTTGATATCGGCGGCACCCGCATCAAAGCGGGCCTCTTTGAAGGAAACAGACTGATCAATACAGCTGAAGCAGATACCCCTGCCAAAGAAGGTGCCAAGGCACTGCTCAAGACGTGCGGCGATCTCTTGGATCAGTTCCGTCCGTTTGTGGCAATCGGTGTCAGCACCGCTGGCCAGGTTGACCCGGTTGACGGCGTCATTCTCTATGCCAATGAAAATCTGCCCGGCTATACCGGAACCCATGTACAGGATTACTTCGCAGACCGCTTCAACTGCATCTGCGGCGTCATGAACGATGCCTACGCAGCAGCGCTTGGTGAAGGCACTTACGGAGCAGCCCGTGCTTACTCCAATTACATCTGCATCACTTACGGCACCGGCATCGGCGGCGGCGTATTCCTCAATGATCTGCCCTACTATGGAAAAGGCGGCAGTGCCAATCTGATGATCGGCGGCCTGATCACCCATCCGGAGCTGATGGTCAAAGATGATCCATTCTCCGGCAGCTATGAACGCTGTGCATCAACAACTGCACTGGTCAGACTGGCCATGCAGAAAGATCCAACGCTGGATAATGGACGCAAGATCTTTGAACGGATCTCTGAGCCATCAGTGCAGCAGGCAGTCGATGCCTGGCTGGATGAAGTGTCTGTTGGCCTGCTGAGTATCCTGCATCTTTACAACATTCCCTGCCTGGTACTTGGCGGCGGCGTTCTGGAACAGCCTTCTGTTCTTCAGGGCATCAAATCAAGAGTCCACGAGCGGGCCATCCCGGGCTTCCAGGATGTGGCAATCTACTCTGCCCAGCTTGGCAACCAGGCCGGTCTCTACGGTGCATTGAGCTGCGTAAAGCAGAAACTCGATAACGACTGAGCAGGCATCATAAAACCATGCATACAGGCGATGATCCATCTCCTGCGTGCATGGCTTTTTCTTATTTGGAATGCTGTGGATCAGTCTGCTTCAGCAGCCTGTTTGGCATCATGCTTGAATGCTTCAGAATTGTTATTCTGATCTGCGGCTGCCTCTTCCGGGCTGCCGTATTTCTTGGCATGGATGTAACTGCGGGTGGAGTTGATGACAATGGTGATACCAAGTGTCAGCAAGGCTACCGCAATGATCAGCTGGAGTCCTTCTGTGAGGAAGGTTGCAGAACCGGCAATGACTGCCTGAATCAATCCATTCATCCGTTCAATGATGGCCGTGAAGGTGACACATAACATGATGATCAGCGGTACAAACAGCATCTTGTTATCACGTCCGGTCACTTTCATGAAGACACAGAGTGTGACAAGGACAAGTGCACTCAGCAGCTGGTTTGCAGAACCGAACAGCGGCCAGATATTGGAGTAGCCGATCTTGGCAAGCACATAGCCGCAGCCAAGGGTCAGAACGGTTGCGAAGTACTTGTTGCAGAAGACTTTACGCCAGCCTTCAGCGTGTTCCATATCATCAGCGACGAACAGTTCCTGGAAGCTCATACGGCCGATACGTGCAACAGAATCAAGGCTGGTCAATGCAAGTGCAGAGACGCACATGGTCATGAAGCACTGGGCACCATAGACCGGGATACCGAACATTTCAAACAGTCCTGCAACACCGGAAGAGAAGATCTGGAACGGTGTTCCGGCAGCCGCAGTGCCATCTGCAGAAGCAGCAGCTCCGGCGACGCAGAGCGCCAGTACAGCAAGCAGACTTTCAAGCACCATGGCGCCATAGCCGACTTTGAGCATATCTTTTTCATTGGAGATCGTCTTGGAACTGGTGCCGGAGGAGACCAGGCTGTGGAAGCCGGAAACGGCACCGCAGGCAACCGTCACAAACAGGATCGGGAACATGTCTCCCAGCTTCTCATTATGGAAGCCGGTGAATACTTTCAGGTTCATGGTCGGATGGGCAACGATGATGCCGATTGCCGCACCGGCAATCATTCCGATGAACATGAATGTCGTCATATAGTCACGCGGCTGCATCATCAGCCACATCGGCATGACAGCGGCCAGGAAGATATAGGCAAATGTAATGTACATCCAGAACTGCTTGTCGGCGATGATCGGAACATTCATGCCGATCGCAAATGCACAGGCGACACACGCAAGTCCGACAACAGCTTCTTTCCAGCCGGAGAACTTGAACTTCTTCTGGATGACGCCAAAGACCATGGCGAATACGATGAACATCAATGAGATTGATCCGGCAGCGCCGTTGACGGTTGCCGAGTCAGACAGACTGGTGAAGCCATCAACTGTGGTGTAGGCATTGAAGGTACCTGCTACCATGTCCGCAAATGCGGCAATGACCAGTAAGGTGAACAGCCAGCAGAACAGCAGGAACAGCTTTCTGCCGGTCTTGCCGATGTACTGCTCAATCAACAGGCCCATCGACTTGCCTTCATTTTTGACACTGGCATACAGTGCACCGAAATCAGTGACTGCGCCGAAGAAGACGCCGCCGAGCAATACCCAGAGCAGCACTGGCAGCCAGCCGAATGCGGCCGCCTGAATGGCACCGGTAACCGGACCGGCTCCGGCAATGGAAGAAAACTGATGGCTGAATACGGTCCAGCCGTTGGTTGGTACATAATCCTGTCCGTCTTCGTGTGTGACTGCAGGTGTTTTGGCATTTGGATCAATCCCCCATTTTCTGGCGATCCATCGGCCGTAGAACATGTATCCGGCGACAAGCACTGCCGCGGAGAATAATACGATGACAAGTGTATTCATACTCTTACCCCTCTATCTGATGGATTCACTGCTGAACCATCAGCCCCTTCGTTCATCACTGAGGTAAACAAAAAGCCCCGTCTTCGCATCATGCCCACCGACATGAGTTTCGAAGACGAAGGCTGTGTATTCCTCCGCGGTACCACTTCGATTGCCATGAACCTTCATGGCCTCTTACTGCATATCCCCGATTGGGAATACGCTCCCGGTTAACGGCTGGATACCGTCCACAGCTACTTGGAAGAAGTCTCTTCCGTTCACCAGGCTGCTGGCAGGTGAGGGCTGGCCTTTATCGGGAATACCGGCTTTCACCAAGCACCGGCTCTCTTGATTCCCTTGAAGCAGTCATGTCCTGTTCAATGCATTTCAGTGATGATGCTATTAGATTACTCACTTGGAGGTTCAGAGTCAATACAATTTGTATAATATTTTCAGTAAATTTATAACTATTTCTTACATAGATATGTAACAGTTTTCATACATGGATATAGAAAAGGACAGCCATGTACTGACTGTCCCTGTAGGAATGCTTAGAACTCGAGGTTTCTGCCGGACTTCGGATCGAAGACGTGTACGCAGTTGCCTTCAAATGTGAACTCGACATCTTTGCCGGCTGCGAAGTTGGCACGCTGTTCGCCACTCAGGTCAATCGTCGGTACGATGATGATCGTATCGCGGCCGAGTGCACGCAGATGCAGATGAACTGCAGAGCCCATCATTTCACTGACATCAACGGTGCCGTGAATGGTAGCGCCCTTCTCTTCATGTACTTCAATATGTTCCGGACGTACACCGACGGTGACATCCTGGGAATCAATGCCGTTGGCAGTCAGACGCTTCTGCTTGTCTTCGCTGAGTTCAACTTTCGCATCACCCAGTTCAACATAGTACTTGCCATCTTTCTTCTCCAGCTTGCCGTCGAACATATTCATCTGAGGAACACCGATGAAGCCTGCAACGAACAGGTTGGCCGGGCTGTCAAATACCTGCTGAGGAGTACCGATCTGCTGAATGACGCCGTCCTTCATGATGACGATACGATCGCCAAGGGTCATAGCTTCAGTCTGGTCATGGGTAACATAGATAAATGTGGTATCAATACGCTGACGGAGTTTGATGATCTCTGCACGCATCTGGTTACGGAGTTTCGCATCCAGGTTGGACAGCGGCTCATCCATCAGGAATACTTTAGGGTTACGGACAATGGCACGGCCGATTGCGACACGCTGTCTCTGGCCGCCGGACAATGCCTTCGGCTTACGATCGAGGTATTCTGTGATTTCCAGAATTTCAGCTGCCTGACGTACCTTCTTGTCGATTTCATCTTTTGGAGCTTTCTTCAGCTTCAGGGAGAATGCCATGTTTTCGTACACAGTCATGTGCGGATACAGTGCATAGTTCTGGAAGACCATGGCGATATCGCGGTCTTTCGGAGCGACATCGTTCATACGCTTGCCATCGATCAGAAGATCTCCGGAAGTGATTTCTTCAAGGCCTGCGACCATTCTCAGTGTAGTAGATTTGCCGCAGCCGGAAGGACCGACCAATACGATGAATTCCTTGTCGGCGATTTCGAGGTTGAAATCCTGAACTGCAAGAACACCTTCTGCAGTAACCTGCAGGTTATGGTGATTATGCTCAGGTTCCTCTCCCTTCTTCTTCTTTTTCTTCTTGGTGTCTTCAGCGTTTGGATAAATCTTGCAGATGTGTTTCAGAGATACTGTTGCCATACGTTTTCCACCTTGATCAGACTGCCTCTGCAGTACAGATCTCCCGGACGCGTTCTTTGCGTTCCGTCTTACGTCAGGTCTCCACACTGACGCACCGCAGGTGTCTGCGGAATCCTCCTCTTTCTTTTTCCTCCGAACAATCTTGTGGAGTTTACTCGGATACAGAAATCATACGCGCATGAAGCCGTCTGTGCAAGCGCTTACCTTACTGTTTTGAACAGTTTCATTCTCTTTCAAAAGCCCGTGATCCCCACTGTTATGGGAATATCTCCATCAATCAGGAAGAGTACCCGTATCAGGTGAAAGTTATTTCACATATCCATCAGCGAATTGAAATCCAGCGCATCTCCCCTGGCTTCAATTCCAGAGTTTCGCGGAATGATCCATGGAGCACGACATCTGTTTTCTCCGTTTCAGAAGTATTGTTGATCACCGCTGCAACACCGGCAGATTCATAGGCCGCAATCTCGGTATTGCAATTGGTTACGTAGTATTCTTTCATGTCCGCTTCCCGATGTGCCGCATAATAGATACTCCGCAGCAGCAGTCGGCAGTTTTCAGGACTGTATGGCAATCCTGCAAGATATACTCCTCTGCCATGACCGTATTCATTGACTGCCATCTGGGTATACTCCCCGTCCTGAGCCAGGATCTGGTAATGATCACCATAGGCATAGATACCCTTCATACCCTCTCCGAAGTTTGGCTTTCCATTCAGGTCTTCCATGAGGAAGTGCTCCGGTCTGCATACATTGTACTTGTCCGTACTCAGGGAATACCCCACTTCCTCATCTACTCCCAATACATCACGCAGTTGGAAGAAGGCTCCTTGATGCTGAACCGCGGTCGGTTCTCCAACACCGATAAAGCCGCCGCCGTCATGGACAAATTTTCGAATTGCTGAGGTGATTTCGGGATCCAGCCAGCTGTCGCCGCCGCTCCAGGAAGTGTCGCGATCACCGGCATTGATAATCACCCTGATATCCGGATCCAAACCATCTCTGACATCCTGGAAATCGATGAACTCAACATCAAATGGCATACCGGACAAACACTCAATGACACCGACGTAGCTGTAGATTTCCCGATGATAGATTGAGTGGTGAACCTGATTATTCATCCAGGAACGGATATGGCCCCAGCTGTTCAGAATTGCCACTTTGAACGGTGCCGTATTCGACTTTGTATCACCGGTTTTTTCGTGTATCTCCCGGAATTCACCCACTACCTGCTGGATTGTACTGATAAACCCGGGCCACTCTTCTGCCAGGTGCAGATAGCCTCCATAACCGATACGGTCAAGCGGGCTGCGGAGAATTGCACGTCTTGCCTGCAGCCAGTTCTGTCTGGCTTCACCGATTGGATCGCCGCCCTCGCAGAAGACATCGGGGAAGAAATACGGAAGCAGCCTGCCCTCAGTATATTTCACGCCCTTGATATCAGAAATCATGCGCATGGTCACACCGCTGCCAACACTGCCGACCACTGCATCAAGCCCAATCCCTTCAAAATATTTTCCGTAAGGCTCGGTGCCAATCCAATGGTCACCCAGAAACATCATGGCTTCCTTGCCATAACCATGGACAATATCAACCAGTTTCTTAGCAAGTTTACAGACTTCAATCTGCTGAAATTCAATGAAGTCCCTGAACTGCTTTGAAGGCTGACGGAATAACGAATTGAAATAGCCCTGATCCACAATGTACTCCGGTCGGAAAGGATAGCCGGCCCACTGTTCAAACTGCTTCAGTATATACGGGCTGACGCTTGCACTGTAGCCAAACCACTCGACATACTTCTCCCGTTTCTGATCATCAAAGGTCAGCGTAAACTGATGGAAGAACGTCGTAAAACGGATCACATCCACCTCCGGATGTTCCTGGCAGAAGCGCTCCAGTTTTTCGATTACGTGAGCCTGAGTTTTTGGCTGTCTCACATCCAACGTGCATTGATGCGGATCATCCTTCCAGTCATTTGTAATGAAATTGTACATGTGTACCGGATCCCAGATCAGAAACGCCAGGAAGCTGACAGTATAGACATGATATGGAATACTCTCTAATGTCACAGTTCCATCTTCAGCACAGTAGTTCCAGCAGGATGGATCCAGCGGTTTGCCAACCGTGCGGTCCATGACCTCCCACCAGGTTTTCGGATCATCCAGATCATTTACTTTCAGTTCCTGAGGATTGAATCCCCGCAGCAGTTCAATGGTGAGACTTTCCCCATCAGCCGTGCAGCGGTCACTCGACAGATACTCCTGTTGAACCTCATCAGGATTCGCCTCGGCCCAGGCATTGTCTTTCCGGGTTGTGTAATATGTTGCATAAATCTTTGCGCCGCAATGCTTCAGCTGCTGCGGCATCTCTGTTCCATCACAGTCACGGATCGCATCCGCATCCAGTTCATGAATCAGATTCAATGTATCATCCACCATACCAAGTTCTGTCGGTATGGTCAGTCTGCCTCCCTGTTTCATTTATTGTTATCCCTTCTATTTGAATTTCCGGTTATAAAGATTCAATACCATCAGCATCCCGAGCAAACCGATCAGTTCCATCAAAAGACCCGGATAGCCAATATTCCGCTGGCCGATAAAGACCAGTATCAGAGAAACAAGAAACAGTACAATCCTGAATGCCAGTTCTCCAGCTGTTGTATCTTTCATATCGTCACTCCTTGATCCCGCCCACGGTCATTCCCTGGGTCAGCTTTTTCTGTACCAGACAGTAAAGAATCAATGTCGGCAGCATTACGATGACAAGTCCTGCATAAAGTGTTCCATATTCTGCTTTGCCGTGTGCAGCCTGAGACAGATTGACCAGTCCCACAGGCAGCGTCTTATTTGAACCGGGCATCAATGTCAGGGCAATGATGTACTCATTCCAGAATGCCAGGAAGTTGAACAGAATGACGGTTACAATACTTGGCATGGCCATCGGAATCATGATCTTGCGCAGCGTTTGACCATAGGTGGATCCGTCAATAAATGCCGCTTCCTCATAGGTCTTCGGCTGAGTCTCAAAGTAGCTGGCCAGCAGATAGACCGTAAACGGAATTGCCGTAGCTGCATACACCACAGCAAGCACGAAGATATTGTTCAGAAAGAACTCGACATGCAATGCCTGATACAGCGCATCATCCCAATCCAGCAGCATCAGGAAGATCGGCACCACAATATAGTTCACATTGATAAACAGTCCGGCATTATACAGCATCCGGATGATCTTCCGACCCTTGAATTCATATCGCGCCAGAACATAGGCGGCCGGAAGAGCCACTGCCAGCAGAATCACCAGAGCAAGCAGAGTAACAGTGACGGAATTCAGAAAGTAATCACCCATCTTTGCCTTTGAAAAGGCATCAATGAAATTCTGAAAATAGAAGCCCTTCGGCAGTTGCCATGGATTGCCATAGAATTCCGAGTTCTGCTTGATTGATGCCAGAAACACCCAGCCAACCGGGACAATGATAGAGATTGCTATGGCAATCAGAATCACATAGATAAATACTTTAAACAGTGAAGCATTCCGCCGGCTTTTCTTCATGTTCTCCGCCCCCCTTCTCAATACTCGATGACATCACGTTTTGTCACGTGACTGACTGCAGCACTCAGTGCAAATGACAGGATGAATACAACAGCACCGATCGCCATGCCATAGCCATAGGATGCGTTATTGTATGCCTGCTTATAGAGATAACTCAGCACTGTTTCACTCGCTCCGTCCGGGCCGCCGGCAGTCATTACCTTTACAAACAGGAAGCTCAGGTTGATTGTGCTGATGATAAAGAAGGTCAGCGTTGTCCGGATATTATTCCAGATCAGCGGCAGCGTGATCGAGAAGAACTGTTTGACACGGGTTGCGCCATCCAGTTCCGCAGCCTCATAGAGACTGGGTGAAATAGAACTCATACTGGCCATGTACATCACCATGTAATAGCCAATCGCCTGCCATATCATTGCGCCGGCAATGGAATAGACAACGATTTTCTGATCACCGAGAAACTTGATTGTTTCCCAGCCGGACGGTTGAAACAAACTGATGATACTGTTGAGCAGACCGTTGGCCGGATCATAAATAGCACTGAAGATTGCCGAGATTACAACAACTGACAGAATATTCGGAATGTAGAAAATCACCCGGAAGAAATTCTGCCCTTTCAGATTTTCCCGAACCAGTACGGAAGCCAGTATCACAGCTGCGGCCATCGTCACAACAGTCACAATCACGATCAGGAAGATTGTATTCTGCAGTGCCCGCACAAAGTTCATATCCTGTGAAAGAATGACAAAGTTATTCAAACCGACAAACGTTTTGTTCTTGGAGAGACCGCCCCATTTCAGCAGTGACATCCAGAACACATTCAATGTCGGTATGATCATGAAGATCGTAAACAGGATCAGCGATGGCAGAATACACCGCCGGACAAACTTACTTCGAGCTTTATTCTGAGTCATATATTGCCCTCCAAACAGAAGCAGCGATGAAGTTTCCATCGCTGCCGTCCTTCTAATGAATTACGCTTCAGTTGTATTTCTGCACTGCTTCGATGACCGCGTTGTACCATTCGTCTGCAGTCTTTGTGCCGTTGACAACTGAGTTGACAGTTCCATAAAGGATCCCTTCAGCGGACGTCAGATCAACACCCTCAACTGCATCATGTGCTGCAAATCCAGATGCGTCTGCCTTGGCACCATTGTCATAGATGGAATAATACAGTTTGTTTTCATCATCATCGCTGATCATGTCAGAAGCATCATTTGTCGGCATGACATTTCCGCCATTTTCATAGAACAGCTTTACTGCCTTGTCTGAATACAGATATGAGATAAACTGCTTTGCTGCATCTGTGTTTTCTGCACCATTTGGAATATATACCTGCTCGCAGAACGTTGAAGAATAGCGGTCACTTGAATTGTAAGAAGGAAGCGCCATGAATCCCCATTTGAAGCCATCTGCACGGGGTGCATCTTTCATCTCACCCGGCAGCCAGGTACCGTTCGGGCAGAACAGAGCCTGATTATCAAGAATCAGCTGCTGGTTTTTTGTAAATCCATCGCTGTTTGCGTTTGCAACGGTATTGGACTCGGTGTAGCCGGCCAGCTTGCCGACGATATCAAACGCTTCTTTAACTTCCGGAAGTTTCCATGACTCAAGATCGTAATTCATCAGTTTTGTATAGGTGTCCGGTCCGGCAGTCTCATTCAGCAGAGCAGAGAAGAATGCATCGAAATAGCCAGTTGTCGGATAAGTGAAGAGTGCGATTCCTTCTGCCTTTGCGGTGTCGCCGAGTTCCCACATTTCATCCCATGTAGTTGGAACTGTCCATCCCTTTTCTTCAAACAGTCCTGCGTTATAGAAGAGTCCGCACGGAGAGTAGTTAATCGGAGCCAGATACATTTTTCCATCGCCATATGGGCTGGATGTCAGTGCATCTGTGAATCCGGGGATAATCTTATCCTTGACGGTTGAGGTCTCTCCCGGAATCGTCATGGTCAGTACATCGCTGATATCCTGGATCTGTTTCTCTGAGATCATTGTATCGGTCAGTTTGCCTTCTGCACCAACAGCGAGATAAATCACATCCGGTACATTCTTTCCGGAAGTCAGAACCGGACGAAGTGTCTCTGCAATATTCTTTTCCAGATCGAGTTCGACTTTGATGCCGGTTTCTTCAGTGAACGCTTCTGCGACTGCATTCCAGCCGTCTGTTCCATAGCCGCCGTCCAGTCCGGAGACTTTCAGTACAGTCTGATCATTGGTGCCTGCTGCAGTGCCAGCTGTTGCAGTGGCGGATGATGTTCCGCCGGATGCGCATCCTGTCAGTGATAATCCCAACAGGCCGCACAGTAGTATAGTTGAAATCCGTTTCATTATTTCTTTCCCTCCCGGGCTTTCGCCCTGCACCATCAGTATGCTTGAATGAAAGCGCTTATCCTAGTTTGAAATTGTCATTGATTTTAGATATATTGCTATTTATAAAAATGTTAATATTATGATAATTGGAGGCTGTCCATGGCAAACAATCTATATGAAGTCAACTGCAGCAATCTTTCCAAATTGAACTGCAAACTGCTTTATGTAACTCAGGCGAAGTATGAAGATGACTGGCACAGTCTCATGCATGTTCACCCGTTCTGCGAACTGTTTTATGTGATCCGCGGCGAAGGAGAATTCCGGATAGAGAATGAATGCTATCCTGTTCATGAAGATGATCTTGTGATTGTCAATGCCAATACCAGCCATACCGAATCCAGCCATGATCGCCGTCCGCTGGAATATATCGTACTTGGTATTGATGGTATCGCCCTGCTGGATAACGGCCGGAATTTCAGTATTTCAAACTATGAAGAATACAAGCATGAGATTTTATTCTATATCAAGACACTGCTTCTGGAAGCCCGCACCAAATCCGATTACTATGGCATCATCTCCCAGGATCTTCTGGAAGTGCTGATCGTGAATATCATCCGGCGCACCAATGCCGTGCTGACGGTCTCTGCGATGCAGAAGCCGAATCATGAATGTGCCTATGTAAAGCAGTATATTGATGAGCACTTCTCGGAGAATCTGACTCTGGACAGCCTGGCAGAAGAATCCCATATGAGCAAATATTATCTGATCCACGCGTTCAAGAAATACTCCGGCGATACACCGATCGACTACGTCAAAAAGAGAAGACTGAAAGAGGCGTGCATTCTGCTGCGCACCACAGATCATTCTCTTGGGCAGATCGCACGCATTATCGGTGTCTCCTCACAGTCTTATTTTTCACAGATCTTCCGCAGTGAGTATGGCATTTCTCCAACAGAATACCGTGAAGAAAGCCGCCTGAACTGATTTCAAAAAGAGAGGCCGCATTGGTCTCTCTCTTCGTACACATTGGATTAATTCCTAAATCCGTTTATTTTGCTGCGTAATCAGCTGCGCTCTGGCCGGCAATCCGTCCGTAGACAATGAAGTCTGCGACTGCATTGCCGCCGAGACGGTTGGCACCGTGTACGCCGCCGGTAACTTCGCCTGCCGCGAAGAGACCGTTGATGACGCTGCTGTCTTCCTTGAGTACTTCTGCAGAAGTATCAATCGTGACACCGCCCATGGTGTGGTGGATGCCCGGCTGAACGGTAATTGCATAGTACGGAGCAGTATCCAGCGGATCTGCGAATGATGTGCGGTTGAATTCAGGATCAGATTCAGCTGCGACATCTGCGTTCCAGGTAGACATTGTTTCAACAAGCGCTGCAGAATCAACATCCATTGCGGCTGCGAGTTCTTCAACCGTGTTGCCTGTAACAGTGAAGCCCTTCTTGATGTAGCCCTGGATGACTGCAGATGCGTCAACCATCTTCTGGTCAACGATCAGCCATGCCATGCCGTCTGTCTGGCTGTTTTCAGCTGCGGAGACAACATCTCTGGTTCCAACTTCATCAATGAAGCGTTTGCCTTCCTTGTTGACAAGGATTGCACCGTCGCCGCGGAGTCCTTCAGTGATCAGGTTCGCTGCACCGTTATCATCAACGTGAACGGTCGGGTGAATCTGGATCTGGTCCATATCAACTGTGCCGGCACCGACTTCAGTTGCCATAGTGATACCCTGGCCCTGAGCGCCTGCTGCGTTGGTTGTTACAAATCCTTCAAGTTCCGGCTTGTATTCAACAACCATGTCGAGGTTGGCACCGAAGCCGCCTGTCGCAAGAACGACTGACTTGGCATTGATGGTAACCGTATTGCCGGCATCGCCCTTGCCTTCGATTCCAACAGCGTTGCCCTCGGAATCAGTCAGGATCTTGTCAGCAGTGGTGCTGTAGATGATTTCGATCCCGCGGTCTTCGCAGGTTGATTCAAGAATCGGAACAATGTAGGAGCCGACTGCGATGGTCTTGCCGTCTGCGTCTACCGGACGGTGAATACGCTTGACGGATGCGCCGCCGAATGCACCGACGCTGGTCAGATCTGCGCCGATGGAAGCCAGCCAGTCAATGCCTGCGGAAGAATTCTCGCAGAGTGTCTTGACCAGTTCCGGATTGTTGATGCCCTTGCCGCCGATCATGGTGTCAAGTTCAAACAGTTCTACGGAATCAAAGTAGCCGGTCGGGGCTGCCTGATACTCATCCCACTGCTTCTGAACCGTTGCAGCGAGTGCGGTGATGGTTTCATTGTCTGCATACTTATCTGCAGCAGATGCCAGGGTCTTTTCAACACCGGCTGATTCATCAAAGGTGTTCTCATCCTGATAGGAAGTCTTTGCTGCATTCATACCGCCGGTAGCGCGTACGGAGTTGCCTCCGGATACGGACTGGCTCTCAACGATGATGACTTTTCTGCCTGCGTCTGCTGCTGTGATTGCTGCTGTCATACCGGCTCCGCCGGCACCGACAACGACAACGTCGCAGTCTTCAGTCAGATCTTCGGCTGCTGATGCAGAAGTGCTGGTTCCTGCATAGTCATCCGGATTCAGACCTGCTGCTTCAATTGCTGCCTTGGCTGCTTCGAGGATTGCCTTGGAAGTGATGGTTGCAGAAGCGACTGTATCAACATTGATCGTGTTGCCGTCAACCATTTCTGCAGGCATCTGCTCGAGCGGTTTGGTTCCGATACCGGCAGTCTCATCTTTTCCCTCTGCCTTGACATCGGTAATCTTGCTGTCTTTCAGGGTAATGGTAACAGTGACGTCACCGCCATTGCCCTGGGCTGTTCCGGTAAAGGTACCGGAGACACCTGTGCTGGATGTGCTGCTGGAACTGCTGCAGCCAACCAATGACAGTGCCATTGCTGCGGCCGCAGTAAAAGCGAAAACTTTTTTCATTCTTTCCCTCCATCTTTCGATCTTCACATGGCTTCAATACATACCAGGTGTTATCGCTGATTCAATCTATCATGAATGATCTTGTGAAGCAATGAATAAGTGGCAGAAAACGCCGATTTTATCCGGCTTTTTTGAAAGTCATGAATTGAAATCGCTTACTGTAATGAAAGAAGTTTTCAGATCGATATCTGATTTTATTTGCCATAGAAAAGTACATCGGTGAAAAAGAATACCGGAGCCGTAAAACACATGCGGATATCTCAGCCCAATGAGCAGAATCCAGACAATCCGCATCAAAATGAAACAGGAATTTCGCCTTGTTTCATTTTGACTGCTGTTTCATTTGCCTGGACCTTGCCGAGATGATGCTTCATCTCCATGCATGGATGATTTGCCAGGATGACCATGACACTCATCTGTATCCTGAATACGGCACAGTCAAAAACCGGCCGGAACCCAATGAAGTTCTGACCCACTTTCCTTTGCGATGTAATTGTAACTTTCTACTGCACTGATATGTTTTTTCGATCCAGTGTCTGGTTGGTCTTGTCACGGATCAGTACATAGATCACGGAGAAGACCGGTACTGCGAAGAACATGCCGAGAATTCCGAACAGTGCACCGCCGACAATGATTGCAAACATGACCCAGAGTGCCGGCAGTCCAAGGGAACCGCCGAGGATCTTCGGACCGATGATATTGCCGTCAATCTGCTGCAGGATCAGGATGAATACACCGAACTCCACAGCCTTGACCGGTTGGATAATCAGGAGGATAAACGCGCAGGGAATGGCACCGATAAATGGGCCGAAGAACGGAATCATGTTGGTCAATCCGACAACGAAGGCAATCAGCGGTGAATACGGCATCTTCATGATCATGCAGCAGATATAGCAGAGAATGCCGACAATCAGGGAATCCAGTGCCTTGCCGAAGATAAAGCCGGAGAACATCTGGGAAGCCAGGTGCAGCACATAGTAGATATGATCTGCGTGTTCTTTCTTGAAGATTGCATAATTGACCTTGCGGACCTGACGCTGGAAGCCTTCCTGATCCAATAACAGGTAGCAGGCAACGATCAGACCGATAAAGAAGTTGAAGATGCCCTTGAAGAAAGATACGGAATAGCTGAGCACTTTGGCCAGGATGCCGTCTGCCCCGCTGAGCCATGAGGTCAGGGTATTGCGGATCCAGTCATAGATATTGGTGACCACTGAAGCAACGGCAGGATCCTGGGTAATGCCGTCCAGGAAACTGCCGAAGGAATCCATATAGGAATCCATGGAACTGATCAGGGTGCGTCCGCTGCTGACCAGCTGCGGGATCAGTACCATGAAGAAACTTGCAACAACCAGGATGAAGATCACCATGGCAATCAGTACGGCAACCTTGCGCTTTGTCTTGGGCTTCCAGTTTGTTTTCCGAAGCCATCTGACCTCTGCTGCCCTTCTTGCCGGCAGCATGATGAACGCCAGGCAGAATCCAATCAGAAACGGCGACAGTGCATTCCAGAAGATACTGAATACCCTGCCGACTCCGGACAGATTATGCAGTAAGCTCCAGAGCACGGTAATAATCAGCCCTGACACGGTCAGGGAGATAATGTTTTCCTTGGTTCTCTCGCTCCAGTTCCATTTCATAAGTGAAGCCATTATACCATGTTTACAGAACCTAAAATCTGTATAGTGACGAACTGGCTGGGCGGTGGCATTATAACAATGTCTTTTATCAAGAATGAGGCAAGAGGGTCAGCTCGTCGGCCTCATACCAACCTGCGGAATCAACCGTAAGGTGGTAATGCTGACAACGATAAAGAAAGAGAATACATGATCTCTTTCTCAAGTTCGTTGAAAAGACAAACAAAAGGAGGAGTTTTTTTATGGAAAAAATGTATTTCACTTCTGAGTCCGTTACCAGCGGACACCCGGACAAAGTCTGCGATCTGATCGCTGACTCCATCCTTGACGAGGCAATGCGTCAGGATCCGTATTCCCACATGGCAGTTGAGGCAACTATCAAAGACGATCTGATTCTTGTTTACGGCGAAGCCGGAACCAAGGCAAAGATTGACTATGAAGCCATTGCCAAGAACGTCATGAAGGAAATCGGCTACAACGAGGAGTATCACGTCACTGTCAAGGTCAACACCCAGTCTGCTGAAATCAACAGCGCAGTTGCCCATGACCAGATCTCAGCCGGCGACCAGGGCATCATGTTCGGCTATGCATCTGATGAGACTGACGACTATATGCCGTTTGCCATTGACTGTGCACACAAGCTTGCAAAGAAGCTCGAAGAAGTACGCCGCACGGATGACCGTCTCTGCCCGGATGGCAAGACACAGGTCACTGCTGAATATATCGACGGCAAACTGCAGCGGATCGACACCATCGTCGTTTCCACCCAGCACACCAAGAACATCACCCAGCCTGAACTTCATGATCTGATCATTGAAAAGGTCATCAAGCCGACTGTAGATCCGAAGCTCATTGATGAAAACACCAAGTATCTGATCAATCCGTCCGGCAGCTTCATCCTCGGTGGCAGCTGGGGCGATTCCGGAACCACCGGCCGTAAGATCGTTGTCGATTCCTACGGCGGATATGCACCGATCGGCGGCGGCTGCTTCTCTTCCAAGGATCCGACCAAGGTTGACCGTTCCGCTGCTTACTATGCACGCTATGTCTGCCGCAACCTGGTTGCCAACGGACTGTGCCACAAGTGCCAGCTGCAGCTCTCCTATGCAATCGGCGAGCCGAAACCGCTGTCTGTCAACATCGACACCTTCGGAACCAGCAAGTACACCAACGAACAGCTGCTTGACATCATTGAAAAGAACTTCGACTTCAGTGTTGCCAACATCATCAAGGAACTCGACCTGCGCCGTCCGATCTACACCCAGACGACCAACTACGGTCACTTCGGCAAGGAAAACCTGCCGTGGGAACAGTTCAAGAAACTCGAACTCAACTGAGCAGATTCAAAGTCAGCGTTTCTCCGATTGGAGGAACGCTTTTTATTTTCCGGGCTTATAATGGACGCATGACTGAAACGAAACTCATGACTCTGAATCTGATGACAGATACGATGTTCCCCTACGGCAAAACTTCCTTTGCCTGCCGGGCCGCTTCCATTGAAGAACTGATCCGCTGGAATGATCCGGATCTTGTCGGCGTACAGGAATTGACCTCGTCGATGATCCCCTCTTTAACCTGGCTGGAGAAGCACTATACCTTTGTCGGCAAATCCCGCAACCGTTCGCTGCCGATTGCCGATGAACGCAACTGTGTGCTGTTCAAGAAAGACCGCTACACCTTGCTGAAGAGTGAAACATTCTGGCTCAGCAGCCGTCCGGAAAAAGAAGGCTCCAGACTGACCGGAAGCATCTTCCCCCGCATTGCCACCCTGGCAATCCTGAAAGACCGTGAGACCGGTGCGGTATTCACCTTCTGCAATACCCATCTTGACTTCATGTTCCCGGCAGTGCGTACAGCCTTGACCGCGATTCTCAAATCTGAACTGATCGGCCGCTTCCAGGGAGATTACCTGCTTTTGACCGGCGACTTCAATACCACTTCCATGAGTGATGCCGCAAGAGTGCTCACCGGGGAAGGCAATGCCCTGAACCTGATGGAGACCGTCACAGAAAAAGACGGCAGCACGCTGCGGGATCCGATCGGATCCATGGCACATGATCAAAAGCCGATTGACCACATCTTGATCTCAAAGGATCTCCATGTGGACCGGGTGACAGTACTGCGTTCCATGTACATGGGAGTGTATCCGACTGATCACTTCCCGGTCATGGTCAGCTTTCACCAGTGAGGTTATACTCCAATGAACTATGAACCAAAGACATTTCATCTCAAAGACTCTTCAGTCTGTATCCTGAGGAGTCTTTTACCGGGAGAAGCTGAAACCGTGAACCGCTTCATGAAACAGGTCTACGGCGAATCCGACTTTTTGATGCGCTATCCGGAAGAAGTGACGGAAGACTCGCGCAACATGCACAGATTCCTGAAGAAAAATCTTGAAGATGAAACAGGCATGTGTGTCGGTGCATTCATCAACGGTGCGCTGGTCGGCCATACCCAGGTGACCGGTGTCGGAAAGCATCTCAAGACCAATCACCGCTGCAGTCTTGCAATTGCGGTACGGCAGGACTACTGGCATCTTGGCATCGGCCGTCTGCTGATTGAAGAAGATCTCAGGCTTGCGGCAGAAATGGGCTATGAGCAGATCGAACTCGGTGTCTTCGCAGATAACAAGCGGGCCCAGCACCTCTATGAATCCTGCGGCTTTGAAACCTGGGGTGTTACCCCGCATGCCTTCAAACTGAAGGATGGCAGCTACCGCAGCGAGATCACCATGGGAAGATTCCTGTCATCAGCTGAACAGCGGGATTGAATGCCCGCTTTTTATTTGCCCAAATCGGGTAGGTGACTGAGGGCGATAGCCCTCAGCC
The DNA here is from genome assembly GCA_022486935.1 of Solobacterium sp. Classification (GTDB taxonomy): domain Bacteria; phylum Bacillota_I; class Bacilli_A; order Erysipelotrichales; family Erysipelotrichaceae; genus Bulleidia. The sequence goes on along the minus strand of JAKVJO010000005.1, from coordinate 90 downwards.
ATTTATTCCTCCCACACCACCGGAGAAGCCGTTCGGCGTCCGGCGGTTCAAAGATCCAGCCTCAACTTCATTGAACAATGACATTCTCTG
>JAKVJO010000004.1 GCA_022486935.1 Solobacterium sp. | reverse complement strand
TTATAGCATTGCAGGGCCTGTTTCGGGTATTCTGCCACATAAAAAGCGACAGGATTTCTCCCGCCGCCCTGAAGTACTGCTCAATTCAGCTTTTCACAGCTGACTGACAGATCTGAACCGATCGTGCAGGCAAACTGGATATCATACACCAGGCTGTCAGCCGTAAAACTCTGATGGTAGCTGAAACCGATGTTGGCAGTGCCTGCCTGTTTGCCGGTCAAAGTGAATTGGTAGATGCCGCCGGCGCCATCCCGGTCCGTGCTGTCAGAGGTATATTCGGCATCAGAGATACTGAGATAATCCTCGTCTGCTGCGGTCACATAATAAGCAGTCCAGTCATAGCCGGTAGTCGGATTGCCGGCCAGCGTGATGACATTTCCATCAATGGAATAATCCGGAGTGTTCGTGATGTCTTCGCAGGTGACACTCAGATCATCTGCGACGGTGCACTTGATGCGATAATTGTTGCCGATGGTGCCATCTGACACATCGGAATACAGGAAGCCGATTTCTGCCGTACCGGCCTTCAGCCCGGTGACGGTATAGTTATAAGTTGCGCCGTCAACGTTCATCTGGCTGTTGCCCTTGGAAAAATCATAGTCAGAAATGGATACGATATCTTCAGCATCATCCGAAATGAAGTAAGACGACCAGTCATAGCCGGTTGTGAAACCGCCGGAGAAGGAAATGATACCGCCGTTGATCTCACAGAGAATCCCTTCCCCATCCGCAAGAGATGCGGCTTCAGGCGAAACATCCGGCAGTGCAGTTGATGGCGCCGCAGTCGAAACCACCGCACTGATCTGCAGATCTTTGTCTACCGTCAGTGTATAGGTATTGGTCTCAGCCGGTTCAACAGTCTCCCAGCTGCGGGCATATTCATAGGTGAGTGTAACAGTGCCTTCCTTCAATGCTTCAAAGGTCCAGGTATAGGTGCTTGGTGCCCCGGTCATTCCATCACTGCCTTCATACTTGGAATCTGCGGCAGTCTCTTTGACAATGCCTTCTTCGCTCATGGTATAGGTCCATTCATAGCCGGTTGTTCCATTGCCTTCCAGCGTAACGGTATAAGTGCCCGGCGTAGAATCGGAAGTGCCGCAGCCTGCCAGCAGCGCGGCTGTGCATACCAGTGCAATCACCTGTTTCTTCATGATCTTTTTCCTCTGTACTTTCTGTCTTCAGCGTACTGCAAACACGGCAATGGCGCAAATCCGGAAGATTGAAAAGAGATCCGCATTACCATGCAGATCTCTTTCTACCAAGATCACTTCTACCCGGTTATTCGTGTATCGTCTCTGTCTTTCCAATTGTATTTCTATACATGCTTAATCACTGATTCCGGTTCGAGGTGACCTTTGAATCCATTGTTTCTGCAGGCACATCCCCGGGATTAGTTGATTACCTGAGATGCCTGCCTTCTTTGTCGATTGGTAGCATACCTCTTGTTCCTCCTGTATCTTCCTGAATCTCTTGAAGATACCTTTTCTTACACCCCCAGTATAGGTGATCCCCGCCATAATGAAACCCCTTACATTTCCGATATAAACTGCTATAATAGATGAGTGGGGGTTATAAAAGGAAATATCCATTGCGGACATTTCCTTTTTCTGTGACTATTCGTCTTCCTCGTCGTCCAGCTTGCCAAGCTCACGGGCATGGCGTCTGCGTTCGATGATGGTCAGATATTTCTTGCGGATACGGATATCCGTCGGAGTGATTTCAACCAGTTCATCATCATTGATGAATTCGATTGCACCTTCCAGTGTCAGCACCTTCGGCGGTACAAGCTTCATGGCTTCATCGTTACCGGTAGAACGGACAGCAGTCATCTTCTTGTTCTTGATCGGATTGACTGTCATATCCTTGTTCTTGCTGGCCATACCGATGATCATACCCTCATATACCGGGGTCTGTGCATCAATGAACAGCTGGCCGCGCTCCTGGATGTTCCAGAGTGCATAGGTCATGGCTCCACCTGTTTCAGTGGAGATCAGTGCACCGTTTTCACGCTGCGGGATATCTCCCTTCCATGGCTCATAGCCTGCAAGTCTTCTGACCATGGTTCCTTCACCATGCGTAGCGTTGATGAAGTCAGAACGGTAGCCGATCAGGCCTCTTGTTGGAACAAGATAGGTAATCCTGGTATAGGATCCCTGGTCTTCCATGTTCTGCAGCATGCCTTTTCTGACATTCAGTGCAGAGATGACAGTGCCGGAATACTCATTCGGTACATCGCATACAACTTCTTCAACCGGCTCATTGGTAACGCCGTCAATCTTCTTCAGGATTACTTCCGGTCTGGATACTGCAACTTCGTAGCCTTCTCTTCTCATCTGCTCAAGCAGGATGGAAAGATGAAGTTCTCCGCGTCCGGATACCTTGAAGCAGTCAGTGCTGTCGGTTTCTTCAACCTTCAGTCCGACGTTGACCTGGAGTTCCTTCTCCAGACGCTCACGGATGTTGCGGGAAGTGACATACTTACCGGACTGGCCGGCAAACGGGCTGTCGTTGACCATGAAGTTCATGGACAGGGTCGGCTCTTCAATCTTGATGATCGGCATCGGTTCCGGGTTGCCGATTTCGCAGAGCGTGTCACCGATGGAAATATCCGCAATACCGGAGATCATGCAGATTTCTCCGCACTGTGCTTCTTTGACTCCGATCCGGCTCATTCCCTTATAGACAAAGATCTGGTTGGTCTTGCCGCGTTCGGTCTTGCCGTTCTGGTTGCACACCTCATAAGGGGTGGAATCCTTGAGCACACCGGAATAGATACGGCCAATGCCGAGTCTGCCGATATAGTCATCATAGGCAAGTGCGCATACCTGCATCTGAACCGGCTCACTCATGAGATTCGGATAAGCCTGGGTATGATGCAGAATGGTCTCAAACAGCGGGATGATATCTGTGTTGGTATCGTCTGCGTTATAGCGGACAATTCCCTGACGGGCAATGCCGTACAGAATCGGGAAGTCCAGCTGATCGTCAGTCGCGTTCAGATCCAGGAACAGATCATAAACTTCATCAATGACTTCGTTGGCTCTGGCATCTGGTTTGTCCATCTTGTTGATGAGCAGAATCGGACGCAGGCCGATCTCCAGTGATTTCTGCAGCACGAAACGTGTCTGCGGCATCGGTCCTTCCGCAGAGTCCACCAACAGGATGACAGTATCTACTGTCTTGATGATGCGCTCTACTTCTGAAGAGAAGTCCGCATGCCCTGGGGTATCTACGATATTGATCTTATAATCCTTGTACTGCACGGAGCAGTTCTTGGAATAGATGGTAATGCCGCGTTCGCGTTCGAGGTCATTGCTGTCCATGACGCAGTTGACGACTTTATCATTGTCCTTGAATACATGACTCTGCTTCAGGAACGCATCAACGAGTGTTGACTTCCCGGCATCGACATGGGCAATGACTGCGATGTTGATAATCTTCTGATAGTCCATATTTTTTTCACCTCGAAACGTTCCCTATTATATGATGATGAAGATACATCTTGCAAGAAAATATGCGTATATCTCCGCACTTTGGTCACATTCAGAGTGAAAACTTATGAACTCGGGCAAACCCCAGGGTTCCGGGGCCCGTGTGTGCCATGACAATGGCACGGATCTTCCGTACTGGAACTTCGTGTCCGAGGATCTGTTCAAACTCCGCTTTCCACGGCTCATAATCCACTGTCCCGGCAACGACAACCATCCATTCATACTGGTCACGGTCATCGACATTCAGGATGCCTTCCATAGCCTGATGGTAGGCTTTCCGGACAGTGCGGACCTTGCCCAGGACATCAATCTCTCCCTGGTCCACTTTTAAAATCGGGATAATCTGCAGAAGATTCCCCAAAAGGGCAACTGCCGGCTTGATCCGGCCGCCCCGTTTCAGATAGGTCAGAGTTTCCGGAACAATGACTGCATAGGTGCTGCATTCCTGTTCTATTTTATATTTGATTTCTTCTGCCCCATATCCGGACATGGAAAGCTGCTTGGCAAACCGGACAAGCACCTGGATCGGTGCACAGGCACTCAGGCAGTCCGCGACAAATATTCTTCCTTCAAATGCCCTGGCAGCAGCCGCAGCAGTTGAGCAGGTACCGCTCAGTTTGGAGGAAATCGGGATGAACAGAATCTCCTGATATTCTTCCAGCAGTTTTGTCCAGAGACTCAGCAGTGCGCCAATCGGCGGCTGGGCAGTGGTAATCACTGATCCGCCTTTCATCAGGGCAATCAGTTCTTCATCGGTGATATTGGTTCCTTCCAGATACTGCTTTCCATCTACGGTCAGCGGCATGCGGATGACATATACGCCAAGCTGACTGGCTTCTTCATTTGACAGATCCGAAGAGGAGTCCAGTACAATGGCTAGTTTCTGTTTTGGAGTTGGCATGGTTGTCATTATAACCGCATGCTGTAATGATTTCCATGCATAATGAAAATAAAGGACATGAAAGCGCTTGTTCACTCAGTTTCCTGAACAAAGGTCATTTTTTATCAGTGCTGTGAATCCGTTTCTTTTTCTTTTTCGGATGATAATTGCCAAGTGCGAGAATCAGCACAATCAGGCCAAGTCCGATCAGTGAAATCCATGCGGCATGTTCATACAGCACCGTGCGCACGGTCCCCATAAATGACTGCGGGCAGTCTTCTTCTGCGTAGTAGTCCTGGCTGTAGACCAGCTGATCATAGTCATAGATTTTCAGTGTCCCGATCGGATCGCCCTTTTTGGTACCGGCTTCAACCGTATCAGGGAAGTCCAGTACAATATGGAGATTGTCATCATTCGGAAGATCCATGGTGACCGTTTCACTGCAGGTCACCTTCAGTGTACTGACGGAAGAATCACGGACCCGGATCGTGATAAGTTCATACCCCCGGGAATAAACCGTCTGCCTGGAATAATGTTCTGCAAACCAGTTATAGATAGATGCCGCATCGGCAATGGATGCCGGATAGTGCTGTTCCTTATATCCATGGCAGTCTACCAGAATCAGGTTCATGTTGGATTCTGTTGTATAGGAGGCCAGTGTATACAGTCCTTCCAGGGTATAGCCGCTCTTGCCGCAGACAAAGCCCGGGATATCAAAGTTCTGGTATTTGGGATCTGTCTGGTTGATATACTGCAGCACGCCGTTTTCCATGCCCAGGCCGTTTGGATAATGTTTGACTGCCACCGAGGTGTGATACTCCGTGGAAAGGATCTTGACCATCTCTTCGTTCTGCATACAGTAATTCATCAGGATTGCCATATCCCGGCAGGTGGAATAGTGATCATCATCGTGCAGGCCGGTCGTATTCACAAAGTGAGTTCCGGTCATTCCCAGTTCCTGCGCTTTTTCATTCATCAGGTCGACAAAGGCTTCTTCACTGCCGGACACATAGAATGCCAGTGCCCTGGCACATTCTGCCCCGCTTGGCAGCAGCGTTCCATATAAGAGATCTTCCAGTGTCGGCGAATCGCCCGCCAGAAATCCTGCCCGGTTGGCAGATGCTTCAATCAGCCCGGACATGATCTCGTTGGTAATGGTATAGGTTTCACTCAGATCCGAGATATGTTCAATTGCCACTATCCCGGTCATCAGCTTGGTCATGCTGGCGGGGTACATCTGTTCTTCTGACCTGGTATCAATCAATACCTGGCCAGTATCCGCATCCTCCAGATAAACATACTCCGAGTACAGATCCGGCAGCACTCTTGCCGCATAGGTCTCTTCATCCCCGCTATTACCGCTGGATGTGCAGCCTGAAAACAGCAGTGCAGCTGCCAGCAGCAGTTTTGATAACCATCGGCCCCGTTTCATCTTAAAAAGATTATACATCTCTTCACAAAGTGTTTGACAGGAAGATTGTGCAGGTGTTATTTTCATATAGTAAATATTTATTTACTGTAAATGTTTGTTAATTCAAGGAGGACAGATGAGAAATAAGGCGAACAGGTTTCTTGCGGGACTCGTTTCGGCCGGCATGCTGATGAGCATGGCAGGCTGCAGCAGTTCAACCGCTTCCAGCAGTATCGATGGCACCTACACAGCAACAAATACCGGATTCGGCGGTGACGTTACCATGACGATTGTCGTCAAAGACGGCAAAATCACTTCTGCCAGTGCAGAAGGAGACAAGGAAACAAGCGGCATCGGCGGCAATGCCATCAGTGAGTTCAATGATGGAAGCCTGGGAGATCTCAGCGGCAAGGACGCAACAGGCGATCTGAGCATTGACTCCTACAGCGGCGCTACCATGACCAGCACGGCCCTGAAGAACGATCTGAAGGACATCAGCAGTCAGATCACAGGTTCTTCCAGCACCGAGAAAACAGCCATGACTGCCGGCACCTATACCGAGACAGTCTACGGCAACAACTATTCCAAACCATTTACAGTATCCGTTACCCTGTCAGCTGATTCCATTGACGATATCCAGGTCACTGATATCGGCGGTGAAACAGAAGATATCATCCAGACTGCAATTGACAATCTGATTCCGCGCATCAAGGAGAGCCAGAGTCTCGCTGTTGACTCCATCAGCGGCGCAACCGCTTCTTCTTCCGGTATCAAGAGTGCAGTCTCCGGCGCAATCGATGAGGCCGGCGGTGATTCCAGCCAGTGGTATTCCACTGTTGAAAAGAAAACAGATACCGTCAGCATTGATGACTATGATGTTGTAGTCGTAGGCCTTGGCGCAGCCGGCATGTCTGCTTACTGCAGTGCTGCTGAATCAGGCGCTGCGGTCATCGGCATTGATACCGCTGCCAAAGTAGGCGGCACTTCCACCAACGCAGGCGGCCCGATGGCTGTCAATCCAACCAGCGAAGAAGTACAGCCGGTTGAAGGAACTGCTGATTACCCGGTTGACACCGCCGAGCTGAAGAGCCAGTGGATGGCCGATTCCGGCAATGATTCCAAAGAAGAATGCGTTGATGTCATGATCAACGATTCCGGTGAAACACTTGACTGGATGATCAATATCAACGGCGTACAGTTCGGAAAACTCGCTACCTTCATGGGCAACAAGTATCCGGTCTATGCAAGCTATGATACTTCCAGCGGCACCACCGTGACTGAGATGTATGAACAGGCACTTGATAACGCCAGCAAGAACAACGATAAAGACAAGTACATGCTGGAAATGACTGCTGACAAGATCCTCACCGACGAAGATGGAAACATCACCGGTGTTGAAGCAGTCGGGCAGGATGGCACCACCTATGAGATCCACGCAAAGAGCGTCATTCTCTGCACCGGCGGCTACGGCGGAAGCTCTGAACTGACAGAGAAGTACCTCGGCAGTTCCCTGCACCTGGTTGGTATGTACCAGAATGATGGAACCATGATTGAAGATGCCATGGACAACCTGAATGCGGCATCCTACAACATCTCCACACCAGGTATGGCACACGTTGTCAGAACCACCACAGACCTGCGCAGCACCGAAGTTGAACCAAGTCATCAGAAGACACTGGATGCGATCGCTTCCAGCACCAACGTATTGCTGGTTGATGAAAACGGATCCCGTTTCTGCACCGGCGATGAAGTCACCGATATCACTGAAAATGCCTACAAAGCAGGCGATAACTACTATGCCATTGTCGATCAGGATTACATGGACAATGTCAAGAACAACGGACTTGATCAGGTATATATGATGCTGAACATCCAGGATGGCTCCCTCGATAGGAGCTCCCTGATGTCACAGGCATCCGGCACCACAGATACATCCGCTATGCCGGAAGGTGCATCCATGCCGGAAGGATCCGCTATGCCGGATATGTCCGCAGCCGGTTCCACCGACGGGGCAATGCCGGACTTCTCCAGCATGTCCAATTCTGAGTATTATCTGAATACCAATGAGCCGATCACCGATCTTGATAAGATCATCTCCCTCGGCGAAGATCTCGGCATCGTTGTTGAAGCAGATTCCATTGAAGAACTGCAGGAAAAGCTCGGGGCTGACAACCTTTCTGAAACAATCACCAACTACAACAGCTATGCGGAAAGCGGCAACGATCCGGAATGGAACAAGAGCGCTGAAAACATGACTGCGATCAGCACAACAAGCACTAAGTACTATGCAATCAAGGCAACGGAGTACTGCTATTCCACAACCGGCGGGCTTGATGTCAACGAGAACATTGAAGTACTGGACAACGACGGCAACGTCATCAGCGGACTCTATGCATGCGGCACCGACAGCCTCGGTGTACTGCTTGGCGAAGAACAGGGTTACATTGACTACGGCGGAGTCGCTCACGGATGGTGCTTCACTTCCGGTAAGCTTGCCGGCACCAACGCAGCAGAATACGCAACCAAACAGAACTGATATCATTCCCCTCACAGAAGGAGTTTCCTATACGGGGACTCCTTCTGTTTCAATCATTGCCGATTGAATCTGCTACAATAGTTCCGGAGGATCTGACGTGGCTAAGAAAAATACTGCACTGCAGGATGAAATACATGAACTGATGCTTCTGGTACCGCTGCTGGAGGAGAAGATTGTTCACCCCTACCAGGCAGTCTGCCCGGAATCCATCACCAATTCCCAGCTGCAGGTACTGTTTGTCCTGTCCCGCCGGGATCATATCCGGATGTCTGAACTGGCTGAAACAAGAGGCATTTCAAAACAGCAGCTCACGCCGATCATCAACTTTCTGGAACACCGCGGTTATGTCAAGCGGGCCATTGACCCCGACAACCGCAGGATTGTCACAGTAGACATGACTGCCAGCGGCAGGAAACTGATGAAACAGATTGATCAGCGTATCGTTTCAGCACTCACCCCAAACTTTGCGCTATTGAGCGAAACGGAACTGGGTACCTATTCCGAGGCCATCGCCCAGATCAGGGAGATGCTGATGAAGATGCCATCTCAGGCACCTTCGCAAAAAAAGATCAGGAAATAGCCCTAAAAGCTTTGACGAACATCAGAGTGACAGGTATAATATTTCCTGCATGCACCAGTGGTGGAATGGCAGACACGTACGCTTGAGGGGCGTATGGAGCAATCCGTGCAAGTTCAAGTCTTGTCTGGTGCACCAAGTATTAGAAGAATCAGTTCATACAGCAATGTGTGAACTGTTTTTATTCCAATTTGAAGGCAGTGGTCTGCACCGCCTTTCATAAAGTTTGGTGTTTTAAGTGAACACCCGTATAATAGTAAACTGTGAATAAAAGCAGATGGATAGCAGGCATCACTGCACTCGCAATCACATTGGCATTCCCGCTCAATGTGAAAGCAGACGATGATACCGATTATAGCAATACAACTTACTGGAACACGAAGTGTACCGGAACGGTTGCGGCTGCCGACAAGGACAGTTGCAATGCCTACCTCGAGTACATGAAGTCACAGAACAGCAACCTGCAGTCGCAGATTGATTCTATTAATGCGTCCAAAAGCACGCTGACGACCAATATCAATGAACTGTCCACACAGATCAGTAATTACAACCAACAAATTTCCGAATATAACGGAATGATTGAAGATCTAAATTATCAAATTCAGGAAGCCGAAGCAAATGTTGAAGCTAAGCAGGCAGAGATCGATGCCACTCAGGCCAAGATCGATGAGCTGAAAGATAAAGTGAAAAGTCGCCTGGTTGCAGAGCAGACCACAATGCGGATGTCCAATATCATTGATATCCTCATGGGTGCTGAATCCTTTGATGATCTGATCCGTATTGCCAACGGACTTTCTGATATCTCTGCCAGTGATACCAACTCGCTGGATGAGCTGAATACCATGCAGGATCAGCTGCAGACAGAACAAGACGAACTTGTGCAAACCAAAACAGATCTTGAAAACGGAAGTGCTGCTCTTGAATCTCAGCAGGCAGATCTGCTTGCGGCAAAATATAAGGTCGACTTATTGCAAAATCAATATGAAACACAGCTGGCAGCTACCGGCACCCAGATCAGCGATGCCCAGTCTCAGATTGCCAGCAACAATTCCACAATCAACGATATCAATAACAGTACAACAGAGGGCAGTTCTTCCAGCAGCGGCTCTTCCGGAAGCGGCACGTCGGGTTCCGGTTCAAGTGGCGGCAGCGCCTCTACTGGAGACTCTTCCGGCAATCCGTACTCTGGCAGTTGGTCCAACTGTACCTGGGGCGCATGGCAGCTTGTACATGATAATTTAGGAATTTCATTACCCGGATACTGGGGCAACGCTATTTCATGGTTAAGCAGCGCATCAGCTGCAGGTTACTCAACTGGAACTGAACCACGTGCTAATTCAATTGCGGTTTGGGCTCAACCTTACACCAGCGCATACGGACATGTTGCGTTTGTCGCTTCTGTTAGCGGCAATTCTATATACGTCAAAGAGGGCGGATATATGGGTGGTTACCATGAGAGATCAGTCAGCACCGATATCATTGCCGGCTATATCTACTTCTGATTCTCTGATAAACACCCGCGAACGTTCTATTTGTTAAGAAAAGATGATAAAGTGACCTCTTTTCAGTTTTAGTTTAGGTTCTGTTCACAGTGCGTTCACCTCCGGCTTTTAACGTATTTGGCGGAGGATTTTATGAAATCAAATTGGATACTGCCTTGCTTTATCGCTGCCCTGGCAGTCAGCGGATGTACATCCACAGCTTCCGCATCAACCGATCAGACTGTATCTGTTGCTACAGCCAAGGCTGTAACCGCTGTTGAAACACAATCATTGAACCTGGATCTGAATCTGACCTCAATCGATCTGGATACCAGTTCCTCAGACTTCACCTACTACAATACTGATACCCAGTCAGCTATTCAGTCACAGATCGATACCGACAAACAAAGTGTCACCGGCATTGAAGACATGCTGGCAATCTTCAACCCTTACGGAACCAATACCACGGGGCTGTACCTGTACTTTGTGGACAGTGATACAGACTCCGTCTCATATACCGTTTCAACAGAGGGCTACAGTGACTTCACTGCAGATGCCAATGATCTTGGCACAGGCGACTCGCATGAGATCTGTCTCATTGGACTCGTCGGCGGTGAGAACAATGATATAACCATGCACCTGTATGACTCTGACGAAAATGAACTGTATACTGTCTCATTCAGTGTAGATGCACCGGCACTGCAGAGCGGCTATGTCACTCAGATTGATAAAGAGACCGTCAGTGAATCAGAAGAACTGTCTGACGGGCTGTACTTCCTGCTGGGACTGAATACCGCATATAACGGCTATAGCTTCCTGGTAGACAATGACGGCATAGTCCGGGAAGAACTGGTAACGCAGGGTGACATGGTAGAGAATGCCATTGTCTATAACGGCGAGATGTATGTCACTTCCGATCTGTATCAGATCTCAGCCATTTCCCCGCTCGGCAAGGTCACAGCTGTTTATGATACCGGCATCTATTCCATGCACCATGACTTCGCCATCAACAATAACGGACAGCTCATTGCCCTGGCTGATGATACTTCCAGCGATACTGTCGAAGACGTCATCATCTCGGTTGATATCAATTCCGGAGCAGTCAGTGAACTGATTGATCTTGGCGATATCCTGCCGGAGTATAAATCCATGACCCACCACTTTGCGACAGATGCCACCCTGTCTGTTGATAACGGTGAATGGGACTGGATGCACATCAATACCATCCAGCTGGTCAACGATGATGAAATGATCCTCAGTTCCCGTGAGACCAGTTCGATTATCAAACTGAGCAATGTCTATACCGAACCGACTCTGGATTATCTGATTTCCAATGATGATCAGTGGTCCAATACTGCATACAGCAGCTATGTGCTGAGCAAGGAAAGTGACTTCACTTCCCAGTATGGTCAGCATACCGTCACTTATGTAGAAGACAGCTCCCTGCCGGAAGGCGAGTACTACCTGATCATGTTTGACAACAACTACTTCTGTGAAGACTCTGTTGATTCCCACTTCACACTGGCAGATACCGTCAATGAGTCATTCTACGGAGACACTTCTTCCAACAGCAACTTCTACAAGTATATGGTCAACGAAAACACCGGAACCTATGATCTGTTTGATTCCTTCCCGGTCACCTACTCTTCCATTGTCTCAAGCGTGCAGTACACCGGTAACAACATCCTGGTTGATTCCGGCATGGCAAAGCAGTTCTCAGAGTATGACAGCGACGGCAATGTCATTGCGACATTCTCCTACGATTCCCAGGGCGTTCTGTTCTGCGGCTACCGTGTATTCAAATATGACTTCTCCGACTATTACTTTGCTGCATAACTAAAAAAAACGCACCCGGTATCCATCACAGGATATCAGGTGCGTTTCTGTTGTGATTCAGGCTTCCGGCTTTTTGACAATTGACGCTACTTCGTCATATTCACCGACAATCTTCTCAGCCAGTGCTTTGGTGTCATCATCCATGCCGGCACAGTTCTTGATTGCCTTCATGAACTCCAGCGTTGCGGCTTCATAATCCTTGTGCTGCTGATGGTCTGCCTTGTTGGTGTTGATCAGCGCATCCAGTTCTTCGTACTTCTTTGCGGCAGCGTATACGCCGTCATCCAGTTTGCCCTGGGTATGCAGATCCTCGAGTTTTCCTTCGAGTGCTGCAATCTCATCGTTCATGCCGCGGTCTTTGTAGGCAGTTTTGATTGCCTTGAAGATGTTGAAGAATGCCATATTGTTTATCCTCCTGTTTTTGGTAATTCAAGTATACAGCCTAGAACAGCGTATGGATGTCGGTATACTCGTAGCAGTCATAGCTGTCTGCCACGTTCTTGCAGGTCACTTTACCATCGTAGGTATTCACACCTGAGTAGATGACCGGGTTCTTTCTGCACGCCTCTTCCAGGCCGCTGTCAGCGATTTCCAGTCCGTACTTCACTGTCGCATTAGTCAGTGCAATGGTGGAAGTGCGCGGCACTGCACCTGGCATATTGCCAACGCAGTAATGAACGACATTGTCTACGACGTAGATTGGATCATCATGGGTTGTCGCATGGGTTGTTTCTCCGCAGCCGCCCTGATCTACCGCAACATCCACAAATACTGCACCCGGCTTCATTTCTTTCAGGTATTTCTTCTTGAATACCTTCGGTGCAGACTTGCCCGGAATGAGTACACAGCCAATGACGAGATCGGCATTGGGAATGACCCGTTCAATATTGGACTCACTGGATACCAGGGTCTGGATCCCGGCTCCGAAGAGATTGTCCAGATACTCAAGACGCTTCAGGCTGATATCGAGAATGGTAACATTGGCGCCCATGCCAACTGCCAGCTTGCATGCATTGGTGCCGACTGCACCGCCGCCGAGAATGACAACATTTGCCTTGGGCGTGCCCGGTACACCTGCCAGCAGGATTCCTTCTCCGCCAAAGCGCTTTTCCAGATACTTGGCACCTTCCTGGATGCTCAGTCTTCCGGCAACCTGGCTCATCGGGGAAAGCAGCGGCAGGCTTCCGTCTGTCTCCATCAGTGTTTCATAAGCAACTGCCTTGACCTTTGCCTTCAGCAGCACATCAACCAGTTCCTGATCTGCCGCAAGATGGAAATAGGTATACAGAATCAAGCCTTCATGGAACAGCGGATACTCTTCCGGCATCGGCTCCTTGACCTTGACCATCAGCTGTACATCCTGCCAAATCTCTTTGGCATCCTTCAGCTGTGCACCCGCTTCAATGTATTCCTGATCTGTGAATCCTGATCCGACACCGGCTCCCGATTCAATGAATACTTCATGTCCATTGGCAACAGCACTTCTGACATTGTCAGGCGTCATGCCAACGCGGTATTCATTATTCTTGATCTCTTTTACGCATCCTACTTTCATCGCTAAGCCCTCGCTTTTCCAGAATATTATCCTTTATGTATATGATCTTTGACAAGAAAAAATCCCTGGATAAGGCATATCCCACTCATGAAATTGATTTCCATATGCAATCAATCAAACAGTTCTGGATTAGCATAATTCGCGTTGTTCGCGCTATCCTGTATGAGAAATATCAACAATATGAGAGGGAGTGCTCTTATGTCCGCAAACTCTGAAAGTATTAGCATTCAGATTGATGCAGATCTGAAACAATATCAGAACATTTCGATTCATCTGAATCACATCATAAAGTCAGTGCATCAATGACACACTGACTTGATTGATATTTATGTTGCGTATTCTTTCAGTCCCGGCAGTTTCAACCTGCGGGCATTCAATCTGAAATCACTGATTCAGAGAATCGTCCCGTTGGATTTGATCAGCTGCTGATACCAGTAGAAGGAATCCTTCCGGTATCTCTTCATATCCTTCAGATCAAACTCATCTCTGTTTACAAAGATGAAGCCATAACGCTTACTGATGCCTTCGTGTGTTGAAATCAGATCTACAGCACTCCATGGAAGATAGCCCATCATTTCAACATCATCACTGATTGCCAGGCGGATCTCTTCAATGTGCTTTTTCAGATAGTCAATCCGGTAGGGATCGTGTACTGTCCCATCTTCCTCAAGTGTGTCATATGCGCCAAGTCCGTTTTCTGTTACCAGAAGCGGAAGCTGATATCTTGAATACAGTTCACGCATGGTGCAGCGGAACCCTGTTGGATCAATCTCCCAGCCAAATTCTGTCTTGGGAAGATAAGGGTTTGATACCCCGCGGAACAGTCCCGGGAATCCATCGTTTTCCTGCTGTGAAGAAGCACCGGTCAATGGTTCAGTGCCATCACTGTACTGGGCAGTTCCGGTATTGTAATAATTGAAGCCAATATAGTCCGGCTTTCCGCTCTTGAGGATGTCTTCATCTCCTTCCAGCATGTCTGGCATTGCATTCTTCTCTTCCAGCCATGCCTTTGCAAGATTGTTGTAGGTTCCATATACTGCCGCATCCAGATACAGCCAGTTGCGAAGACCATTGGCATTCTGGGCAGCCAGGTAATCTTCCGGGCTGCAGGTTGCCGGATACATCACACCGATATTGGGTGCCGGGCCGATCTTGGCATTTGGCAGCATTTCATGGCAGAGTGCCATGGCCTTGGACTGTGCCAGTAACATGTGATGATTCTGCTGGTAGATTTCCTTCAGTTCGTTGGTGCATCCCTCTGGAATTCTCAATGTGCCGATCACCGGGCCAACCAGGGTCAGTACGTTCTGCTCATTGATTGTCAGCCAGTACTTTACACGGTCTCCATAATTCTGAAACAGGACTCTGGCATATTCCACAAACCAGTCAACAGACTCCCGCTTGGACCATGATCCGCGCTCATCCAGCTCAGCTGGCATATCAAAGTGGAACATGGTAACAATCGGTTCAATGTGATACTTCAGACATTCATCAATGACATTGCTGTAGTACTCAACGCCTTTGGCATTCACTTCGCCGGTGCCATGGGGCAGAATTCTGGTCCAGGCAATGGAAAAGCGGTATGCCTTGAATCCCATCTCCGCCATCAGGGCAATGTCTTCTTTATATCTGTGGTATTCATCCGCACACACATCCAGTTCAGAAGTGCCTTCCGGAACTTTTTTGATATCCTGGCAGGAAGGTCCTTTGCCATCCTCGCTGTTTGCGCCTTCTACCTGGTAAGCAGATGTACTGGCTCCCCAGAGGAATGAATCCGGGAATGATTTCAGTTTTTTATGAATCATCGTGTAATACTCCTTTCAGTCATATACGATCACACCCGCACCCAGGACTCGAAAGGGGTTGATCCTGGCATGCGGGTGAATGATCTGATGTTATTCTGCGCTGCCTGCCTCAATTGCTGCAGCTTTTGATTCTTCTTCAAGTGCGAGCTTGTCGACCTTTCTCATGAACGGGAAGTAGATACCGAAGGAGATGGCAATGGTCGCAACCTGAAGCAGTGCTGTCTTCCAGCCGCCAACCAGGAAGCCGGAGATAATAATCGGTGTGGTCCACGGAACCATGACGCCTGAATACATCGGGCAAAGACCGCTGGAGATTGCAAGATACTGTACGATTGTCACAATCAGCGGAACGGCAATCATCGGGATAAACAGGAACGGGTTCATGACAAACGGTGTGCCAAACAGAATCGGTTCGTTGACATTGAAGATAGATGGCACAATACCAACTTTACCAATTGCCTTGAACTTCTGGCTGCGTGCACAGAACACCATGTACAGCACGGCACCGATCGTAATGCAGGAACCGGTGACAACAATGAACTGGTCGTAGAACTGAGCGGTAACGATGTGGGCTCCATTGGCTGAGGTCAGACTCAGTCCTTTATCAAGCAGTGCCTGGTTGGACATTGCATTTGCAGTCCAGAGGCCATACAGCACGCCGTCAACAACTGCAGCGCCATGGATACCGAACCACCAGAGGAAGGAAATCAGGAATACTGCAATGCACATACCGCCAAGGGTATCTGTCAGATTCTGCAGCGGGATCTGAAGCACTCTGTAGATCCATTCAAAGAAGGTTGTTCCAAATGCATTCTGGAAGATAATGCATACAATCGTTGCACCGAAGATCAATACAAAGCCAGGAATCAGTGATGCGAATGTATTTTTGATGCCATCCGGTACCATGTCCGGCATTTTGATCATGATGTGCTTGTGCACGAACAGACTGTAGACACTTCCAACTACAAGACCGACAACGATTGCACCGATCATACCCTGACCGGAGCACCAGTCTTTCATGATGACTGCGACAGACTCACCGGCCTCGTTGGTCAGATAGCCCGGCTGCAGGATCAGGAAGCAGGACAGGGAGATGAATGCGGCAGGCAGCGGAATCAGCCCTTCATTCTTGACGTAGGTATAGGCAATACCAACGACTGCAACCAGAGACATCAGTGTGAATGAGCAGTTGACTGCCTAATCCATTGCAGTAATCATTCCGGCATTGGTGAAGAAGTCAACGACCGGCTGATACGGGAAGTTTTCAAGTAACAGGAATACGGAACCAATGATCAGAAGCGGAATGGAATACAGGATTCCATCTTTCATTGCAATGAGCGGTTTGGAATTGACTACCTTCATGATGACCGGCAGTACTTTCTGCTGAATAAACTCTTTCATTTGATCTATCCCCTCTTTTTTCTATTGTTTACTTCTTCAGTTTCATTGCGATATCAAGAGCTTTCTTTCCATCGCACATTCCGTAGACAGCCATATCAATAACGCTCACCGGAACGTTTGCTTCAGCGCAGATCTTCTGCGCATCCTGCAGACGGTAGGCAACCTGCGGACCAAGCAGCACGACATCGGCATCTTTTGCCTGACGTGCCAGCTCATCAATCGGATAGGCTGCGACCTGGACATCCTGATTCTGTGCCTGTGCTTCTTTGGCAATGTTTTTGACAAGGATACTTGTAGACAAACCGGCGTTGCAGAACAGCTTGATATTCATGATTGTTTCCTCCTCGACAGCCATATAGTAAGAAAACCGCAAGACGAATGAAAGCGTTTACTTGCCGTGAGGAACAATGAACACAAAAAGGATCCCGGAAGTCCGGAATCCCTGTGAACAATGTTACTCAAACGGCACAGATCAAATGCTGAAGTAGGCCTTGTCGTATGCCGTATCTTTTTTCAGCACATCCTCGTAGTGCTTTGAGAAGTACAGATTGATGATCAGATCCAGCAGGAACTTTGCGGAAGCGTAATAGGTGCAGTCACCCATATCCTTGAAACTGTCCACAAAGATCGTTTCGAGAAACTCATTGCACATCGGCGCAACGGAAGATCCCGAAGCTCTGCTGATCAGTACGGTATACATGCCGTGTTTCTTCAGTTCTTTCAGTACCTGCAGAATCCGGCTGCTGCGGCCGCTGCGGGTCAGGACAAACACAATATGATGAGATGGATCCGCATTCTGCGCAAAGCCGATCTGCTGGTCGATATCTTCATATACATTACAGATCTTCGACACCTGAAAGAAGTAATGGGATGCGTAATCTGCCAGTGCCGCATTTGCGTCATAGGCAATGAAATCCACAAACTCCATGTCTTCGATCTTATGGAGAATCCGATTGATCTGTTCCAATGACAGCCGGTCGACTGTCTGATCAATCACCTGACGGTTGAGTGTCTTCATCTTGTTGATGACTTCAATCGCTGACTCCCGGGCATTGATGATGTAATCATCTGAATTCCTGCTCTGCAGATCACTCTTGATTTTAACTTTGAACTCTTCAAACCCGCTGTACCCAAGTTTTCTGGTATAGCGCAGGATGGTCGTTGTATTGGAAAACGTGTTAGCTGCCAGTTCCCGAATACTCATCATCTGAACTTTTTCGACATTTTCAGATACATACTGATCCACTTCCTGCTCCAGTTCAGACAGGTGGATTGTTTCCTGATCTTTCTTCATGATTTCCCCTCAAGTTCCTTTCTTTACATTAACGGATGAATTGGCAGAGTTGTCAACTGAGATCAGACATTCAACCATTGAAACTGCGCCTTTTACTGAACAGGAACGCAAAAAGCACCCAATACCTTTGAGATATCAGCTGCTTCAATGAACTTTTTCCTTCTTAGAAAATGAAGTAAATCAGGAAGATGATATCAAGCACATAGACAATCGGCTTGATCTCTTTGATCTTTCCCGAGAATGCCATGGAGACAGTATAGAACAGGAATCCTGCTGCGATACCATCAGAGATGGAATAGCCAAGGATCATGATCAGAATGGTCAGGAAACATGGTGCAGATACATTCCAGTCATCCCAGTCAATCTGCTTCAGCTGCTGAGCCATCAGGACACCGACAGTCACAAGTGCCGGGGTGGTGACAGAAGAAGTAATCACGGACAGCAGCGGTGACAGGAACACAGACAGCAGGAACAACACACCGGTTGTGCAGGCAGTAAGACCTGTACGGCCTCCAGCAGCCACACCAGAGCCTGATTCTACAAAGGAAGTAACCGTGGAGGTACCAAGTACTGCGCCGATGCAGGTGCCGCAGGAATCGGCCAGCAGTGCCTTCTCAACGTTTTCCATTTCACCGTTCTCGTTGACCAGACCGATATCGTTGCCGACAGCAACCAGTGTTCCGGCAGTATCGAAGAAGTCAACAAACAGGAATGAGAATGTTACAACCAGTACATCCGGGTGCGTGAACACGGTCTTGAAGCCGGTGAAGCATGCGCCCAGTGTAGGCATGGAGAAATTAAATGCGAAGTTCATATTGGCAATGCTCGGCAGCGGGTTGTTGATAGGATCCGTACTGGTCAAGCCGCAGAAGGACATGACAAGTCCAATTGCTGCAGTGATCAGCAGGCCCCAGAATACACCTGCCGGAACTTTTTTAGAGAGCAGTGCGATGGTAATGAAGATACCGATAATTGCCAGCAGTACCTGCGGGCTGGAAAAATCACCGAGTGAGACAATCGTACCGGAGCTGGCTACGACAATCCCGGCATTCTTCAAACCGATGAAGGCAATGAAGAAACCGATACCGGCCCCGATGGCCAGTTTCAGATTCTTCGGAATGGCATTGATGATTGCCTTGCGGATACCTGTTACCGAGATGACTACGAAGATGATGCCGGAAATCAATACAACTGCGAGTGCTTCTTCCCAGGTATAGCCCAGTGCGCCGCATACCGTATAGGCAAACAATGCATTGGTGCCCATGCCGGCAGACAGTGCCACCGGATAGTTGGCAAGCACACCCATCAGGATGCTGGTCAGACCGGATGCTAGTGCAGTCGCGAGAAATACCGAATTGGTATCCATTCCTGCATTGGAAAGTACGATTGGATTCACAGCCAGGATATACGCCATGGCCAGGAAGGTTGTCAGTCCGGCAATCAGCTCGGTACGGACAGTAGTATGTTTCTCTTTCAGCTTAAATACACGTTCAAACAAAATACGTTCCCCTCTTTCCCTTGTTTCAAACACACCGGCCAATTATAACCCATAAAATAAGACGAATCCCATTCACTTCTCAGGATCGGCAATCATTCAGGCTGACCAGATCATTTTGAAAGACACCAGTTATTCTGCCCCGGCAAATTCAGCATAAATATGATAGAATCTCAGAGAGGGGTACTCGCAATGGCAAATCATGATCCGATTCTTCTGACAAGAATAGACAATCGACTTGTCCATGGGCAGGTAGGTGTTACCTGGACCAGCACACTTGGTGCAAATTTAATTGTGGTCGCGGATGATCAGACCGCGGAGAATTCATTGACCCAAAAACTGATGGAAAGTATTACACGATCCAGCAATACCAGCATTCATTTCTATCGGGTAGACGAATTTGCCCCGATACTGCCAAACGCTGCCGATGACCAGAAAATCTTCCTTGTAGTACGCACACCCATGGAAGCAGCCGCGCTCCAAAAAGCCGGAGTCATTCTGAATGCCGTCAATATTGGCAACATGCATTATTCCAAAGGAAAAAAACCATTGAACAAAAAAGTCTACCTGGATGCTTCTGACCGACAGGCACTGCTGGATTTGTTACATGGCGGCAGCAAGTTGTTTATCCAGGATGTTCCAGGTGCAGTCCGGGAAGATATCAATGAAGAAATCCTGAACAGAATGGAGTTCTGATCATGGCAAAAGACAAAAAAGATCTATTGAATAAACTGGGGGAATATACAAAGCTGTACGGACTGACCCATAAGGAATGCTTTACAGCATTGTTTTTAGGGAATGAACTGGATCTCAGCAGAAACGCAGTTTCACAGTATCTCAATGAATATGTACAGCAGGGCAAGGCCGTCAAGATCAATACAAGACCGGTTTATTTCTATCATGCAGAAGTACTGGAAGAACTGGGCTATGAAATACTGGGCAGCACTTATTCTTCTTTTGAGAGTCTGAAGAAACAGGACAGTGATTTTGATACATTGATAGGTGCCAACGGCTCTTTATTTCACGTGATTGAACAGTGCAAGGCGGCTGTCAGTTATCCGCCGCTTGGTCTGCCGGTACTGCTTCATGGTCAGACCGGCACCGGTAAATCCATGATTGCTCGAACCATGTATGATTACGGAACACACAAGGGAATCATTGCCCCGGACAATAAATTTCTTGTCCTCAACTGCAGCGAATACGCAAACAATCCAGAACTGTTGAGTGCCAACCTCTTCGGAAGCCGTAAAGGTGCTTATACCGGTGCTGATACAGATAATCCCGGCTTGCTGCAGCTGGCTGACGGCGGCATTCTCTTTCTGGATGAAGTACACTGCCTGAAAGCAGAGTGCCAGGAAAAACTATTCCTGTTTATGGATCAGGGAACCTATCATCGGGTCGGTGACAATGAACACTGGTACCACTCCAGCTGCCGACTGGTCTTTGCGACTACTGAACAGCCGGAAGAAGTACTGTTAAAAACGCTGCTTCGCCGGATTCCAATTGCCATCGAAGTCCCCTCCGTGGAAGAACGCGGCAGAGATGAGAAGCAGGCCCTGATTTCATTCATCTTTAAAAAGGAATCACGGGAAATCGACCGGGATATTGAAATCAGCTACCTGGCCTATCAGGTGCTGATGGACGCAAAAATTGCCGGCAATATCGGTGGGCTATTCAACTGCGTCAAGGCCGCCTGTGCCAAAGCATTTCTGCACGATCACGGTCAGAATGAAGCACTGCACATCCATGTTTACGATCTGCCGGACTACGTGCTGCAGCTCGCTCCGAATATCAACTTCAAGTTGCAGGACTCCACTGACATCCGCATGATGCGCATTACATTCCCCGTCGTTTCCAATACATATCATTCACAGCTGCTCCGGATGTATAAAAAGATGCTGGAACAGTATCAGGCCTGGCACGATAATCCACTCAATGTGCCCCTGGCCAGTGATGAACTCCGTGCCGAGATTATCAACTATGACGACTATGTCATGTATGACCGCGGCATGATGGATAATCTGAATTCGGAATTCACCAATAAAATCACTGACAAGATTCTCTCCATCATGATGAACAAATACAGTCTGAAGATTTCCAATAATGATATCCTGCTGATCTCCAGATATCTCAGTGAATACGCAGCCAGCAGCTATGAGGTCAATAACTGGCTTGTAGAAAACGCCGAGGAAGTCAAAGGTCTGTGCGAGATCATGCAAATGAAGTTTCCGAGGGAATATGCCATTTCTGAAGAACTCTGCGAAAGCATCAATCTGAATCTTGATATCCGCCTTGATGACATGATGATGATCCGCCTGCTCATGATGATCACTGATTTCCATGAGGAGAAGAGCCAGTCCAATACTGTCGCAGTTATTCTGTGCCATGGTTATTCCACTGCGTCTTCCATTGCCGATGCGGCAAACAAGATGATCGGCACTAAAGTATTCGATGCGATTGACATGCAGCTGGATATGAGCACAGATAAGATTATTGTGCAGCTGAACAGTTTTCTCAAAATGAAGAGTCAATTTGACAGTCTTCTGCTGCTAGTCGACATGGGCTCCCTGGAAGAAATTCATAAAGGGCTCAAAATCGCCCGAAATGTAAACATTGGCGTCATCAACAACGTATCCACCCGCATGGCACTGACAATCGGTGCGAGCATCCGCAATGGTACCAGCATGGAGGAAACGCTGGAGAAGGCGTGTGCAGAGACCGGTCATGCCCAGTTCCGCTTTATTGATAACAGTGCAAGGAAGCGGGCCATCCTGTCTGTATGCGCAACAGGCATCGGAACCGCAAAAAAGATTATGAGTCTCTTTGAGAAGAGCCTTCCCTGCCCGATTGATGCAGATATTGTCTCCTATGATTATCAGAAACTGGCTGATGCCGGCAAGAAAGATTCCATCTTCGAAAAATACAATGTTGCTTTCATCATCGGTACAATGAACCCATTTGTCGAAGGAGTGAAGTTTGTTGCAATTGAAGACCTTGTACTTTCCAGCGGCATCGATGAACTGCGTACATTGATGAAAGAATTCCTCAATGAGCAGCAGATTTCCGTGTTCCGCGACAATATCATCAAAAACTTCACACTGAACAACATCGTCAATCACCTGACAATCCTGAATGCAGAGAAAGTACTGGAAGATGTTGATGAAGTAGTAAAGGAAATTGAAGAAACACTTCAGATTGAATTGCCCGCCGCAAGAAAAATCGGTCTCTACGTTCATTTATCCTGTCTGATTGAACGCCTGATTCTACACGATGAGATCCAGCTGGAAGAAAATCCAGATGAATTCATTGAATCACATCAGGAGTTTGTGACAGCTGTACGGCAGGCATTTAGTGGCGTACAGGAGCTCTACAGTGTCGCAATTCCGGATTCTGAGATTGTCTATATATTTAATTACATCGAAGAAGACGACTGAATATCAGTATTTCCGACGTGTCAGTGAAAAGCTGGCACGCTTTTTGCTTGTTAAGTGGGTGAGGAAGGGGGTGAAGTGCGTGAAGGGAGAAAATATCATATTGACCAGAATCGACAACCGGCTCGTGCACGGGCAGGTTGGAGTTACCTGGACACAGACAATCGGAGCAAATCTGATTATCGTAGCAGATGACAAAGTCGTGCAGGACTCGCTGCAGCAGTCACTGATGGCTGTCACCGCAAAATCAAGCAATGTTGGAATCCGTTTCTTCACACTTCAGCATCTCGCAGATGTGATTGACATGGCAGCTCCGGAGCAGAAAATCTTCGTAGTTGTAAGGACGCCTGCAGAAGCCAGAAAACTGGTAGAGCTTGGTGTCATGCTCAAAGAAGTCAATGTCGGAAACATGCATTTCTCGGCTGGCAAGCGTGCGCTGACCAAGAAAGTGTACGTCGATGACAAAGATCTCGAA
Organism: Solobacterium sp.; assembly: GCA_022486935.1. Lineage (GTDB taxonomy): Bacteria > Bacillota_I > Bacilli_A > Erysipelotrichales > Erysipelotrichaceae > Bulleidia. The sequence goes on along the minus strand of JAKVJO010000004.1, from coordinate 30,827 downwards.
GATCTGAAGTTCATCGCTGCTTCCGGATCTGACGTCTACTGTCAGGATGTTCCTGGCGAGCCTAAAGAAAGCATCAAGTAACAAATTAAGAGAGGAGAAAGAATCTAATATGCATGTCACACTGATACAGGGCCTGCTGCTTGGCCTGATGGCAATCGTCTGCGGCGTGGATTTCTGGCTGGAATCCTTCTTCATTTTCCGACCGCTGATTGTCTCAACAATTACTGGTTTAATTCTTGGTGATGTCAAACTCGGTCTCACAACCGGCGCACTGACTGAACTCGCATTTGCCGGACTGACTCCGGCTGGAGGTACGCAGCCGCCCAACCCGATATTGGCTGGCGTCATGTGCACCACCATTGCTTACACAACCGGAAGTGATGCGCAGGCTTCACTTGGTCTCTGTCTGCCGTTTTCCTTCCTGATGCAATACATTATCCTTCTGTATTATTCCGCATTCTCATTCTTCATGGGCGGTCTGGACCGCGCTGCTGCAAACGCTGATCCAAAACCGATCATCAGAACTAACATTCTCTGCACCGCGATCGTTGCTCTCACTTATGGTGTCGTGGTCTTCTCCTGTACCTATCTTGCTCAGGACGCCATGAGCGCCCTGGTCAACTCCATGCCGGAATGGATCACTCATGGTCTGTCCGTTGCCGGAGGCATCCTGCCAGCCATTGGATTCGGCATGCTGCTGAGAGTCATGATGAAGCCGAAGTATATCCCGTTCTTTATTTCCGGCTTTCTGGCTGCCTGCTTTATCAACATGAACAATTTGCTTCCTGTTGCACTGCTCGGAACTGCATTTGCATTGTCTGACTACTTTAACGCATCCAGACGCAAGCAGGAAGTAGAAGAAGCTGTAGCAAAAGCACAATTGACAAACAATACTGCTGGCGGAGGTGAAAAACATGTCGGAATCTAATTCTGTTGAAACAAAGAAGTACACTCCGAAACTGAGCAAGAAGGACATTACCATGCTTGGTATCCGCAGTTCACTGCTGCAGGCATCGTTTAGCTATGAGCGTATGCAGGCGGGCGGCTGGCTGTGGGCACAGCTTCCATATCTGGAGCGTATCTACAAAGACGATAAAGAAGGTCTTGCGGCCGCTATGACCGACAACCTCGAATTCATCAATACCCACCCTAATCTTGTTGGCTTTTTGATGGGCTTACTGGTATCTCTTGAAGAGCAGCATGAAGACCGCAGCGTCATCAAAGGTTTGAAACTTGCACTGTTCGGCCCGATTGCAGGTATCGGCGACGCCATCTTCTGGTTTACACTGCTGCCTATCATTGCCGGCATCTCTGCTTCCTTTGCATCAGAAGGACTGATCATCGGTCCTATCATCTTCTTCTCTGTTTATCTGGTTATCTGGCTGCTCCGCATTACCTGGACACACGCTGGATATAATCTTGGCGTCAAAGCATTTGAAAAACTGCAGGAAAATTCTGACATCATTGCCAACTCAGCTACGATTCTCGGTATCACAGTTGTTGGCGCCATGATTGCCAACTATGTATCCATTGACCTTCTGCCAGTTATCAGTATCGGTGACAACATCTCCGTAAGCATCCAGGCTGCATTCTTCGATACCATTTTCCCGAAGCTGCTCCCGATGGCATATACCCTTGTGATGTATTACTTTCTCACGAAAAAACAGGCAAATCCTGTCGTGCTGATTGTTATTACGATTGCGATCGCATTGGTATGTTCCGCTATCGGCCTGCTCTAGTCCAAACTATCATTGTTTCAATATCTATCCCTAAGTTTGAGGCGGACATGATCCGCCTCTTTCATTACAATTCGCAATGAACGATGCAATTGACACGGTACCAATTCTTTTCTACGCTGTAGAAAGAATCAGTATCGTTTGAATATGACGGAGGCCCACGAAATGCAACTGAAACAGACTGCACTTCCAACCTTGAAACAGACGATGAATCTGTCTTTTGGCATGCGGCAGTCGCTTCAGATTCTGATGATGAATCGAATGGAACTCTGTGCCTATGCTGAAGAACAGCTGCAGGAGAATCCAACCGCAGAAGCAGAACTTCTGGCAGACGGTTATGCCTCCTATGATGATTTCAGCAATGTAGAAGCGGGTATTGGTTCGCTGCAGGAAGAAATGATGTCCCGCATCCGTTTACTTGATCACCACTGTGATCTTGATATTGCCGCCGGGCTGCTGGAGAACTGTGACGCAAGAGGCTATCTGAAAGTATCTGAGCATGAACTCGCGGATTATCTCCATGTCAGTATACGAAGCGTACGCACCACCCGGGACCAGATCCGTTCCATTGATCCAAAGGGCATCACCTCTCTGACACTGGAAGAATGTCTGCTGTCCCAACTGGAACATGATAAAGATGAACAGATGTTAAAAAAACTGATCCAGAATCACCTGCGTGATCTCGCTTCCGGTCGCATCAACAAAACTGCAGATGCCCTGCATACTACTGTGGAAGATGTACAGCGCCTATTCGCCCGTGTTCAAAAACTCAATCCCATGCCAGGAATCCAGTTTGGAAATGAGCACACACCATACATTCGGCCAGATATCGAAATTCTGAACAGCGAAGACGGTCTGCAGGCTGTTCCAATCCGCTATCTGCGCATTGTCATTCATAACTTTGATTCTTCAAATACATCAGCTGAAGATGCCGCATTTATTAAAACCAAAGTCCAGCAAGCCAGAAATCTGCAGCAATGTATCCAATTACGGGAAAAGACACTATCCGATATTATCCAGATTATGATTGAAGTCCAGGCAGACTATCTATTGGGAACCGCTCCACGTAACGTACTTTCCCTGACTGACCTGTCCAGCTCGCTGAATCTGCATCCTTCAACGATCAGCCGGGCAATCCATGATAAATATTATGAGTTTAATGGCAACATCAGACCGGTGAAGGGACTGCTTTGCCGTAGTATGAACAGTCATTCCAGAGATGATGTCAAAGAAGCAGTACTGAATCTGATCCAGGAAGAAACCGCAGCACTTTCCGATCAGGAAATCTCCAATTTGCTGAAGGAACGGGGTATTTCATGTTCCCGCAGGACAATCGCCAAATACCGTTCAGAGATGTGTCTCAAGCCTAGCCATTCACGTAATGCGTCTCTTCATATGCAAAAGAAAAAGTGACAGCGTCACTCTTTCCAGGTTTTCGATTCTTCCGATATGATCTGCAGTCCCTGCTTCAACACTTCAGGATCAATGCTGAGGCTGAGCCGCCAGCAGTTCGATTCATTGAAGCACTCTCCCGGCGCCAGCAGAAGCTGATACTTTTGATATAGATACTCTGAGAATGCCGCACTGTTGAATGGTGCATGCAGTAAGTGCAGGCTGCCATGACTCAGACTGATGGAGAACATCGGGTTATCCTTCAGCCAGCCATGCAGATAAGCAGTATTGGCCTGAATCACTGCTTCTGTACGCTTCAGCAGGATATCAGTATGTGACAGGGCAATGCATGCAAGCCTGTCCTGCAGCGGTGACAGGGCAATGATGTGATAGTTCCTGCGGGAATTGATCAGATCAATGTTCTTCTTTGAAGAGATGATCCAGCCAACCCGAAGTCCCGGCAAGCCAATTGCCTTGGACAGTCCGCCGGTCACAATGACACGATCGCTGTCCTCAGCAAAGCTGGTATGTTCATCCAGGGTCATGAAGCGGTACGCTTCATCTACAATCAGAAGGCAGCCGCACTGCTCAGCCTGATGTTTGATCTTTGTGATTTCTTCCCTGGAGAATGTATAACCGGTTGGATTATTGGGATTGACGATACCCACCGCATCCATTCCCTTCATCTGATCCAGGAATGAGTCAAGATCAAACGGCTTGCGGTCATCAAACTCAAATGGGTATACATGCACACCGATACTCTCAGCAAAGTTGGTGAAGTGATCATAGGTAGGAGTCGGTGTCAGCATCTTCATGCCCGGCTTCAGAAACTCCATCATGGCCATGACATTGGCGTTGGAGATTCCGACCGCTACAGCAATACTGTCTTTTGAAATATGTTCATACAGACCGGCAATCTCTGTTCTCAGCTGTTCACTTCCGATAATATCATCATAGCCAAGGTGGCAGGACAGCAGCTGATCTGCAGGTTCATGACAGCAGTCTAAAAACTGCTGCACGGTGAATGGGTGTGCGCAGCTTTCAGATAAATGCCAGCGGATTTTCTGTTCATGCAGATTCAGCCAGTCTTCAATTTGAAATGGTTTCAGTTCCATGCAGAGACTAATATAACACCTTTCCAAGGAAACTCTTAGCACGTTCTGTCTTCGGTGCACTGAAGAAGTCTGCCGGTGTGCCTGATTCAACGATCTTGCCTTCATCTACGAAGACAATCCGTTTGGCGATCTTCTTGGCAAATCCCATTTCGTGGGTAACCAGCACCAGTGTCATACCGGTCGTTGCCAGTTCACCGATCATATCCAGTACTTCCTTGACCATTTCCGGGTCAAGTGCAGAAGTCGGTTCATCAAATAACATGATCTCCGGGTCGCGCATCAGTGATCTGACAATGGCAACACGCTGTTTCTGTCCGCCGGACAGCTGCTCCGGAAACTTGTCTTTCTTTTCTTCCAGGCCGATTCTCTTCAACAGAGTTAACGCCTTGGCTTCAGCCTCATCCTGTTTCATGCCCTGTACCTGAATCGGTGCCAGTGTCATGTTCTGCAGGACACTCAGGTGCGGAAACAGATTGAAATGCTGGAATACGAAGCCCATTTTCTCGTTGGCATACTTGCGGAGTGACGGGTCATTGTAGTCAACAACCTTGTCATCAACGGTCAGCGTGCCGCTGTCGAGAATCTCCAGTCCGGCAATACACCGGCAGAGAGTAGACTTGCCGCTGCCGCTCGGGCCGATTACACAGACGACTTCACCGGTATCCACATGAAAGGAAACATCATCCAATGCCTTCAGTTCACCGAATTTCTTAACTGCATGCTGAATATCAATCATGGATCAGTAACCTCTTTTCAAGATGGTTGGAAAGCCGGGAAATGGAGACGGTCATGCAGAGATACAGCACCGTTGCCATTAACAGCGGAATCAGGAAGTTGTAATACACATTGCCGATATTTCTTGCGGCCTGCAGCAACTCGATAACACCGATACTGCCAAGCAGGGAAGAATCCTTGATCAGGGTAATGAACTCTGATACGAACGGCGGGATGATTCTGCGCATTGCCTGCGGAAGAACAATGAAACGCAGGATCTGCTGATGAGACAAACCCAGCGTATATCCTGCTTCACTCTGTCCTTTATCGACGGCCTGAATACTGGAACGGATGAGCTCTGCCATGTAAGCACCGGAATTGATGCTCAACGAGACAATGCCGCAGAGATAGATATTCATCCGGATGGAGCTTCCCGTAATCATATAGTACAGGGAAGGAACACCCAGGAAGAAGAACAGGATCTGCAGCAGCATTGGAGTGCCGCGGATCAGTTCGACATAGATATTGCCGATGACCCGCAGTACTTTATTTCCGCTCAGTTTGCACAGTGCGACAACAATGCCGAGCAGAATGCCGCAGCATACCGAGATACTGGCAATGCCAAGACTCATGCCGGCGCCCTTCAGCAGGATGAAGAAATTATCCCAGGTGAAGAATACCGAAACGTCCATTACTGATCAAGCTCCCACTTTGTCTTGTTTTCTGTATATGCATCTGTAGCCATGTAGGAAGCGAGTGCTTCATTGACTTTGGCAACCAGAGCGTCATTGCCCTGCTTTGCGATGATGCAGGTGTTTTCTGTGAGCAGCGGTTCTTCAACGATTGTGAAGCTGTCGCTGTTGGAATCAACATAATTCTGGGCAACCGGCTGATCCAGTACAACGCCGTCATATGCGCCGGTCTTCAGTGCTTCAATCAATACCTGAGCATCTGTACCGGTTGTAACAGTAGCGCCTTCTACAGTGTTGGCTGCAGTTTCGCCAGTGGAACCGGACTGGGCTGCGAGTGACTTGCCCTTCAGATCATCAATCGTTGTAATACCGGAATCCTTCTGAACCAGGACAACTTCTGCACTGGTCAGGTACGGATCAGAGAAGGCAACCTGCCGGTCTGCATCATAGGTGAATCCGGAAATGCCAAGATCAACCTGGCCAGACTGTACAGCAGTGATGATGGTATCAAAACTCATGGAAACAAATTCAATCTTATAGTCAGAACCAAAGTACTGTACCAGGGAATTGCCCATGTCTACATCGAAGCCCTGCAGGGATCCGTCAGTCGCATAAGACTCATACGGCGGATAATCCGGTGAAATGGCAACGGTAATTGTATTGGCCTTGACCAGTTCATCCTCGAATCCGGCAGTCGCATCATCGGCAGCAGCGGTTGCTGTGGAGGCTGCTGCGGTTGCGGTAGATGCTGCAGTAGATGCTGCTGCAGAGGAGCTGGAGCAGCCGGCCATGCTCAGTGCCATCGCTGCTGCGGTTGCTGTGTACAGATACTTGCTGAAGTTTTTCATAATTTCTTTCCTCTTTTCTTTACCTTATCTCAGGCAATGGATGATTCTCTTTTTGAATCTGTGCTGGATACTGTCGTCGATCGGTTTCCATCATCGCATCGCCTCCTCAATTGATGTACAAAAAAGCCGTCTCCAGTTATTTCATTTTCCAGAGACGACTCATCATCGCGGTACCACCCTGGTTGCTGAATAATTTCTTCAGCCACCTCTATCCGTTAACGCCGGAATGTTCGTTTCATCCTACTGATGTGTTCAGATGAACTTCTCCCAAATGCGGTTCTTCGATCTGGTTGCCGCTGGACTTCCACTCTGTTCCAGCTCGCTGATGGACCAACTCGAATACTCTTTTGTTCTTCGAAGTTGATATTATCTTAGTGTCAACAAGGTTCAATGTCAACAACTTTTTCAATTTTATTTCTGAAAATATTTTCAAAATTTTCAAACCCGAAGGATCAATGTTCCTTCAGATCTGAGGTCCAAATACTTGATACCGTTTCATCTTTTACCTTGCCGATTTTTTGTTTATTAATACTGATATCACCAGGCATTATCGCTCAGTTTGACAACCAGCACATATTCAACAATCTTCATACACCCGTTTGTCGGGAATGTCGGCATATTCTGTACTGTATCAATCGCCTTGAAGCGCTCGATTGCTTCCGTGTCTTCAAACAGTGAGACCGGTCTCTGCATGATGAACTGCAGATACCACTGGAAGCGCCACTTGGTCGCATAGAAACTGCTGTTGCTCAAACCATTGAACTCATCAAACTTGCCGTCATCAAATGCATAGCCGATTGACTGCATGGAAGGCTGGGTCAGAAACAGCACCTGTGTCACGCCCGGCTCATAGCCATCTACGCTGTCCATCATTGTAAATACTTCAGTCATATAGGACTGGAATGCTTTGGATTCCAGATCTTTCTTGAGATACGCCTGATTGGCAAAGCGCACGCTGCAGAAGGTAATGCAGAATACCAGGCCAACTGTTGCCATCTGTGTCCACTTGATCCCATTGGTCTTTCTGACTCTGCGCACAACCGCCTCGATGATTACAACCGCCAGCACATAATACAGGAAGTATGCATGCATCATCAGTTCATAAAACTCACCGGGATTGAACAGACGGATGAGCGACATGGCAAGCGGCAGCAGGAAAATCAGGATCAGTGCACGCACCATCTTTTCCCGGCGTCTGTATGTCAGCAGCACCGTACCGCCAAGTATCACTGCCAGAAGAATCCAGTTGCCGATCACAACAAACAGCGGGCTGTATGAAGATGTATGGATAAAGAAGAAACTGAATACATCCTGATAGCTTTGAACAATCATGCTGAACAGTGAAGTGCCGGAGAAATCGAACAGATTGCTCAGACCGTTAATATCCGTAGAGATTGCCTTGCCTGATACTGCCAGGGAAATCTGCAGAAAGATATAGTAGAGAATACAGCCAAGTGCAAACATGGCAACTGCCTTGAGGATTCTTGCAATTGTCTGTTTTGATTTCACAGAATCATCAAAGCAGTCATAGATCAACGCCAGGATCACCAGTGTCACACCGACTGGGATATATGCCTGATACAGACCAAGGGAAAACGAAATGCACAGTGCACCAAGCATCAGATAAAAGATCTGCAGTTTTGTTCTGGCTGTCTTATGCCAGAGATAGACTGCAGCAGTCATCAGCAGCAGTGCCAGCATGAATATATCTGTTTCATGTACATAAGAGGCAACTGTAATGATCATTGTCAGATTGACACCAAGCACGCCGGATACCGCAAACACAGACTGCCAGTTATTCAGTTTGAACAGTTTTGCCAGAAGATATACGGTCAGTGCCAGAAAGAAGATCGAACAGATCCCGATCAGCCATGGAGAAGAGATGTTCCCACGTATCAGGCCTTTATAAATCGGCTGGGCAAATCGGCCAAGAGATAACTTCCAGGAAGTATCATCCTGTGCCACGGTCTGCAGAGAGTCAAAAGAAAATGCATCTGAGAAAAAGAAATATCCATGTCCCAGAAGCATCCATATCAACGATGAGATGAAACTCCACTTCAATAATGATCCAGGCAGATTCTTGTTGATTCTGGTCGCTGCGGATGTGCCAGTTGCGCGTTCTTCCATGCCGTCCCCCACTGCTTTGAACTCTGAGTCACGTACATTTTACACGCTATCGGCAACTATGCTTCTTACATTTTCATTAATGTGTCATTGCACCGATCAGAATCCAAATGCAGTCAGCAGGAAATAATACCCAAATGCCAATGCAATAAAGATCAGTACCATCGGTATGGTCTTGGCAATCAATGAACTCAGCGGAATCTTGTAGTCTTCTGCGCACATGGTCAGACAGATATGAACCGGTGATACCTGCATTGCCACATAGTTCATGCACATCAGCAGGATAAACAGCGGCAGTGAATGTTCATAGGCAACAGAAGCCATAGCCATTGGCATACACAGTACTACCATTGCCTGGCTGCCTGCCACAATCGTTCCAAACAGGAAGATCAGTGCATAGACAAGGAAGGTGGGAATCGCAATGGTCTGGAAGAACTGCGGAAGGATACTGATGACACCTGTTGCTGAGAGCACTTCTTTGAAGATCATGATCATCCAGGTGCTGAGCATTAATCTTCCCTCAAAGGCTGTTTTGACAAACGGCTTCAATTCACTGAGGCTGAAGTGATTCACAAAGATGTCTGCGATAATGCAGATCAGCACTGCAATATATACCGGCAGATTGAACGCCAGGATCAAGATGATTGCCAGAGCAATGGTCCAGATGCTTTGTACCAGAAGTTTGCAGTAATAGCCTTTGGAATACTCTGCTTTCATTCCGGTATCCTTTGGTACTTTGCGCAGATAAACAATGTAGCCTGTCGCAAACAGGGCAATGACCATCGGAATCATGCCAAGCAGAAACCCGCTGACACTGACTGCGCCATTGGTTAATCCAATGGCAATGAAGATCGTGGTATAGGTCGGCAGGAAACATTCCGAGATATGACGGAAATAGGAAGTGACAGCAGCCTTCTCATCTGTTTCAAGATAGTCTCCGACGCTGTCCCTGACAATCGGTCCGCAGATCAATACTGTACTGGCGGCAGGCAGACAGCCAAGCAGAAACGGAGCCAGCGATGCGTTGATTCTCCGGTTATTGAACAGTCCATTCAAAGCAGTCTGTGAACTGCGCAGGTTGCCGCGCTTCTCCAGCATCCGCTGCAGAAATGTGATGCAGTAGAATACCAGCAGTGTCTGAATGGTGCTCCAGCTGGTCGCGCCCTTCCATACTGCCTCAGCAGTATCCTTCAGCGGCAGCTGATACAGCAGCACTGTTCCGATTGTTGCGGCGATGATGGCATACAGCAGCGGCTTCTTCCGCCACATGACAAATATGATAATGGCAAATACTGCCAGCAGTTTGAGTATGGCAATTGTTACAGCGTTCATAATTCCGTCCCCTTTTCAGATATGTTATTTGCTGTCCTGATAATCGCACTTCTGACACTGCAGAAGTGTATTCTTCGTATCTTCTTTATGATATGCGCCGGACCAGTGGCAGATACTTCTGAGAATCGGCACCACTGACTTTCCCTTGGCAGTCAGTGAATATTCCACTCTGGGCGGTATTTCGTCATATTGCTGTCTCTGGATGATATCGTCTGCGATCAGTTCTTTCAGTGTCGATGCCAGTACTGCATCCGTGATATTGGTCATTTCTTTACGCAATAAGCTGTATCTGAGCACCTTCTTTTCAGAAAGCACACAGATCACTCTGGACTTCCATTTTCCGCCGAACAGCTCCAGTCCATATTCCAGCGGACATCTGATATCTTTTTCCATCTTTGGCTGATACATACACACACCTCCTGCACTTACAGCATCATAGTAAAGATCACACTCGTCTGTTTCAAGTTACTATGAAATTCTATAGTGACTCATGAATTTATTGATATCTTTCAACTCAGAAGTCTTCCTGCCAGACTGTAGTTACGCTGAACAAGCGGGGAGGCAATACACATGAATGTCAAAGCTTATCTTCAGATCACCATGGTCATCAATGATTCAAACCGTCCGGCAGCCGCCAAAGTCTACAATGATTATCGTCAGCCGTTTCTCGACACCATTGAAGGAGCACTCACCAAGAATCTTCTGATCAGAAATGAAGATGTACAGGTACTGCATGGATTTGACAGTGTCGAACACGCAAATGCATATCTGAACAGCGATCTTTTCAAGAATGATGTATTCGTCGGTCTGCAGCCTTTATGGGAAAAAGATCCTGAAGTCAAAATCTACGCAGTTGCTTAATGAATGAAGACTTCCCGGGAAGCGCATATCATAATGCATTCCACAGGAAGTCTTTTTCTTACAGATACAGTTGATTATCCTTGCGTTCAGAGCAGACAGAACTCAGTTTCAGTTCAACACCCTTCAGCAGTACTGGATTCAGTCCTCTTGCATGTTCCGGGCACACTGAGATGCATCTCATACAGGAAATGCAGGCATCACCTGTCACAGTCGGATCATCTGCAGGAATTGCCTTTACAGGACACTGCGAAGCACAGATTCCGCACTTGATGCACTTGTCTGTTGCCTTAGGCCTCATTGCCTTGAAATCACCGATCTTACGATATGGGTGATTGCCGGGAATCGTTTCAGCTTCTGTAATACTGCCACTGTGCAGCTTCTCCAGAATCTTTGCAGTGAAACTGATCAGCTGTGCATGGTCCTGTGCATCCGGTCTTCCTTTGCCATACTTACGGACAATGGAATGTTCAGCAACTGCGGCAATACCAGCAATGACTGTGAATCCATCTGCGCTCAGAATATCTTTCAGTTCCAGCAGTGTATCTTCCTGCTCTCTGTTTCCGTACACTGCCATGGCAATTGCATAAGCGCCATTGCCTTTCAGGTTCATCAGGCGTTCCGCACACAATGCCGGAATTCTTCCGCCATAGGAAGGCACTGCAACAACGCAGACATCCTCAGATGCAATCTGATCCTGCTCATAGGCGTGATCCGGATCTGTCAGGTCAATCTGGGCAGCCTTCTGATCAAAGCCCTCTGTAATCACATCTGCAGCTTTCTTTGTGCCGCCTGTTGGACTGAATGTAATTTCGTAAAGATTCATCTTTATCTCCTCCTCAATTTTGATGATCCTGAATATATGCTGTAATCAATCCGCCAAATACATCATGGCTGTATTTGAAACCATAGGACTCGTAGAACTTGCTGACATCATTTCCGTTTGATACATACACAAACAGATATGGAGTATCCTGTGTTTGCCTTAGCCAATCCATCGCCTGATTCATCAGTTCTTTTCCCAAACCCTGCCCACGATATTCCGGCTTGATATACAGATTTCCAAGATCCGCAATTTTCGTCGGTATCGTAAGCCAGTCCGGATAGAATCCCTTCATCTTTTTATTTGCAAAAGGCGGTCTTTGATTTTTCTTTTCTTCAGTGACTGTCTCCACTGACGAAAATACATAGCCAATTGGCGCATCGCCATCATAAGTAACAAGCAATTGCTTATCCTCAGCAGACTCAAAACTCGGTTTCAATCTGTTCTCATACTTCATTCCACTGAGAAACATTTTGTAGAATACTGTCTTGGCTTTAGATGCCTGGTATTGCATCAGTTCGTTGCATAGATCTTTACATATCAGTGATCCCTTGGCAGTTTCATCCTTGATATAAATGTGATCTGGCATGCAATCTCCTTTTCGGTTTTGACGTTCTTACTATATAATATAGATATAGTTACTTATTGCAAGTATGCACATATTTGTATACCAATTACCTTTTGGTAAGTAAGGAGAAGAACATGCTTGATTATTCCTGCCCGTGTCCAGTAAAAGCAACTTTGAATATTATTGGCGGAAAATGGAAATGGCTTATTTACCGCGAGCTCTATTTCAAAGGAATCAGAAGATTCGGAGAAATTGAGACCGGCATTCCCGGGATCAGTGCAAAGGTACTGACAGAAGCACTGAAGGAGATGGAAGCTGACGGGCTGATCACACGTACCGTTTATGCAGAAGTACCTGCCAGAGTTGAATACGAATTGACCGAAGCCGGTATGAGTTTGGAAAAGGTATTTATGGCCATGATTGACTGGGGCAATCATTTTCTTTCAAAGCAATACAGTTTCCCTGAGTGATCATCTGTAGCAAAGCATTGAAAGTAATAAAGAATGTACCGCCCTGATGTCTTAGAGGAGATTCAGGCAGGCACATTCTTTAATTTGCTTCAGAACTGTTTGATCAGTTCATCCGTATCCGGTACATCATCTACTGATTTAGCATAATGCGCATAGATGACAGTGCCTTTTTCATCTGTAATGAATGCAGCAGGAAGCTGCAGTTCATCACCTTCATACTTGCCGTGGACATATCCACCTTTTTTAGCGCGTTCAATCTTTGCCATTGTATGAAGTCCTGCCATGCCCAACTTACTCTTGGCTGGCGCAATCTCAAATTCTTCATACAGTGATTTTGTCGGGTCGCAGATAATACGGAACGGCAGTGCATCTGGAGTCTTTAACTGCTCTGCAATTCCTTCTGCTTCGCTCTGCAGCACAATCAGCAGCTGAGCCCCGGCATCTTTGATCTTGCTGTAGGATTCCGCAAAATCATGGATGTCCAGCTGACAGAGTGTGCATCCATAATAGCGCAGGAATACTAAAGCAGTTCTCTTCGTCTGGGAAGTGACCTGAGCATAGTCCAGGTCCTTCTCAAACGGTGTATCGAAGTGAAAATCGGGAATCTGAGCACCAACAGTAAGTTTAGTCATTTTATACCCTCTTTTTATTTAGCGTTGAATACGTACTTATCAAGACGATCGAATGCTTCCTGAACACGGCTCAGCGGAAGTGCAAGATTCAAACGAATCGAATATGCACCGTGGAACATACGTCCATCCTGCCAAGCTACGCCAACATCTGTTCCTGCCTTTTCAAGGTCTGCGATAGAAGTATTATGATCTTTGCACCAGCCTTCGCAGTCAATAAACAGCATGTACGTTCCCTGAGGCTTGGAAACAGTTACGCCCTTGAAGTGCTTTTCAATGTAATCGCAGGCATAGTCAACGTTTCCGGTAATCGTCTGGCGGAGTTCTTCAACCCATTCATATCCTTCCGGCTTGTATGCGCCAATCAGTGCATGCATGGAAAGGACATTCATTGCATTGTAATCACTCTTGGATGCAGTAGCCAGTTCTCTGTCGCGCAGATACTTGTTATAGATAATGTGATAGCTGCCAACCAGTCCAGCAAGGTTGAATGTCTTGGAAGGAGCATAGAAAGCAATTGTACGATTGCGTGCATCTTCAGATACAGACTGCGTAGGAATATGCTTGTGTCCTTCGAGAATGATGTCAGACCAGATCTCATCGGAAATAACTACAACATCATTAGCCTTGTAGACTTCCATTGCCTTTTCAATTTCTTCACGTTCCCAGACACGTCCGCACGGATTGTGAGGAGAGCAGAAGATTGCAACATGGATATTGTTTTCCTTGAGTTTCTTATCCATGTCTTCATAATCCATACGCCAGATTCCATTTTCGTCCTTCTTCAGCGGAGTATGAACAATACGGAAACCATAGTTCTCAACTGCATTGGTGAAGCCAATGTATGTTGGGCTGTGGAGCAGTACCTTGTCGCCTGGCTTAGCAAATGAGGACAGTGCAGAAATCACTCCGCCCAGAACGCCGTTCTCGTAACCGATGCATTCCTTTGTCAGTCCCTTAACACCATTACGTGTCTCATGCCATTTGATAATGGAATCGAAATACTCATCTGTAGGGAAGAAATAGCCGAATGCAGGATGCTGGGTTCTCTTGATAACTTCTTCCTGAATAGTCGGGCAGCAAGGGAAATTCATATCTGCAACCCACATCGGAATTGCATCAAATCCTTCCTTCGGTTTGTCCGGTGTGAAGCCAGGCATGGCGCCCAGTCCATCAACTGCAATAGCATCTTTTCCGTGGCGGTCCATAATTGACGTGAAATCGTACTTCATTTTTTATTTACCTTCCTTTTCTTTTTTAATGACTATTTTAGTTAATCTTCAGTATCTGCAGCAATTGCTTCTTCAAGGACAGCCTGCTTCTTTGCGGCAATATCATCTTTGGATACTGCGCCCTGCTTCAATCTCAGCCAGGACAGGAACAGCAGGAGAACTACGATAGCCACAGTCGCCAATGCTGTTGTAGCAGTAAGGTCAACAAACAGATTATATGCGACGATACCTGCACAGACTGTGCCAACTACGCAGCAGATATTATAGAACCATATCGGCATCTTCATTGAACGCTTAGCCCACTGTTCCGGGAATTTCTTCGGAAGTGTTATGCAAGCCATGTTCATATACATATTCATGAGCATCGTCGGAATCATGACCAGAGAAACGACAGAGTCAAGGCTCATACCGAGAATGATCGGAACAATTGTCAGAAGATACAGAACCCCGTATGTAACGTAAGGATAACCACTCTTTGTTGTCTTTTTGAATACTGCAGGCAGCCAGCCATCTTCAGCAACCTGAATGGTCGGATAACGCATCATTGCTATGCCACCAAGCATTGAAGTAGCAATTGCACCGATACCGCCGCCTACTACGAAGAACAAATATAAGCCTGCAGGGAAGATTGCTTCAGCAGTAACACTGAGGTTTGCACCAGCAATCTGATCATACGGAAGAACGCCACCGGCAACGAATGCTACCAAGCCATAAACGACAGCGAGCAAGCAGGTAATGATAACGATACTCTTTGCAATCGTCTTCTTAGGCTTTTCAGTAACTGCCGCCATCGCGATCGGGCCCATTGTAGTTCCCTGGCAAGCCCAGCCCATTACGGCAATGGCGCTTATAAATCCAGAGAATCCACCGTGGAAGAATCCACCATCTGATGAACCGAAGAATGTTCCAACATCAACCTTTGGAATACCAAATACAACGAACAGAACCAATGCTGCAATCAGGACCACCGTCATGATATTTTCAAGAATCGTGATGAATCTTGATCCCTTGATTGATGATGCATAGAACAGTGTGGCAACTATTACAGACACAATTGTTGAATATTGGGTCAACGCTGGAAATACCACACACAGATAACTTGTAACAGCAATCGCATAACTCGCAAATGCAAATCCATTAATAATTACCATCCATGCGCTTGCGCCAGTGAGCAGAGGACTGAACAGCATCGTTTTCATACTGTAGTCGCCGCCTTTGAGCACAAACATTGTCGGCATTACGAGGTTGTACCAATATGCCAGTAACATAAAGAAGCAACCAATCATCACAACCCAGATGATTGAACGTCCAGTGTATGCAATACCGTAGCCCAATAGAACGAAAATTCCAGTTCCGATTGCTCCGCCCAGTCCCAAGCCGACCAGGTTCCAGAGATTTAGTTTTTTGCCTTTCTCTTCATTCATAAATACCCCTTTAGCAGTCCTTCACTGCGATAGCTTCAATCTCAACCTTAGCCCCCATCGGCAGTGCTGCTACCTGAAATGCAGCTCTGGCTGGGCAGGTTCCCTTGAAGTGTTTTGCGTATACTTCATTCATTGCCTTGAAATCATTGATGTCTGCCAGCAGAACTGTAGTCTTTACCACCTCGTCCAGAGTCATTCCCGTTGCATTAAGAATTGCTTCTACATTCTTAATGGACTGTTCCGTCTGACTGACAATGTCTTCTCCTGCAATTTTGCCGGTCGTAGAATCAATCGGGAGCTGCCCAGATACATATGCCGTTCTTCCAGTACTTTCAATTCCCTGGGAATACGGACCAATTGCTGCTGGTGCAGCGTTTGTGCTGATACCCTTTTTCATTCGTTCGCCTCCTCTTCTATCAGTTTGTGGATCTTGTTACTTCATCACTCGTTAGAACATGGACCGTGCACTGTCCAAATTTTCGAGAGATATCCAGATTTAGAAACCTGCTTTTGCTTCGTAATACAACAATCGAGATATTTGGTCCTGTCATAACTCTTTCCCAGGATACTCAGTCAAATCACATATGGTCTACTGAGTCGTGTTTTAACTGTCATCTCAGCAAAGCGATAATTTTCTTATCACTTCTACTAACGTTTTATCATGTATGCGGTTACATTGCAATACTATTTATCAATTTAACTAAAAATTTATCATTTTGCCGATATATAGGCACTTTCCAATCATTTCCGTAGAGAAATCCAGGTGCAATGTAATACCCGAGATCGTTATTTTCTTTCTTTTTCATCATAATTCTCCTTTCAGAAATTATGGTAGAAGTATAGAGTCATAAATTTCACTTTTCAATTAACTTTTTCATTTATTTTCTTGTTTTTTAAATATTTATTTAATTACTCTCTTCTAATTTGCATTTTTTGCATTGTTTTTTAATTTATTTTTCTATATTCATAATTTTTCTGATTTTGCTATTGCCATGTCAGCAAATTGAGGCTATATGCACGCTTCTAGGCACAACACGCTCTATGTCGCCTTTTCATGCCAAATAAGCCATCCACTTTTATCTTTGTGATAAAATGCTTATTAGATATGTGAGGAATGTATTATGAAGAACGAAGAAATTCTCAAAATTTACTTAGAGATGGTTCCCTTTATCGCACAGTTCTGCGGGCCCAGCGCAGAAGTGCTGGTCCATGATGTGACCAACCCGGAACATTCTGTCATTGCCATTGCCAATGGATTTCATTCCGGCAGAGTCGTTGGAAGCCCAATGACAGAGCTTGCCAAAGCCATAGCGACAAGCGGTGAGTACAAAACCAAAGATTTCATTACAAACTATGAAGGTACCGGCAAAGGAAAAAACTTTGTTTCCAGCACTTACTTCATAAAGAATGAAGATCAGTTGATCGGCTTTCTCTGCATTAACCGCGACATCAGTGCATTGACGAATTTCAAATCCATGCTGGATACTGTTGAGCAGCAATTCAACCTGTCAGCTTCAGATACTGAAGTCAAAGAGAACCTGGATACCGTACCTATTGGGGAAATACTCTCTACCTATGTCAGTACGGCAATCCAGAAGACAGGCATTCCGCCAAAGCGCATGACTCCTGCTGAGAAAACAGATGTTGTACTGGATCTTGCTGATCAGGGTGTCGTTGGAATGAAAGGCGCAATCAAAGAGATTGCCAGTCAGCTGGATATCTCTGAACCGACAATCTACCGTTATCTGCATAAAGCATCTTCAGAAGAATCTCGATAATTTACAGGAATTGGTCTTCAGGGCCAGTTCCTTTTTCATATAAAAAGACTCCCGGATCCTGATCAGGATTTGAGAGTCTCTCACTTCCAATGAACTGTTTATCTGATCTTATCTGCGATCTCATCTGTTCTCAGGATCAAATGGCCGAAACCATACAGTGCCATGGAACTGATCCAGGAAGTGAGCGCACCGATGATGATCACCATTAACCCGCTGAAGAATCCAGCTGTCGCAAAGGTAACCAGGCCCACAATGACACTCAGGATAATGCCAATCCAGGCAACCACTCTTGCCAGCGTACAGATCTTACTGCCAATGTTGTTATACAGCACAGAAGACTTCTCATAGGTCTCTTTGATTCCTGCACTTGCTGTTTTTGCGGCAGCGCTGATGTTTTCTCCGGCAGTCTTGGCCGCTGCACTGGCTGAGTCTACTGCTTTATTGATCTGTTCTTTATGATCTACTTCTTTATTGGCGTTGATAATGGTGTTTCTTCCATTCTCGTCCATGGCATTCCAGGCATCTTCACTGATTCCCGTATCCACGTACTGACCGCCATCAGCCGTGCAGAATTTTTCAGTCATGTTGTCGCTGATTACCACTTTCCCACATTTCTTGCAGATATAAACTTTCTTCATTGTTTTACCTCCATAATTCCTAAAAATTATAGTTCTTTCAATGAAGATCAGCGAACAGTCTTTCTGCTACATCTTTTAGTTCTTTCATTTCATTGATCTGATATGCTGCGTCTTTCACTTCACCAAATCCATATGTTGCATAGATGAACGGAACCCCTGCTTCCTTGCAGCTTTCTTCATCTCTTGCAGTATCCCCGACATAAGCGCACTCAGTCAGTTCTTCACGTTTGACCAGCAGTTTGATGTTCTCCGGTTTATCCAGATTGGTATCTCCATAACAGAGATGAGAATCCACATACTGCTCAATTCCTGCACACTGCATGACCAACTCAATATACCCGCCGCCGCAGTTGGACAGGATATAAAGATGATACTTCTCAGATAATTCTTTGAATGCTTCATAGACGCCCGGATACAGCTGTGTGCCGATCCGTTTGATCTCTACATATTCCTGTTCGCAGCACTGTTCCATAATGGGATAGCTCAGTTCAATCGGTGTTCCGGGAAGCACTGCCCTTGCCCAGTCATCCATTGGTTTGCCCATATACTGTGAGATAAACTCACGGGTCATTGTCACATGCTTGTATGGTGCTTTATCCAGTATTTCATTCCATGCCAGCTTCATGACATCTGTGCTGTCGCACAACGTTCCATCTACGTCAAAGATCAGTCCTGTTTTCTTCATACAATCCCCTCGCCGGCTAATCATATCAGATTCTGAAGATGGAGGGACAATAAAACAGAGATACCGTCAGCCAGTACCTCTGCATCATGCATATTACTTTTTGAAAAGACTAGTCAGCCAGTTCCAGAATCCATTTGAACTGCTGCTGGAATCACTGGAAGAAGCGTCTGCCGTGGCAGTCGCCGTTGCCTCAGGCGCATCCACTTCTGCAACCTTGTAGATAAAGACCACCTTGCCATCCATGCCATCTGCCAGACCGGAATAGTTGTTGTATTCAGTTGCCTTATCGGCGACCGCTTCAACCATGCCGCCAAGCTTTTCCAGGTTCTTGATATCAGAACTGTCTGTCAGTTTGGAGATACCGTCGGTATTGTACTTCTGGATTCCATCATACAGATCCTTGGCGCCATCTTCCAATTCTGTGGTGCCTGACTTCAAAGAGTCTGTTCCATTCTTCAGCTGCAGTGCGCCATTGTATGCAGTTGATACGCCGGCAGTATATTCATTTACTCCGCTGACAAATGTCTGCACGCTGTTCAATGTGCTGAGCAGTGTATTCAATGAACCCATGGTAGAGGAGTCGCTCTGTACTGCAGAGGTCAGTACCCCTTTGATAATCTGCTGACCATGTGCCGTAGTATACTCACTCTGATCAGTAAGCACTGAATTGGCGTTACTGACAACGGCTGCGGCTGAGGTCAGATTATTCACCAGTGAGTCTGTTGAAACATAGTGCTCGCCTGCATAGGTAATCAAAACAGCACAAGTCGAATCATCCAGTGAAGAATTCATGGTCTTCAGTTCACTAACCACGCCTGCATAAATCGTGCTGTCCGGTGTCTGTGAAGCATCTGCAATTGTTGCCTGGTATGCAGCAGTTTCTACGCTGGTTACCATATTGATCGTAGCTTCAAGTGTCATGTCAACCTGTGCACCGCCTGACACAGCGGCTAACGAAGATCCAAGGTTTGCGCTTGAAAGTGCGGCCGCTCCATAATTGGCTGCTGAATAATAGAGAACCTTCTTTGCAGTATCATCATCTATCGAGTTGCCTGCTGCCGTCTTGATCTGAGTCAGTATGGATGCCTCAGTTGCCGCAAGCTGCTCAGCTGTTGGTGTTGCTGCAGCCGCTTCCGTTCTGGCTGCTGCCAGCAGAGAAGTAATATGCGTGAAATCACCAGTTCCAATTGCTTCAGCGTGTGTCTGTGCATTTTGTACATCTGTTGCCGCATTAAGTGCTGCAGTTGCGTTAACACTCTGCGCAAGAAGATTGCCTGCCAGATCTTTGGACGTATCATTATGCGCGGCTGCCATGTACAGCAGAAGATCCAACTTAGATTCATCAATTGTTGATTTTCCCTGGGAAGTCAGAGTCTGATTGACCTGCGACAGAATCTGCTGCTTTGCGGCTGCCCGCATTGCATCAGTCACGCCAAGATACTCAGAGATTTTATCTGCGTAATTATCCCAGGTAACAGATTCCAGACCTGCAGCATTCAGCTGTGAATTGGCAGTTGTCAGGATACCGTCTGCGATCTGCTGTGCACCGGAGTTCAGTGCATCGCTGTTGGAGTTCAATGTACCAAGTCCATCAGCCAGCTGCTGGGCGCCGGACTGCAGATCACTGGCACCGTTATCCAGTGTGACAGTTCCATCATAGAGACTCTTGGCCCCACTGATCAGTTCATTGGTCGCTGACTTCAGATCATCCAGGTCAGACATGACGCTGGAAAGATCCGTTGTCTTGGTTTCTTCTTTAAGATCATCAATGCTGGTAGAGCAGGTCATCAGGATTGTCGGCGTCTTGAAGTTTGTAACATCTGCTTCAATCGTGAATTCATCTTTGAGATACGAATTTACAGAGGAAAGATCACCGGTCAGATTGGATCCAAGGCACTGCTTCATGCCCGGCAACATCACTGCTGCAACAATCTGGTTGGCCGCATCCGACTGCAGTGTTCCGCTGTCACAGGTGATGTTGGTGAATGTATCAGAATCCATCATGACACCGGCAATAGCTACGATCGGTACACACACCTGCTTCATAGCACCGTCAACAGACTGTGTGGTAAAGGTGCTGTTGCTCAGTTTGATATTCAGTGTCAGTTTTCCGGACTTGCCGGCAGCGTCTGCTGCAGTAATGTTATTGCCATCAAGTGTATAGGTGATCTTCATGCTGACCGGAGCCTGCTTGCTGGAATTCCCCCGGTAATAAATATCATTGCCGGCTGCCTTCCAGATAATTGAGCCATCACTGCCCTGACTGTACGTTTCATCGCCTTTGACATTTTCAATATCGGTCAGATCGCTCTTGTCAGTGATGGTGGTCTCACCGCTCTCATTCTTCAGCCAGTCACTGACAATCGTATTGGTCACTGATCCTGATGCATCGGTAAAGACATATACTGTTTCATCTTTTGTCACACCGGTACCTGTCGTTTCTTCTGCAGCAACCGGAGTGATTCCGCTGTATGCCGCAACGATCGTGGCTGCAATCACTGCACTGAACACTGTTCTTTTCTTCATATCTGTTATTCCTCCGTCTGTGCTGACTGATGATCAGCAATCTTCGCTTTCACTTTTTTCTTCAGTCTGCCCTTCCAGGTCCAGGCCATGATGAACTTGTCAAACACCAGCAGGAATGCCGGCAGGATGAAGATGACACACGCCATGCTCAGAAGCGCTCCGCGAGCCATCAGTTTGCAGAGGGCACTGATCATATCAATCGTGGAGTAGATACCGACTCCATACGTTGCCGCAAAGAAACTCAGTGAGCTGACCAGAATGGACTTGGAGCAGGTACTGCTCGCTATGGTCATTGCCTCTTTCTTATCCTTGCCGCTTCTGCGTTCAAACAGATACCGGTTGGTCATCAGGATGGCATAGTCTACGCAGGAGCCTAGCTGCACGGTACTGATGACAATGCCGGCAATGAATGGCAGTGTGGTGTTGGTGTAGTAACAGATACCCATGTTGATGAAGATAGACAGTTCAATGACACTGACCAGCACGATTGGGATCGATACAGATCCGAATACCAGCAGGATGATGGCAAAGATAATACCGATGGATGCGGAATCAACTGAAGTGAAGTCCTTGGCAGTGATGTCAATCAGATCTTTGGTACATGGTGCTTCACCGATCAGCATGCTGGAACTGTCATAGTTCTTGGCAAGTGATTGAAGTTCTGTTACCTGCTGATTCACTTCATCACTGGCAACCTGATACTTGGAGCCGATCAGGATCAGCTGCCAGTTTTCATCTTCAGCCGCGTTCTTAATTTCATCCGGAATGACTTCTTCCGGTACAGATTCACCCTTGATCGTGTTCAGGCCGATCACCCAGTTGACGCCGTCTACTGACTCCATCTGCGATGCCAGGGTCCGTACATCTTTGTCCGGCACATCGCTTGAAAGCATCAGCAGATGAATGGAGTTCATATCAAATTCATCCTGGAGTTTCTCGTTGGCCACAATGCCTTCCATGTCTTTTGGCAGGGAACTGTCCAGGTTGTAGTAGGTCTTGTAGTTCTTATATCCATAGATGGATGGCACCATCAGCAGGATAAAGATTGCCAGCAGTGCCTTGTAATGCTTGATGATAAACGGAGCCAGCTTGCCGATATCCGGCAGCAGCGGTTTATGCTTGGTCTTCTCCAGCGGCTTGTGGAATACCAGGATCATTGATGGCAGGATAGTAATACAGCTGATCAGTCCGAACAGAACACCCTTGGACATGACGATACCAAGATCTTTACCCAGCGCGAAACTCATGAAGCACAGGGCAATGAACCCGGCAATGGTCGTTGTAGAAGAACCGGCAATCGAGCTGAAGGTCAGTTCAATTGCCTTGGCCATTGCGTCTTCCGGTGATTTGCCGGACTCCCTGCGTTCCATGTAGGAGTTCCAGAGAAAGATTGAATAGTCCATGGTCACACCAAGCTGCAGCACTGCTGCAATTGCCTTGGTGATATAGGAGATCGAACCCAGGAACATGTTGGTTCCAAGGTTATAGATAATGGCAAACCCGATACTGGCCAGAAAGATAAACGGAATCAGGAAGCTGTCCATACAGCAGGATAATGCAATGGCTGACAGCAGCACTGCCAGTCCTACATAGACCGGTGCTTCCTGGTCTGCCAGGTTCTTGGTATCCAGTACAACCGGGGTAGTTCCAGTCAGGAAACACTGCTTGCCGGCGATCTTACGGATATTGGCGACTGCATCCATGGTGTTATCTGCCGAGGAGGTGTCATCATAGATGACCAGCATCATCGTGGCATCGCCCTTGTTGAAGGCGTTGTACACCTTTTCCGGCAGCATCTCTTTCGGCATCGAGATATCAGCCAGTGAGTCATACCAGATCACTGTCTTGACGTGATCTACTGCTTCAACTTTGGTCTTCAGTGCGGATACATCTTTGTCCGGCATGCCTTCTACGATCAGCATGCTGAAGGCACCGCTGCCAAACTCATTCTCCAGAATATCCTGGCCCTTCATGGTGTCGATATTGCCGGGCAGATAGCTCAGCATGTCGTAGTTCACCCGGGTGTGTATATACATGAAATAAGATGGGATTGCCAGCACCACTGCAAGGATCAATACCAGTACCCGGTGTTTGACAATCCAGTGTGAAAATTTCTTCATCCGTTCTCCCCTGTCTATGTCATTTGATCTGATCAAGCAGGAGTCATGATTCCTGGTCCATCAGATAAAATGACCCTTGGTCACTTAATTAGTATATTCACTGCTGACCACATTTCAATAATGTCTTTTAGTCATATTCCCATGTTTGTATATTTCGAGTAAATTTGTCATATAATAAGGAAAAAGAAGGTACTTATGGCACTTTTGATTGAACGGAAAAAAGCAGATAAACGGAAGCGTTTACTGGATGCGGCATATGAATGCTTTATCAGCGAAGGCGTTGGCGGTGCGAGCATTGCCCGCATCTGTGAGCAGGCTGACATTGCAAAGGGAACTTTTTACCTGTATTTCAAGGACAAGGAAGATATTGCCAAGTCACTGAACATGCGGATCAGCTATGGTCTTCTGGAAGAAGCCTATACCTGGATGAAAGCACACCGGACAGAGGACTTTGTGGAAAACTGCCTGGTGATGGCAGATTACATCATCAACCGCTTTGAGAAAGATACAGATCTCTTGAAGCTGTTGAGAAGGGACTTCACCTGGACGGTATCCAAAGAAGAACTGGTCGCGTCTGATGATGAACTGATCGGATCCATCCGCACTTCCATCCGGAAGTATGCAGCAGAGAATCATCTCAGTGCGGATCACCTGCTGACAGAGATGTTTGCACTGACCGGCATGGTCGCCACTGTCTGTTACTCGGCAATCATTGATCACTACCCCTGCACCATGGAAGAAGTCAGGCCGGTGATCTTCGAAATCATCAGGAAGACATTGAAACCATAATGTACAGCAGTCAGGCTTGACGATTGTGCTAATATAAGCATTGAACGGACGGAGATTCATTCTCTGTCCATTATTATCTGAACACGTACGGAGGTACCTATACACATGACAAAAGTAAATGTAATTTCAGGATTTCTCGGAGCAGGAAAAACAACCCTGATCTCCAAACTCATCAAGGAAGAATTTGCCGGCCAGCAGGTTGTACTGGTCGAGAATGAATTCGGCGA
The DNA here is from genome assembly GCA_022486935.1 of Solobacterium sp. Classification (GTDB taxonomy): domain Bacteria; phylum Bacillota_I; class Bacilli_A; order Erysipelotrichales; family Erysipelotrichaceae; genus Bulleidia. The sequence continues at coordinate 6,107 of JAKVJO010000004.1, read as the reverse complement.
GATCGGCATTGACGGCAGCTTCCTCAAGGATGCCGGCATTGAAATCAAAGAGATCAACTCCGGCTGTATCTGCTGCACCCTGCGCGGCGACTTCCAGAAAGCACTCCGCAAGGTCATTGATACCTATCACCCGGAGCGCATCATCATTGAACCTTCCGGTGTCGGAAAACTCTCTGACATCCTGAAGATCATCCGCACGGTCGACGGTGTGGAACTGGACAGCTACAGCACCGTTGTTGATGCGGCCCGCTGCAAGATGTACCACAAGAATTTCAAGGACTTCTTCGATGATCAGATTGCCACCGCATCCTGTGTCATCCTGTCCAAGACCCAGAAGACCAACGATGAAAAGCTGCAGGAAGACATCGCCATTATCCGCGAACTGAATCCAACTGCCCGTATTATCACCACTGCCTGGGACGAACTGACCGGCGCATCCATCTTTGATGCCATGACCGGAGCCGGAACCGGCTTTCCAAAGGATCTCGGCGAACTGGAACCGGAAGAAGACGATGATGATGACGATCACGATCATGAGGAACATCATCACCATGATCATGATGACCATGATGAACATGATCACGATCACTGCGAGCACCATCATCACCACCATCACCATGACGGCGAACTGGATGCCGACGATGTCTTTGACTCCATCGGCTTCGAGACTGTCAACAAGTATTCCGCAGATCAGTTGAAGGCAATCCTTGCCAAACTGCCGGAGAATATTGTCAGAGCCAAGGGCATTGTTCCAGGCACTGATAACAGCAGCTGGCTGTTCTTTGACTTTGTACCGGGCGATGTCGATGTCCGCAAGGGCAGTGCTGCCTATACCGGACTGATCACCATCATCGGCACTTCTGTAGATGAAGCGGCGATGAAAGAACTGTTTGGAGTGAAGTAGGATGCCGACACCGGTCTATCTGTTCACCGGCTTTCTGGACAGCGGAAAAACTTCCCTGCTCATGGATACGCTGAGTGATCCGCAGTTCATGGAATCAGATCCGCGCACATTGATCCTGTGCTTTGAACAGGGTGAAACAGAATATACAGAAGAATGGCTGGATGAGCACAAGGCATTTATCGAGTTCTTCGATTCCTCACTGGAACTGACTCCGCAGAAGATGCGGGAACTGGATACGGTCTATCATCCAAATCAGGTATTCATTGAATTCAACGGCAGTGAAAAGATTCCGGATTCCCTCTTGAAGGACATGCCGGACTTCTGGCCATTGGTTGAGATCCTGTCAACGATTGATGCGACCACGTTTCAGCTGTACATCCAGAATATGCGCGGCATGCTGTTTGAACAGCTGCGTTACAGCGATGTAGTCATCGTCAACCGCTGTACCAGTGACATGTCGCCAAGAGCCATGCGCGGAACGATCAAGGCTATCAACCGCAAGTGTGAGATCTACTACGAAGGAAACTTCGGAGAACCGGTCGAATTCAAGGAAGGCAAACTTCCATACGATATGAACGCCGATGTCATTGATATCACAGATGATGACTACGGCATCTGGTACATGGATCTCATGGACAACATTGAAAACTACAATGGTAAGGAAATCCGGGTGCGCGGCAAGTATGCCGAGAAGCTTCCGGAGAGTTATAAGCAGTCGTTTGTCCTTGGCAGAAGAGCCATGGTCTGCTGTGAGCAGGATACTTCCCTGTGCGGCATCACCGTGACCGGCGTCAAGATTGAAGAACTGCAGATGGATGAATGGGTTGATGTCCAGGGTAAGATCAAACTGCTGGACGGACCTGACGGTCAGAAGTATCCCGTCATCTATGCTGATCACATCTGGAAGTACAAGGGTCCCGAAAACGAATATGTAACCTTCAGCTGAGCAGGAAGAGATTCCTGCTTTTCTGATACCAAAAAGACAGATGGACCATCAGGCATCTTTGCCCTTCAGTTCATCTGTCTTAGTCTGTTATCCGTTATAAGTGACGAAGTCGTAGAAACTGTGTCCCATCAGATCCAGTAACATTGCCGCAGCCTGCTTCACTGTCAGTTCGCCGTCTTTCTGGAAGACAAACTGTTTGATCACAAACGCGAGACACTCGCCATAGTATGCCGACAGCAGCGCGTCAGGATACTGCTCGATATATCCCGGCTTACGGTAATGCCGGAAGTATTCTTCAAACATCAGTTGAAGATTGACGCGGATCATATCCTCGAAACTGTTCTGGCCGGTGACGTTATAGGCAATCCGATAGAAATTGCGGTTCTCGTCTACCCGCTGCAGGGCATGCTCGATGGTATTCTTGGCGACATCCTTGTCCGGGTTGGACAGCATCTCTTCCGTGAGATCATGATGGACGATTGCATTCAGACAGTCATACTTATCATCAAAATAATTATAAAAGGTTGCCCGGATGACGCCGGTCTGATCGCAGATCTGCTTGATCGTAATCTTCTCAAAGACTTTTTTAAGCATCAGTTCTCTCAATGATTCATAGAGCGATGCCCTCATCATGCCCTTTCGATTTTCCATGCCTCTCCCCTGAATTTCTATAAGCGGATCATATATACAGTAAGCAGGTACAGTGCAAATATGATCATCAGACATCCGCCAGACATTCCAACAACCCTTGTATAGCTGGAGCCAAGATTGTAGCCAATGGTCAATGCCACTACAATTGCTACTAATGTTACCACAAATGACAGAAGTACTGCATAACCAAGCCCGATTCCCAGAAACGAGAAGCAGACGCCCAGAAACAGCGTATCAAGACTTGTCACAAGCGCGAGCTGGAAGCACTTCTTGTTATTGAAGTCATTATCAACGGTCTCAACAACCGCCTGTGCCTTGAAACTCTTTACCATGATAAAACATCCGAGCGCAAAAATCGCGAGACATGCAACAAAGATCTCGAACCGATCGCCAAGGATATCCTTGAACAGAATGGAAATTGCATAGCCAATCAGTACTGCGCCCACACTGGTTGCCGCATAAATCACTGCATAACGCACTGAATCTGCGAACTTCAGCTTATTCAGCCTTGCCCCCTGATTCATCATCAGTACAAAACTGTCCAATGCCAATCCTATAAAGATGAGAACTGCCTGAAACACTCTCATTTGTCTGCCTCCGCTTAAATACTGATACATTTTACCTAATCGCTTATTACAGTAGTGTATACAAAAAGCGCTTTATGTTCACGAATCCAAAGAAAAGGGACCTGCCAGCACGCAGATCCCGCTTCCTATAGGGGGAAAGAAATATCAAACTATTCATTTGACACTGATACAATACTAAATTCTTGTGTAATGTCTATGCTGATCTTGTGAAAGATTCGTGAAACTGTTTACTTTACACGGATTCCAAGCAGTTGAACGCACATAATCGCCTGGTCCGAGTTTAAGGTGACGCCTTTCAGGTCTTCCGGAGATACCATAATTCCCTGAAACAGAGAATCCGAGAAATCCAGCCCAGCCAGTCTGGTATCCACAAACTCTGCTTCCGTAAAGTCATTGTCATGGAGTTCTGTATTGGTAAACTTGCAGGAAGAGAAGCCGGTCTGGGCAAGGACACAGCGCTCAAACAGCACCTGCTTGAACGTTGATCCGCTGAAGGACGCATATCTTCCCTCGCACTCCCTGAATTCCACATCCTGGAATACGCTGCGGGACAGGTCCACACCGGTCAGACGGCAGTGATTGAACTGTGCCCGGCGGAAGACTGACTCTTCAAAGTCCATATTGGAAAACTCACAGTGGTCAAAGATCGCATCAGCGTACAGGGTCCCTTTACAGGCACTGCTGAAGACCACATGATCAAACTGACACTCGTGAAACTCCAGTTCGGAAAGATCTCTGGTACAGGTCTCATTGGCAAACTGCAGATTATCAAAACGGTACCCCTCAGACAGATGATTGAGTGTACCGTTCTGCAGCTCTTCTTCAAATGTTGGAATAGAGCGTTTGTTCATCGTAATATTTATTTCTCCGGTCTTCTGCCGGTCCCCCAGGAGAACAGGCATACGTGTGTCGGTCCTGTATGGGTTCCTACAACCGGTCCGACTGTAGTAATAATAACATCTTTGCAGGGAATCGCTTCCTTGACTGCAGCTTTCAGATTCTCTGCGTCTTCCAGACAGTCTGTATGGGAGATATACAGAATCTGATTCTCCGGATCCACAATCGTCTGCTGGGTCATGGTAAGCAGTTTCTTCAGACTGGCCCGCTTGCCGTGGGCAGTGCTGATCATCTTCAGCTTGCCTTCTTCATCAACAATCAGAATCGGTTTGATTGACAGTGCCGAGCCGACAATGGCAGTAGCTGCTGATACTCTTCCGCCCTTATGCAGGTAGAACAGATCGCCTACAGTGAAGTAATGCGCCAGCTTCAATTTGTTGTCGTTCAGCCATTTGGCATTGGTCTCAATGTCCATGCCGGCTTCTTTGTTCAGTGCAGCCTGTACTGCGAAGACACCCTCACCGCCGCAGGCACACAGAGAATCAATTGAGATGATGGTACGTTCCGGATACTTTTCCTTCAGCTGTTTGACTGCCATCAGACTGGATTCATAAGTATTGGACATGCCGCTGGAGAAGCAGATATACAGAATATCTTTCCCGGCTTCCAGAATCGGTGAGAAATATTCGAGATACGTTGCCGGTGTAATCTGGGTGGAGTGCGAAAGATTTCCTTTCCGCAGTTCATCGTAGAAATCCTTGGCTTTGAAATTCCGGAAATCCGGATAATGAAGGAATGATCTTCCATCATTGAATGTTACAAGCATTGGAATGACATCAATGTGATGTGCTTCCAGAATGTCCTGATTCATGTCGCATGTTGCGTCGGTAATAACCTGATAGTCACTCATAAGCATTTCCCCTTTTGCAAGTCCCCCTCCGGGCTGCGCCCATATCATATCAAACCCGATTGATTATCCGGGAATACGATTTGCCTTTTGTGTCTACAAAACAGGCAAATCACTGTATAATGGATCAGCGCTACCCCTATAGAAAAAGCAGATATTACAAGCCCCTCTTGAACTGCTCGGCAATTGAATTACCGAGGATTCCCGCTTAGTCTCCTAAGAATACCGAATGCGTTTGACACTTTGCTAATAGCACCTTACAATTCGTTAGATGTTCCCGTAGCTCAGCTGGATAGAGCGACCGCCTCCTAAGCGGTAGGCCGGGTGTTCGAATCACCTCGGGAACGCCAAAACAATGCCGCAAGACCTGTGCAGATACAGGTTCAGCGGCTTTTTTCTGCAGCAGGCAATCCTGATGTTATTCCATGCGGGTCTTTTCTTTCTGATGATCTTCCATAAGAATTGTCTTCCATTCACAGAGGATGAAGACCAAACATTCTGCTGATCCGCTGTCTCTGTTATTTTCATTTTGATCATCAAAAGACTGAATCAATCCTTTCTTGAAAAATTTCCAGATACCAAAGAGTTTCAGCAAGCCATAATACCGAAAATCTTGGCAGAAGTCCGTCAGAACGGTATAATGACTAAGCGCAAGTACTGCGCGAGCTTACGGCTGAAGCCGTCTGCAGATTCAAAGATCAGTACCGGCAATTCGGAATGTGGCGCAGCTTGGTAGCGCGCTTCGTTAGGGACGAAGAGGTCACGGGTTCAAATCCCGTCATTCCGACCATTGATTGATATGCCTATATGTCGCACAACCATGCGGTGTATGGGCTTTTTGTATACTCTGCTATAAATGTTCTCAATCTACCTGTTTGATACATTTGACTAACATTTGACCATTATTTTCACAAAAATCCAGATTTCTGTTTTATGCCGCCTAAAACAAACCGGACTAGAATAGGAATATCAACAAAGCGTACTTCGGAGGCATGCATGATGGGTACTTCAGAGAAACAGATTCTGCTTGGAAATCTATCATTCCGGGCAGAGTACCACAACTGAACCGCGTATCAGCTTTGGGTGAATGCCACCTTCTCAGTCTTTCTGGTTTTGGATATAGGTTCTGACTGCTTCTTCACTGCGGTCGCTGACTGTGCCAAGGAAGTAAGACAGACTCCAGAAGTAGGGCTTCCAATAATAAGTGTTCAGTTCCTTTGAGTACTGTTTCCGTATCATACGGGAGGAAGCTGACTTATAAGCGTTGATGAACTC
>JAKVJO010000003.1 GCA_022486935.1 Solobacterium sp. | reverse complement strand
AGTAATCGCCTTCGGTGTCATCCGCATGATGCGTATTCCGACTCCTTACGGAGCCTGGAAGAAAGACGGCTGTTCCATGATCCTGAGACAGCCGGATGATATGGAAGGCGATTACTTCGATATCTTTCCAGAAGGATATCTGGAAGACTATGACGGCAGTGAGAATCTGAAACATGCAAAGCCTGCCTGGGGCCTGGACTTCAACCGCAACTATCCGTTCGGCTGGTTCCCGGATTCCCGTCAGCCCGGCGCTGGCAAATATCCATTGAGCAATCCTGAGAACAAAGCAGTTGTGGACTTCGTGCTTGCCCATCCGAATATCTGCGGCGTATCAACCAACCACACCAGCGGCGGAGTGATCCTCTACCCGCCGGGAACCAAAGCAGCCAGCAGTGCACCGAAACATGATATCGATACCTTCATTGCCATTGGCAACATGGCCAAGAAGGAAATGGGATATGAACCAATCAATATCTTTGATTCCTTCATGGATGACCAGATCAACTATGACTCCGGTGCATTCGATGACTGGTGCTATCAGACACAGGGCATTCCGGCATTTACCGTAGAGCTCTGGGATCTTGCCAACCGGGCAGGTGTTCCGATCACCTGGAACATGCACCGCAGTGAAGAACCAACGACAGCCATGAAGCGGTTCAACGCATGCATGGACTGGGTCAAGAAGAACGCTCCGCAGTACTGGCTGGACTGGACACCGTTCCATCATCCGCAGTTCGGTGATGTGGAACTCGGCGGCTTCAACATCAAGTACACCATGCAGAACCCGCCGGAAAACTTCCTGCTGCAGGAATGCGAGAAGATGACCAAGTTCATGGTCAGGTTTGCAAAGACCGTACCGCATCTCAGCATCGATTCCATCGCCTGTGCCAAAGAAAGTGCCGGCATCTATCAGATCACTGCCACAGTAGGCAACCTCGGATATCTGCCAACCTGCCTCAGTGACGAAGCAGTTACCCTGCATGTAAATCATCCGGTAACTGTCACCTTGCAAGGTGCAGATCCAATCTCCGGCAAGACAGTTGAAACCGTCGGTGATCTCTCCGGCTACAGCCGCACTGCCACAGATACCCACTATTACGGAAACATCACCACCAAATACAGTGCACCGGCAAAGAAGAAACTGACCTGGATCGTCAAGGCAAATCCAGGCGACACGATTACCGTATCCGCTGCTCAGGAAAAGGCCGGCACTGCAGTATCCTCCATTACAATCAAGTAGATCCACATGGCATCACTTCAATCGAAGTGGTGTCTTTTTATAATTGACATCTGCTCCATGAAATCTATAATAGTTAGGTTCCTAAGTATATGGAGGCTTTGGCAATGACCTCAAAGAGGAAAACGATTATCACTGATATCGGCAAGATGTCCAATCTGTTCCGCCGTCAGCTGGATGCGATCTCTGCCTACGATGACCTGAGCGGTGCGAAGAAACGGGTATTGTTCTTCCTGATCGACCGTACCAGTGACACCTATCAGAAAGATATTGAACAGGAGTACTGCCTGCGTGCACCAAGTGCATCAGCACTGATCAAGGATCTTGAGCAGGACGGCTATATCAGACGGATTGCAGATCCAGACGATGCCCGTCTGAAGAAGATCGCAGTAACTGAAAAAGGATTAAGACAGAAGACTTCTGTCCAAAAGGATTTACGGGCAATGGAAGCAAGCATTACCCGCGGAATTTCGAGTGAAGATATGGATCAGTTTCTGAAGATCTCTGAACAGATCATCAGGAACCTGAATGAAGGAGACCTGCATGAATAACGCAACAAAACTCGGAACAGAAAAGATTTCAAAACTGCTGATGGCATTTGCCCTGCCCAGTGTTGTTTCCATGGTGCTCAATGCACTGTACAACATGGTGGACCAGATCTTCATCGGTCAGGGTGTCGGCTATCTTGGCAACGCGGCTACCAATGTCATTTTTCCGCTGACCATGCTTGCAGTGGCATTCGGACTGATGCTGGGCGATGGCTCTGCCAGTTATTTCAATCTGAAACACGGTGAAGGAAAGCACGAAGAAGCAGACAGGGGCATGGCTGCCGGCATCCTGGGACTGGTCATCATCGGGCTGATTCTGGCGCTTGTCTATAACGTCTTCCTTGGCCCGCTGTGCAGACTGTTCGGTGCAACAGATGCCACTTATTCCTACTGCATCCAGTATGGAAGAATCATTTCCATCGGGATCTTTTTCTGTGTCTTCAGTTCCGCCACCATGTCCATGATCCGGGCTGATGGCAGTCCGAAGTTTGCCATGACCGGCATGATTGTCGGCTGTGCAATCAATATGATCTTTGATCCAGTTACCATCTTTGTCTGGAAATGGGGCGTTACCGGTGCAACGCTTGCCACAATCGCCGGGCAGATTGCCAATTCATTCATCAACCTGTGGTTTCTGTGCGGGCATACCAAAACGATGAAACTCTCAAAGGAGTCATTTCATCACTGCGCTTCCAAGATTACCCAGGTCGCAAGATTCGGCATGTCTTCCTTTACCACCCAGGTCATGATCGTCGTTGTTGTGCTGATCCAGAATAACCTGCTGGTCTATTATGGTGCACTCAGTGTCTACGGAGCAGATGTTCCAATGGCCGCTTTCGGTGTCACCATGAAGATCTTCAATATTCTGCAGTCTGCTGTCACCGGCATGATGGCCGGCGCCCAGCCGATCCTCAGTTTCAACTATGGCAGCGATCGCTATGACCGGGCGCTGAAGACATTGAAAATCACATTGTGTGCCGCCCTGATCCTGACGATCTCGGCAACCATCTGGTTCCAGCTGGCACCGATGAGTGTGATCTCCATCTTCGGTTCCAACGATGCGCTCTATAATCAGTACGCAATGCTGTGTCTGCGTGTTTATCTGTCGATGCTTGCAATGGACGCAATCCAGATGGTTACCAGTTCTTTCCTGCAATCATTGGGCAAACCAAAAGAAGCCAGCATATTGATCCTGATCAGACAGCTGGTTGTACTGGTCCCGGGCATGCTGATATTTGGATACTTCTTCGGCGTGGAAGGTCTGCTCTATGCCGGCCCGGTTGCAGGTGTGGTTGCCGGAGTGCTTTCCATCTATGATCTCAAGCGTGAGACAAAGAAACTGAAAGCAGCCTGAGATCACTTCTTCACTGGATTATCATCGCGGTACAGTTCACTGCCGCGGTCATAGAAGCTTTTTATCCGTTCTCTCAGGCGCTTCGGTTTGACAATGTACGCTGCCTCTCCAAATCTGCAGAAATACTGAAACACCTGCTCTTCAGAACAATCAAATAGATAACGGTCTTCTTCAATACTGACCGGTATCGGCCGGTGCAGATACATCACTTTGAACATCCGCTGGCCATTGGCTGTCAGTTTTACCACAATGGAGTAGTTTTCTTTCGGCAGAAAATTATACTGCGGGCCGAGCCACTGCATCTTTTCAAAGATCGGCAGTGCCTCCTGTGAGATATGTGCATCTTCATTCAAAATAGATACATTGGTGATCCTGGTCAGCCGGTTGGTATGAACCGTCCCGTCAGTGCTCTCACTCAGCATGTAGTTGTACAGTTCCTCTTTGGAGCTGACAACTGCATAGGGAGATACCTGTCTTGCCGAATTACCACGGATCGTGAAATAGATCTGTTTATGTTCTTCGATTGCCCTGGCAATTGTTTCATACTGTTTCCGGAATATGATCTTTTCCCTGGCATCCTGCGGCTGTTGACTGTAGGACAGAAGCATCATCCGGAAGTAGTTGGATACTGTTGTCCCTACGGAAAGACAGTCTCTGATATACTCCACGGAATATGCGCTTTCTTTTGTCGGCCGGAACGAAAGGCTGACTTCCAGCTTTTCACCATTCTCCAGCTGGCTGCGGTTGAGATCATTCAGAATTTCATTGCATACCTCACCAACTTCCTTCAGACGTACACCATGCAATGCAGATACCCTTTTGCTTAACAGCTGAAGGGTATTTTTCTGCTGGGCTGCATAGGCATCACAGTAATTTTCAATCAGCGTATTCAAAAAAGCATTCCGGTTCAGCGATCCATCCTTCTTATAAAATTCAAAGTTCTCGGTGTCTTTCATCAGAATCTGATAGCAGGTTTTGGAAAGACTGATCTTGATCTTTTCTTCCATGTTTGTTCTCCACCCCCCATTTAAGGGGTATTATTAGCAACTATATTTATCATTATATCCTATATTCATCATATTATATGGGTTCATTAATTCATCTGACATCAACCATACTATTATTCCTTCCGGCAATCAATAATATGAATGCGGCGGGGCATTAACTCTCCTTTGCCGCCAGAGTGAGGACGCATACAGCAAACCTTATAACTCAACTCAATTGAACTGGTAGATGACCCGCGTCCTGTCAACACGCTCTGAAGATGCAGCATGGAAAGACACATACAGCAAATCTCTTCTATGTGATCAGATGAATCTATGGCCTGACGGCCACCGTGTCTTGTGCTGCATCTCACTTATTTCATATAGGAGGTCTATCTTATGACTGCACTGACCGAAGCAATCAATACAATCCAGAATCACACCCTGACTGAAAACGGAGCGACTGCGTTCCGTTCCAGCAATGATGACCTGACAGATCTTTTTGCATGCATCGGTGCGATGCGGAGCGACAGATCCCGTCTTTTCTCCATGTTTTCCCGTGCCTATACAGAAGATCCAAAGTTGGCAGTGAAAATGATTTTTTATGCAAGGGACATCCGCGAAGGCCTTGGTGAGCGGGAAACCGCCCGTCAGCTGCTGCAGTTTTTAGCTGTGCACGAACCATCCCTGATTCTTGGCAATCTTGCCAATATTGCAGAGTTCGGCCGTTATGACGATCTCGTAGATCTGATTGACGCACCGGCTGTCAAAGATGGCATTTGTTCGTTTCTCAAAGAACAGCTGACCAGTGACATGGCTTGCATGAAAGAAAACAAGCCTGTATCGCTCTGCGCAAAGTGGATGCCTTCCATCACCACTTCCAGCAAAAACACTGTCAGGCTTGCCCGTATTCTGGCAGATACGTTTGGCATGGGCGAACGGGAATACCGTAAGATGCTGTCTTCGCTGCGCAGCTATATCAATATCACCGAAGTCAATCTCAGTGCCAGAGCATATGAGAAGATTGATTACGCCAAGGTTCCTTCCAGGGCAATGATGAATTACCGCAATGCCTTCTTTACGCATGATGAAGAACGTTTTTCTGAATTCATTGCGTCTGTCAAAAAAGGCAGGAGTATCATTCATTCGTCTGTTCTTTATCCGTATGACATCATTGAGAAGATTCTTTATCACAATGAGTTTGATGATACCCTTCAGGCACAGTGGGATGCACTACCGGATTATACTGAAGGCAATGAGCGCTTTCTGATTATGGCAGATGTCTCTGGCTCCATGTACGGAAGGCCAATGGCTACTTCTGTCGGCCTCGGTATTTACTTTGCCCAGCATAACCATGGTCCGTTTGCCAATCAGTTTATGACCTTCTCAGGCAGACCTGAACTGGTCACACTGAAAGGAAATAATCTGAAGCAGATTGCTTTCAACATGGTTAACGCTGAATGGGAGTGCAACACCAATATTGAAGCTGCTTTCAATCTGGTATTGAACGCCGCAGTGGAAGCACATGCCGCAAAGCAGGATATGCCGTCCAGTATTGTCATCATCACTGACATGGAGTTTGACGCCTGTACTGACGGTTCCTGCTGGGGCTTTTATGATGAAATGGCACTGCGTTTCAAGCAGGCCGGTTATGAGATTCCGAATATTGTATTCTGGAATGTCAGTTCCCGTCATGACACCTTTCACGCATCTGCTCATACCAAAGGAGTACAGCTGGCATCCGGCCAGTCTGCCTCTGTCTTCAAGAATCTTGTTAACGGTCAGTATATGACTGCATATGAGTACATGTGTTCTGTACTGAATGTGCCTAGATACGACTGCGTATTCACCGGATAGAGAAGATCATCCGCCCAATCTATAACTTCAAAGCATCAAATTAGCGTGTGCATCTCGCTGCTTTGATGCTTTATTTTTCAAATCCACTACTACAGACCGTATTCTTCTAAAACTGTTGCAATTTTCTCCAATGTGTTTTTTGATTCTTTATAATCAACAAGTTTCCAGCAAAGTGGATCCGTATTACTTTGATAGTCCTGCCGATAAAAATCTGTTGTCACTATTTCCAGCAACATTTTGCTTATGACAACGTTCTCTTTCGCTGAAGGGCAAATAGCCAGCCGACTTCTCCACTGGCGTACTTGAATTAGCAAATCCATAAATTCCTGATTCAGTTCTACATTGCTGAAGAGTTTATTTACATCATAAAGATGTCTTGAATGTTCATATGCCTTGTTATCAATATAGTAGTCACACAGTGCGAACAACTTGTCGATCATAGTTCGTTCCAGCGATTGTGCAGGCACCAAAAAAGGCTCCATTTCATATTCTTCGATAAATCCATCCATATGGTTTAGCCCCAGATAATCCGCTAATAATGAAGATGCAGATTTCATGACAACCGGAAATGCAGGGGTTTGAAATGCAGTTTCAACAATAATTCCATGTTTTATACTTTGACTGGAATACTGAGAATGATAATCAATGCAATATCTATTAAATGTCCTTCGACTCCGAGTGTCTTCCTGATTTGTAATAATCATTGCATATTCGCTCGCCGCATTTACTATGCTTTGTTTAATTTTCTTCTTTTTCCCGGTTGTAGGTTCAACGTTCATATAACTGAGGTCGATATCCTCAGAATATCGGTCAATCAGTTTATAGCATTTCGACAGACTTGTTCCGCCTTTAAAAACAAGCCCCTGATCGCTTTGAATTATTCGATGCAGAAACAGTGTGACGTAATAATCCTTTTCGATAATAGCCTCTGAAATATTCAAATAAGTGGATGCCGCAAGTATTGCATCAGAAAAATCAACTTTATTCTCATATAAATTCATATATCAATCCGCTTTCAATCAATTTGTCTTTTGCTGCTTCGGAGCATTTCGGAAGGTATTGTTGCACCATTTCTCTAGATAAAGCGTTATCACTAATGTATTTCTTTAACAGCCCGATGTTTTCTTGAACTTTATATTCCGGATACGTTCTAAAAAGATCTAAAAACTGTAAAATTGTAACGTTATCATTTGTCACATATACTACCGGTTTTCTCAGAATCACGTTCTGATTACGTAAAGTGACAATTCGTCTTCTTGTACTTTCTCGATTTGTGACAATTTCTGGCATGACTGGGATCTGGTCTGATAGCCCTATCTTATTTTCGAATTGAAGTCCCGTAAAGAAACCATATACTTCATGTTCATTCGAGATGTATTTTTGACTTAATACATCGTCAAAAAAGGGCCTTGATTCGCCAAACATTGTCTGCCTTGGAATATAGTAAATCCCATTATCATAGCGTGCTATTTCCCCTTTTTTTTCACACTGTGCAAATCTCTGCCTAATATAGGTGCGCGATACCCCATTGACAATTAACTCATCCAAAAAAATCGGCACATCCGGTTTAAATCTGGTTTTTACATAGTCCATCAGTTCCATAATATCGCTCCGTCTATATAATACATCTTTTAACTAGATATGTATAAATATGTATTGTATTTCTGCAAACAATTGGCTGAGGAACATTTACCTCAGCCAGTTTCAACTATTTAATTTTTTGAAATACAGGAATCGATTCGATAGGTGCTTTGGCATGAATTGTGGTTCCGCCTTCATATACACTGCCATCACGCGTATCCTTCCAGGATCCCTTCGGCAGATATACGTCACGCTCAAACTGATTCAGTTTGAGAATCGGCGCAACCAGGTATTCTGATCCGAACATATACTGATCGTAAGTATTCCAGCATTCCGGATCATCCGGAAATTCATAGAACATGGCTCTGAGCAGCGGTGATCCATTTTCATGCGCCTCTTTGAAGAGAGAACTGATATATGGCTTCATCTCTGTCCGGATATCAAGATAATGTTTCATGATCTTGAAGTTATCTTCTCCATAGCTCCAAAGTTCATTGGACTGTCCGGTATGAAGATAGCCGCCGCCGAAGTCGCGATGATCCAGCGGTTCAATATCGTAAGGACCGCGGTCTCCATGCATACGCAGGAATGCAGTATATACTGCAAACTCATACCAGCGGATCAGCAGCTGACGGAAGTCAGGATCATTGACATCATCTGTCATAAATCCGCCGATATCCGTTGTCCACCACGGAATTCCGGCAAGGCCCATGTTGATACCGCACTGAAGCTGATCCTGCAATGCCTCAAATGTACTTGGCACATCGCCTGACCAGACTACATTGCCATACTTCTGGCTGCCTGCCCAGCAGGAGCGGAGCAGGTTGACCGGATGTGTGTTTCCTTCTTTGACTTCATTGTCATAGAAGGTACGGCTGTAGTACTGCGGATAGATATTGCTGCAGAGCAGTGCCGGTCCAAGATAGTAGCGGTAATGATCGAAATCATATTTGACGTAGTCCGGCTCTGAGTTATCCAGCCAGAATCCATCAACGCCAAGATCATAGTAATTCTTCTTGCAGGTATCCCATACAAACTGGCGGGTATCCGGGTTCGTCGGGTCAATCTCGACACAGTCGCCCTGATAATCGTAGGTCTCATCGGATCCGCGTTCTGTTTTGATCAGCATGCCGTCTTCTGCCATCCGGCCGAAGTTCTCACTCTTCTTGTCAACAGAAGGCCAGACAGAGACAACCACTTTGATACCCATCTGATGCAGTTCTGCAATCATGGATTTTGGATCAGGCCAGTAGGTCGGATCAAACTTCCAGTCACCCTGATATGGCCAGTGGAAGAAATCGATGACGATGACATCAATCGGTACATTGTGTGCCTTGCATGCTTTTGCGACAGAGAGCACCTCATCCTGGGTGCGGTAGCGCAGCTTGCACTGCCATAATCCCATCAGGTCTTCCTGCATCATCGGTGCGTGACCTGTTACTGCAGTATAGTTCTGCAGCAGTTCTTTCGGTGTATCTGCTACGGTAATCCAATAGTCCAGCTCCTTTGCGGCAGCTGCTTCCCACTCGGTGACGTTATTGCCGAGCATGACTTTTCCGACTGCCGGTGTGTTCCAGAGGAAGCCGTAGCCAAGGCTGGATACTGCATACGGAACAGTGATCTGGGAATTGCGCTGTTCAAGATCCAGGATGCATCCTTTCAGATTGGTATTTGGCTGCTGGTACTGGCCAAGACCGAAGATCTTTTCCTGCGGGTTGCTTTCAAACCGCTGGATGATCTTATAGTCACCGGCTGTGTAGGGAATATATTCCCTTCCGGTTGCCTTCAGACATCTGCTCTCTTTTGAAAGTGTTCCGCCATAGTTGCGGTAATACTCTCTCAGCAGCAGTGCTCCATCTTTATAGAAGGAGATAATCCCGGCATCTGTCACTTCTGCTTTCAATCTTCCGTTGGTGATGGAAGACAGTGTATCGCTCAGTGTAACGTCGGATTTTGTCTCTGTGACAGGTTCTGTAAGTGCCCAGTCATGACCGCTGAATTCAGGATATCTGGTTGTTCTGATGCGCAGTGCATCTTTGCCACAGGCTTCAACCCGGATGGTCTCTGACTGGCGTCTTGCGATGAGTGCATGATCTTCTTTGATAAACTTCATGGCTTTCCCTCTTTTATCTTACAAATGGATTTTCAGTTGGATACGGCAGGCTCTTCGGCTGGTTGGTACTGATGTCCTTGATGCCGAGATAGCGGAAGATGCTGTACATGGTCTTTCCTGCATGCATGAATGCGACTGCACCATGATGCGGGAAGTGCTTTTCAATCAGGACGTGGCGATAGAAACGGCCCATTTCCGGAATGGCGAATACGCCAATGCCGCCGAAGCTGTGTGCCTTGACCGGCAGGATCTCGCCTTCTGCGATATAGGATCTCAGTACGCCTTCGCTGTCACACTGCAGACGGTAGAAGGTAATCGGGCTTGCCGCAATATCTCCCTCAAGGGTTCCTCTTGTAAAGTCAGGATCACTTCCGGAAGGTTCCAGCAGACGGTGCTGGATCAGCTGATACTTCACTGCCCTGTCACTGCACATCCGGCAGGATGGCGTATTGCCGCAGTGGAATCCCATGAAGGTATCAGTCAGATCGTATCCCTTGTCCTGGATGTGATCTGCTTCATACATGGATGCCGGTACGCTGTTGTTGATGTCCAGCAGGGTAACACTGTCGTTGGATGCACAGGTTCCGATGTACTCACTGAGTGCGCCATAGATATCAACTTCGCAGGCAACCGGAATACCCTTGGATACCAGTCGGCTGTTGACGTAGCATGGTTCAAATCCAAACTGAGAAGGGAATGCTGGCCAACACTTATCCGCAAAGGCAACATATTTCTTGGATCCTCTATGGGCATCTTTCCAGTCCAGCAGGGTCAGTTCAAACTGTGCCATCCGTTCCAGCATATCCGGATAGTACTTTCCTTCACCCATCTCCTGCTTCATATCTTCGCAGACGGACGGAATACGCTTGTCACCCTTGTGCTCTTTGTAGGAGACAAGAAGATCCAGTTCACTGTTTTCTTCCACTTCCACACCAAGTTCATACAGACCCTTGATCGGTGCATTGCAGGCAAAGAAATCCTGCGGGCGCGGACCGAATGTAATGATCTTCAGATTCTTGACACCGATAATTGCCCTGGCTACCGGCACAAACTCTGCCATCATGCCGGCAATCTCTTTGGCCGTACCTACCGGATACTCCGGAATATAGGCATTGATGTGTCTCATGGCCAGATTGTAGGAACAGTTCAGCATGCCGCAGTAGGCATCGCCCCTGCCGTTGACCAGATCGCCATCGCCTTCTGCAGCAGCTGCGTACATGCATGGTCCATCAAACTTCTGGGCAAGTTCTGTTTCCGGTGTTTCCGGTCCGAAGTTGCCGAGGAAGATGACCAGCGCATTACAGCCGGCAGCCTTTACTTCTTCATTGGCCTTGAGCATATCCCGTTCATTCTGGATCGTGGTCTGTGCTTCATAAACCGGAAGATTGATTTCTTTGCATGCATTGACAATTGCGGTTCTTCTCTTCTGGGCAAGTTCAATCGGGAAACAGTCCCGGCTGACTGCAACAATTTCAAGTTTTACAACTGGTATATTATCTGACTGCATCATCTGTTTATTCTCCTCTTCAGTCTCGATCGAGATCTAAGTTGATACCGGTTAATCCAGGATAGGCACCCTGCTTTGCTTCATCACTTTCCGGATGGGCAAGCAGCCACTTGTTACGTGCCCACAGCAGCGCATCATCGCCGCCATCATGCTTGATATCCGGCTTATCTGTATTGGTCCCCTGGCTCAGGGCCACCAGTACTTTGAATCCCTTCTCTGAATCCGTGTGGCATGGTGCATAGTGCAGCGTTGTCGCATACACTTCCACCAGAGTTCCTTTGGGAACCCGGAATGCCCGTACCTTGGAAGTATCCAGTTTGCCATCCCTGATTTCTTCCATCCTTGCAAGCATCAGGATGAAGTCTTCTGTACCAAGGTTGAATTCGCTGCAGCGGTGATACTCCAGGCAGTTCAGTTTTGTATTGTGGCCATTGCACCAGCCAAGCTGCACCGGCATTCCGCCAAAGCAATGATCGCGGATCACAGCACATGCCGCAAGATTCTGAAGCTTTGGATCTTCTGCTGTATATGCCGTATGTTCAGGCAGCGGCGTATCGTTCAGTGCGTTCAGGATTTCCTGCACACTGTTCTCGATTCCGCCGAATACCCTTCCGTACCTGCAGAAGAATGGATCATCCAGTTCATAGATCTTCATCTGAGATCCCCCATAGCCCGAAAGCTTTCTTTCAGTGATGGATACAGCTGATGCCACATCTGATAGCGTTTCTCATACGGCGCTGCCAGTTCCGGTTCCGGCTGATCTGTTTCTTTCATAGTCACGATCTGATCTGCGGCCTGTTCTACACTGTTCCATTCACCGGCTGCCACCGCAGCGAGCATCGCGGCGCCATAGCCAGGTCCCTGTACCGTTGCCGGCAGTTTCAGATCAATATTCAGTACATTGGCGAAGATCCTGCGCCAGAGTGTGCTCTTCATTCCACCGCCGCATACGGTCGTGGAAGTAATGACAACGCCCTGCTTTTTCGCAGCCTCCAGGCAATCACGAATCGCAAACGCGACACCTTCGAATACCGCCTGTGTCATATCTTCCCTTGCCGTGCTCATACTCATGCCAATGAAGCAGCTCTCGGCATAGGAGTCATTCAACGGACTGCGTTCACCCATCAGGTAAGGAAGGTAATAGACATTGTTTCTGCCCAGATGTTCTTCGTTGATTTTCTGCTGTTCTGCTTCATAGTCATCGCTGTTCAGAATGCTGTTCATCCACCACTGGTTGCAGGATGCCGCAGAGAGAATGCATCCCATCAGATGATAGTGCCGGTTGGCGTGGGCAAATGCATGCAGGGAATTCTGTTCATCGTTCTTCAGCTGATCCGTCGCAATGAAGATGGTGCCGCTGGTACCGATGCTGAGGTTGCACTGGCCGTCATGGACAGCCCCGCAGCCTACTGCTGCAGCCGCGTTGTCGCCAGCCCCTGCACAGACAATCGTCTCCGGTGAAAGACCAAGCTGTTCTGCAATATCCGGTTTCAGTGTTCCGACTGCCGCATCACTTTCATACAGCTGTGGCAGCTGTGCTTCCCTGACATCACAGATCTTCAGCATGTCTTTGCTCCAGCGCTTGTGTTTGACATCCAGCAGCAGGGTTCCGGAAGCATCCGAGTAGTCCGTGGAGAATGCACCGGTCAATCTGTAATTGATATAGTCCTTTGGCAGCATGATCTTTTTGATCTGTTTGAAGAGATCCGGTTCATTCTGTTTCATCCAGAGGATCTTCGGTGCGGTGAATCCGGCATAGGCAATGTTGGCTGTATACTGATTCAATTTGTCCCTGCCGATCACTTCATTCAGGTAATCTGTCTCCGGCTGTGATCTGGAATCATTCCAGAGAATCGCCGGTCTGAGAACCGCATCCTGATCATCCAGGGTGACCAGTCCGTGCATCTGTCCTGCCGTACCGATTGCTTTCACTGATGAGGGATCAAATCCGCTCAGCAGCTGCGGAATACCGGTGCTGACTGCAGTCCACCAGTCTTCCGGATTCTGTTCACTCCAGCCCGGATGGGGATAGGATACGGGATATTCTTTACTGATTGTATTGATGATTCTGCCCTGCTCATTCATCAACAGGAGCTTTAATGCTGAGGTGCCAAGATCAATTCCGATATAGTTCATATCTGTCACTTCCCGTAACTTGCAGTGTAGCCAATTGCGTAACCGCTTTCCTTGACTATTTTCTTCTTTACCTGTGACTTGTTTATTGTTTTTCTATGGTTTCAAATTCCGTCTGATACTGTTTGAGCATGGCCAGGCTTTCTCTTCTGGTATAGAAATGCTCCTGAGAATGCAGACTGCGATGATCCGATGATTCCTTTACCACATCATGCGGGCTCTTGCGGTACTGGTCCGGTGTCATGCCGGTCCGTTCTTCAAACGCCCTGGCAAAATAGCGGTAGTCAGAGAAGCCTGATTCAAGACAGACATCCTGCATCTTCATTGCCTCTGCAGACAGCAGTTTGCAGGCCGCATTGAAACGCACCGCTGTCACATACTGCTGGAACGTCTGGTTCATCGCATCTTTGATAAAGGTAGACATGTAAGGCAGCGTGCATCCTTCTGCCTCGGCAAAATCCTGCAGTCTCAGTTTGTGACTGTAGTTTTCATCCACATACTGGATCAGTCTTGCCAGTCTTGCATTCCGCCGGTCACGGGCATCAATCTCTTCCAGTGACAGCAGATGATACGGCAGCTTCTGGAATACTGTTCCCAGCAGCACTGCCCCATAGCCGACTGACTGCAGTTCATACTGCGGATTCTGATCCAGGTAGATCTGCATCATGTTCAGCAGGTCTTTTCTGATCGTCTGCAGATCTTCTGCTGTAAAGTGCTCTTTCAAAAGCACCTCATCTGCGAAGATATGATCGATCTGGGGATACGCCATGGAATACAGCTCCGGTGAAATCTGCAGACAGAGAAAGGTACAGCTCTCTTGACTGCGGAAGAATTCATGCGGCTGAAAAGGATTCAGGATCACCAGATCGTTTTTCTCTGCATGGTACTCATTCTGGATAGAGCGGATATTCATGGAACCATTCATGATCCAAAGCAGCTCCCACTCCGGATGGACATGCGGTGTACGATAATCCAACGTATTGAAGAACATTGAGAATCCATCAATATACTGATGGCTGATAATTTCGAGGTCATCCTTTTCCATAACGTGTTTACCCTTCTAGATCCACTGACCAGATCTTGTCAGCACTTTCATTTCCAGTGCCTGCATGGATACCCGTTTGCCTTCTGCGAAGAAGGACTTCCCTTCCAGTGTGTTGTTGAAGAAGAACCTGAACTGCATGTCTTCTGCGGAACGTACAGTTGATTCCACGCCATCCGGAAGATTTTCAATTACGTTCATCTTGCGCTGATGGAATACTTCCAGTAACAGTGACCGGTACAGTGCTTTCTCACCGACTGTGCCGACATAGTAGACAGTTCCCTTACCGAACTGGTTGACGCTCAGCGCCGGTGTCCCGGCATAGAAGCGGTCCAGATAGACTGCCATCGGTTCAGCTGTCTCACATACCAGCATGTCACACCAGGAAGTGATGGAGAATACACCGCCATGCAGCGAACGGATCCGCTGATATCTTGGCCCGATTGCATCGGTGCCGTTGATATAGCAGCCGCACATCTTGCGGAATAAGGTCGGAAGACTTTCATTGATGATGCAGTTTCCGTGCTCATCCTTCACGCCGCTGCGGTTGGTGACAATGACAGTTCCGCCCTGCTGGGCAAACTGTTCAAGACGCTTCACAGAATCTTTGTCGGTCACAAACTGGGTCGGTACAATCACCACTTCATAATCTTCGTAAGAATGGGACTGCGGAATGATATCAATGTTGACGCCGAGATTCATGCACGCCTCATGGAACAGACGCATCTGTGTCCAGTAGGCAAATCCTTCTGACTGTGCCTGTGTCTTGAAACTGAATTCCTGATCAGCAGAATACAGCATTGCAACTTTGCTGGTCAAGGACGTCTCGGACAGATTCGGCACCAGTTCCAGACGGTGAATCAGGTGTTTCAGCTCTTCCGTGCGGGAGTTTGGCTGGTTATCATGATCCAGAAGACCATAGCAGAACATCTCCGCGCCGGTTGATGCGGTACGCCAGCGGAAGAAACTCAGAAGATCTGCGCCATGGGCAACTGCCTGCATGGCATAGCCTTCCAGCATGCCCGGTTCCAGCTGCGGGGTAATCGGACTCCAGCAGCCCATTGGACCGCCCAGCTGTTCCAATACCCAGAAGTTTTTCTGCTTGAACCCCCGGACAAAATCCAGGGCAAACGCATTGGAATAAAACTTCTCCGGATTGGCAGGAATCACGGCCGGCGGATAGTTGTCATAAGATGCTACATCAAGCGGTTCAAACTCCTGATGGAAATCAGGCAGGTTGGATCCGAAACAGCTGTTGGTGGTAATCACAGCAGATGGAATGTATTTGCGGATGATATCGCACTGGAAGTGTACATAGTCTGTGGTACTGGCTGCACAGAACCGTTCGTAGTCCAGCATATAGCCTGGATTGAACCAGTCTGCCCGGTTGACTGCGGCTGTCATGAACGCATTGATCTGATTCCAATCGCTGACTTCGCCGCTCCATACCACATTGCCCCAGGCCCGGTTCAGGTGATCCAGAGTGCCGTATTTATCCTGAAGCCATTTGCGGAATGACGCTGCACAGTATTCGCAGGTGCAGTGATTGCTTTCCAGTTCATTGTCGATCTGCCAGGCATAGATACCATTATCGGCATAGCGCTCTGCCATCAGTGCCACAATTCTTCCGGCATACTTGCGGAAGGTCGGTGAGTTCATGCAGCGATGGCCGCGGATTCCGGTCTTGGTTCTGGTGCCGTCCCGATCGCACTGCAGCGTATCCGGATAATTCTGGAACATCCAGAGCGGCGGACAGTTGGTCGGTGTACCGAGAATCACTTTCATGCCATACCGTTCAATCAATTCAATCGCATCATCCAGCCAGCCAAATTCAAACTGACCTTCTTCCGGCTCCAGTCTGCACCAGGCAAACTCGCCAATGCGAACAGTGCGGATGCCCAAATCTGACATCCGCCTGATATCGTCTTCCCACATACTTCTGTCCCACTGTTCGGGGTAGTAATCCACACCTGTTATGATCATTCAGTCTTTCCTCATGTTGTTTAAATCACTCTGCTGCTGACGGTGAATCCATCGTTGCTGTTGGAGTCCTGCTCCAGTTTGCGGAAGATCGGCATGATGACCTGACTGACTGTCAGGATTGCCAGGATCGGTCCAAAGAACAGGCCTGCATAGGTCAATGCCGGTGTTACCTGCGTGAATAAGAGAAACTGCAGGATCAGGATTCCTACCAGACCCAGCATCCGCACAAAGTAGCGGATACAGATCCGGCGGGAATTCTGAAGACTGGACAGCAATGAATTTTCGTAACGTGCTTCCAGCGCAAATACATAGAGATAATGCACTGCAAGCATGACAATCAGTAGAACTGCAAGAATCAGAAACCCAATCGGATTCCCGTCCAGCTGATTGAACAGTTGGAAGTCGATCCAGATGCTGTAGCAGCCCGCTGCCATGATCAGTGTCAGCAGGATGCCGTGCTTCAGGTTTGCCTTGTAGGCATGCCAGAATGCACTGGCGACACCCGATTCATCCCGGTCTTCCGTCATCTTCAGGGTGACGGTAAAAGCCGCAATTGTGGATGTGCCGATCGTAATGATCGGCAGGCATCCGACAATCCAGAAGAAGTTCAGAATCAAGAGGTTCGTAAACTTGATCCCGGCGGTAATGAATGGAGATTCCAGATTGAGTTTCATACCACTTGTTTCCTTTCAGGCGTTACTGCATTGCAAACTTGCGGGCCGCCTCATCTTTGCACCACTGTACGCATTCATCATAACCATATCCATCGCACTCGGTGCGGGTAGAACTGATAATGCTGTTGAATTCTTCATCACTCTTTGCATAGATGGCATTCCAGGAACCCTGCTTGATGGATTTGATGACCTGCTGCCACTTCAGTTCGAGTTCATCATCTCTGGTTGATTCAGCATAGTTGACTGCCGGGATGACGGTGTAATCTGTTGTGTTCAGATAATCCTGGAAGTTTTCAGAATTCGTCTGGGAGCGCCAGTCAGCTTCTGCATCGCAGGATGCGTCGCCCTCTTCGCTCTTCCAGGTTGCCGGGTTGAATGTTTCCCCATTGGAATCCGGGTTGTTTGCGCCATTTGCCCAGGTGATGTTGTTGAACTGGAAGGAACCGTCATTGAAGGTGCCGTCCAGGGTATATGTCTTGCCGGTATAAGGAGAAGTCCACTCAACACCGGAGAGATCTGTTGAAGAATCTTCATAGCACTTCTTGCCAAGATCTGTGAAGTACGTGTTGCCGTTATCATCATAGTCCCACATCAGACCGCGGATACCATACCAGTTGGTCATTGCGCCTTCCGGTGTGCAGAGCCAGTTGATCAGTTCCATTGCTTTCTCCGGATAAACGGAGTTATTGCCGATGGACCAGATACGGGTGCTGCCGGAAGTACTCAGTCCGTTGACTGCAGTACTTGCCTGGGTTGGAACAAGCGGTGCCATGTATTTGTTTTCTGCTTCATGAGTTGCGTTGTTGTAACCGATGGTGCCGGAGTAATTGAAGATGGAGAATAATACATCGCCTGCTCTGACCTTGGAGATCATGGTGTCATAAGTCTGTGTCATGGAATCCGGATCCAGCAGGTTGTCACGGTACAGCTGGTTGAAGAACTTCAGTGCCTTCATGTAAGGGCCGTTCTCATCAAGGCAGTCATAGAAATCGCCGTTGGAGGAATCATACATGCCGATGCCGAGTTCATCGTATCCGTAGTAGGCAGATGCGAGTCCCTTGACATACATGACCATGTTGCCATCCCAGTCAGGCCACAGGGATACTGCATAGGTCTGCTTGCCGTCATCGCCGGTCGGGCAGATTGCCTGCATCTGTTTCAGTACGCTTTCCAGATCGTCGAGCGTATCAACCTGCGGATAGCCAAGCTGGGAATACAGATCCCATCTGGTGCCCCAGTCATAGATGAACAGGTCATGTTCGCCAGACTGGTTGGTCAGACTGTTGCCGATACCATATACCTTGCCGTCAGAATTCAGTTCCTGGTTTGCCGTGATGGCATCCGGGAAGTACTTGGAGATATCCTGCCCGTAATCAGCCAGCACATCATCTTCGTTCCAGTCATACAGCATGCCTTTATCAACTGCTGACTGATACTGATCGCCGTTGTTTCCCCATACCACGATATCGCCGAGATCGCCGCTTTCCATACGGGTCTGATAAGCACCGTTGGTATCCGGGATGATGTTGAGTTCAATGTTGAACATGTCCTTGAGCAGGATTGCGCCCCAGCCGGTCTGTGCGCCGGACCAGTTTGCAGTCTGTGAGAAGACAGTCAGTTTGGTTGTTTCACCGGAGTTATCCGTTCCGGAAGTGCCGGAAGCTGTCGTAGAAGTACTGCCGCAGCCAGCCAGGAGTGTCACGGACATCAGTCCGCTGATCCCTGCCGCTGTGATATTGCGAATGATTTTTTTCATTTTTTTCTTTCCTCTGTTTTTGACTCAGCCTTTCACTGCGCCAAGCATGATTCCTTCCTCAAAGTATCTCTGCATGAATGGATACACCAGCATGATCGGAATGACGGTGACCATGGAGATGGTATATTTGATGACCTTGGAGTTCAGCGCACCTGAGCTGACGGTGCCGCCGGACTGCATGGCTGCCGCAAGGTTCGAGGAACTATTCAGGTAAACCCACAGACGATGCTGCAGTGTATACAGCTGCGGGCTGTTGGACATCAGGATCAATGAATCCTGCAGGGAGTTCCAGTTGGCCACTGCACCGAACACGGCAATGGTTGCCAGAATCGGCTTGGCCAGCGGCAGGATAATCTTGGAGAATACCTGCATCGTGGATGCGCCATCGATTGTTGCGCTTTCTTCCAGCGAATGCGGGATTGATTCAATGTAAGTCTTGACCAGGATGATGTTATACGGTGAGACAAGTCCCGGCAGGATATAGCCCAGGAAGTTGTCAGTCAGTCCCAGTCCCAGCATGTTCAGATACCATGGGATCATGCCGGCATTGAAGTACATCGTGATGACCAGCATGCGGTACCAGGTCTTGTGATGCCACATGTTCTGCTTCGTTGCAAGATAGCCGGCCAGTGCTGATACCAGCACCATAAGAGCGGTGCCGATCACGGTACGGCTGACAGTGACAAGCACTGCGTTGCCGAAGTCGCTGACATCTTTCAATGCGATGTAGTTATCGAAGTGGATCCCCTGAGGAATCAGGGTAATCATGTTCTTGCCTACCAGATCATTGTTGGAAATAGTGTTGATAAACAGATAGTAGAACGGGAAGACACAGATGATTGTAAACAGTACGAAGAAGGTAATATTGACGACATTGAATACTTTATCGCCGGTTGATCTTCTGTACTTGAAGGTTCCGGATTTTTTAGCCATCTCTCATCCCTCCTTCAGATAATGCTCGTGCCGCGCAGCTTCTTGGATACTGCGTTGGCCCCAAACAGCAATACGACACTGACGACTGACTTGAACATGCCGATTGCCGTGGACATCGGAATCTGTCCGTTGGAAATACCAAGGTTATAGACGTACAGATCGAGAACCTCGATACTCTTGGAGTTGACCGGATTGGAGAATACCAGGTACTGATCCAGTCCGTTCGACAGGATGTTGGCAATGCTCATCAGCAGTAATACACAGAATGTCGGCATCAGCTGCGGAATCGTTACATTCCAGATCTTCTGGAACCGGTTGGCTCCGTCGATCTCTGCAGCTTCATACAGACTTGGATCAATTCCGGAAATGGAAGAGATGTAGATGATTGCACTCCAGCCGACACCTTTCCACATTCCCCACAGAAGCATCTTCAGCCAGACGTGGCTGCCGCTCATCAGGTAGTTGGTATTGGCCGCGACATGCATGATGTTGTTCATGAAGTTGTTGATGAATCCGTCGGTCGAGAAGATTGCCAGGGCAATGGCGTAGACAATGACCCAGCCCAGGAAGTTCGGGATCGTGGTGAATGTCTGGACAACCCGGCGGAACCGCTTGCTGTCAACCTGTGTCAACAGGACAGCGAATGCCAGCGGGACCCAGCTGGTGAGAATGCCCAGGCCGCTCATACCAAGGGTGTTCTTCAGCACTCTCAATACGTCAGCTCTTGTAGTGGCGTTCTGGAACAGGATCGTGAACCACTTCAGTCCGACAAAGTTTGCGGAAGTAAGCTCGCCGCCCGCCTTGTAATCAAAGAAGGCATAGCGCCAGCCCCAAAGCGGCAGATACGAGAAGATGAAGGTCAATGCGAGCACTGGAAGGAACAGCAGGAACAGTTGATACTTGTCCTTCATTTCCATCTTCGGCTCCAATGGAAGCTTGCTTCTCTTTTCCCTGGCCATCAGAATACCGGTGGACAGGATGATCATGACTGTAAATGCGGCAAACAGCCAGAATCCCATCGGGAAGTATGCCGGCACTTTGGCAGATGCTGCCTGGACGATCTGATCATAGGCTCCGAAGATTCCGCCAAGACCGCCGAACATCAGAAGAGAACCGATCAGCGGGAAGATGAACCCGCGCTTTCTCATTCTGCGGTTGCCGAATGACATGCATGCACCGACTGCTGCCAGGATGACGCCGATCAGCAGAAGATCGCTGGACAGCATGACCTGGATAAACGTTGATTTCTGAACCCAGCCGCGGATCAATGCACGCTGCAGCTGGTCGACAATTGCACTGTAGGATACGGACGCGGTAAACAGGGATACGTTACGGCTGATTGATGTTGTGATTCTGCCTGGGTTGAATCCCGGGTAGAAGACCGCAGCACATGCGATCAGAACGATGATGCGGTGTATTCGATACCACAGACTGTCCTGCTCGTCTTTTGTTTCTTTCGATTTAGGTTTCGACATGAGCCCCCTCCTCAACTCTTGAGCTGGATGATGATGGGTTGAACAACCGGCTGTCTGAATGCCATCTGCAGATAGCGCTCAGTAGTTAAACGTTTTCTCTTGAGAATATACGAATCATGGCGTTCAGTTTACTGTCCTCCCCCTCTGATTCCCCTCACCATGAATGTGTCCTGTGATTACAGTTTGATGACAACCTGGTGACTGCCAGTCTTTGGCAGTTTGATCGTATTGCCGCACTTTCTGCCATCCAGTTCATAGACAGTATGGCTGTTGGTGCGGAATCTTCCGGAAGATGCGTCTACGGTGACTGAGATCCTGATGTCTTCAATCTTCAGATCGTATGACATCGTTTTCTTTCCGGAAATCATAATCGGATTCAAGGTCAGTGTATGACTGCCGCGGCTGATGCCGAGGAATTCATAGACTGCCAGTGTCAGCCAGGATGCGGTGCCCGACAGCATCGGTCCGACATTTTCACCGGTCTCACTGTTGTTGTACTGGGTGCAGAATCTCGGATTGCCTTTCAGCACGAACGGATTCTCCATTGCCCGGTACGGCAGTGTTCTGGATATCATGAAGAAGGCAAGATTTCTGAGGCGTTCTGCCAGATCTTCATTGTTCACTGTCTTGGCTGCCTGCAGTGATGCAACTGTAGCCATCATTGCCGCATGCTTGAAGACGCCGCCGTTCTCACGGTCACCCGGGAAATAGAGCGATGTCCCGGCATTGACGCCCAGCCGGTCATACTGCACCAGTGTGCACAGTTTCAGTCCGGCATCTGTCTTGAGATATTTCTCAACGATATCCAGCATGGAGCCAAGTTCTGTTTCTGTGGCAATGCCGGCCAGAATCGGCCAGCTGTAGGAATTCAGGTAGAACGTTCCCGGCATGTCATCTTCCAGCTGCAGTCCATCACCCGCTGCACCAAGATAGGTATAACCGCCCGGGCGATGATCATTGATCAGGCATCTTGCGAAGTAGCCGTTCTTCCAGGCATTCTTCTGGACACTCTGTTCAATCCGCTCTGCCATTGCGTGGGCATCTCTGCCGTCTTTCTTCTGGTTGATCAGTTCAGCCAGTTCGCTGACTTCATCTGCCGCAATCTTCAGCAGGCATGCATTCATGACACTCTCGGAATCTGTATTTTCATACGGTGCACCATACTGCTGATGCTTGCGCTTCAGCTGGGCGCGGTATTTCTTTTCCTTGGCCGGTCCCTTGAGAACCACCTTATCCAGACGCAGCGTATCATTCCAGTCTGCCTTGTCGAGAAGCGGTAAGCCATGGGCACCGACGGAGATCTTTCCGCTGTAAGTCAGGATATTCATGAGGGTATCCCACAGCGGACGTTTGCCATCTTCGCCGGCAATCTCATATTCTTCTTCGAGGAAATCTGTATCACCGGTCAGTTTGACGTAACGGTAGACTGCCTGAACCAGCCAGAGCTGATCATCGGAACAGTCACCCGGTTCTTTCCCCTGGAAGGTGAAGTCATGATAGGCATAGCCCATCCGGAATACCTGATGGATCCAGTTGCCAAGCAGATCCTTGATCAGGGCATTCTGTCCATTGGCACTGAGGTAATACATACTTGCGTAGATATCCTGAATCTCACGGAAGCCGGTTTCACGGTATGACTTCTGGGTCCAGGCAAACGCTCTTGATACATAGGTCTGATACAGTACCTGGAATGGCAGGTTGTGAGAGACGTAAGCAGTGAACTTCGGATCTTTGACTTTCGGTGTCAGGTAGGAAGTGTAACTGCTCCAGGAATTCTGCATTCCGGCAAATGTATCAGCCAGTGCCTGAGGATCGCTGTATTTCTCGACCATGGCATGCAGGGCCGAATCAAACGGAACCGTTACATCTTCTGCTGTTTCCATCATGCCGGCGTAGGAATCAATGAATACCGGTGTTTCTTTCTTTGCAGTAAATGATTTGGCCATTGCGAAGAACGGGGTGTTCTTGCGGCTGCTGCGGTTGGAAAGATGGGCGATCTGTTCCGGTTCACTCAGTGATCCGCTGCCGATGAAGTCTGCCCGGCTGGTGCAGAACTCTTCCATTGGCTGCCCATCTGACAGTACCAGGGCAAACCGTTTCTGGGTCCGCTCTTCCCATGGCTTTGCATGCAGGGTCATGGCTGTCGGTTTGCCATTGTTGTAATAAACTTCGCTTTCCTGAACGATGTTTGCATAGACATCATCATTGGCGACGGTGATCGGGCCGGCAATACCGAACATGCCGGTGAATACGATTCTCAGTCTTCTGGTTCTGGACCCATGGCTGACTACTTCAACCCGCTGGGCTTCCACTGCAGTCGGCATATCGTCCTGCTGCGGCAGGATGAAGATCGTGCGGATAATCTCCAGACGGTCTTCTGTATGATAGGTGATTCTTGTATAGTTGACACCATGCACGCATTCTGCAGAAACAACATTGTGGTGTACATCTGCAGAATAGAACAGTTCATGTCCATTCTCTGTAATATAGAACTGACGGTTCTCCGGTTCACCGTTTTCTTCCAGGGGAAGCACACACCTGGTTGCCAGCACCTGAGTGCCGCCGGTTGCCCTGAATGATCCGTGTCCCAGCGCATCAACTGCACCTTTCGGTGTTGTGCACAGCGGATAGGAATAGCCTTCCCGGTTGCCCAGCAGCAGGTTGACTGGATAATGCGGTCCGACTGGATAACTCAACAGATCCAGTGTCAGTTCGCCTTTGGAATTCAGAGTGCCGCGGCTTTCAACAACCCGCTGGTAGATCGCTTCAATTTCCTGCTTCGCTGCTTTGGACAGGTTCAGTTCGCCCTGTTCTGCATAGGCCTTTAATGACTTTGATGTCTTTACCAGCAGGATGTTTCCATCAGTGGCATTCAGCCACTCTGCACTGGTATCGCCATTGAGCAGATGTGTGCAGATCGGTGCTGTATATGGAAGACCTGCAAAACCAACTGCCCGTCTGCGGTCTGCAGTCACAAACTCCGCATCCAGCTGACCTTTGATCTGATGCTTGAAGGCACTGTAAATTACCTGTGAGGCCGTGATTGTTTCAGTTCTGGCCTGTTCCTGTGAATAGTACATATTCTCTTTTCCCCCTGAGGCTTCTATTTCTGTGTCAGATCCTTGACCGTTCCGCCTGGCTGTATCTCACCCGGCACGGTGATGATCTGTGAGACGTAATACTTCGGATATTCAATCGCACTGATCAGTTCTTCAGCAGCGCGTCTTCCGATCTCTGCTGCATTCTGGTGATACGTTGCCAGCTGCGGTCTCAGCAATCCTGAAAGCCTGATACCGTCATAGCCGAAGCAGCTGATGTCGTCCGGAATACTGAGGCCTTCCCGCTCCATTTCAGTGAAGCCGCCCAGATAGCTGATGTCATCCGGATAGAGGATACAGGTCGGACGGTTCTGAAGCGAGAGCAGCTGCCTAGTCGCAAGTCCGGAGTCTTTCGGTTCCTGGTACTTTGCCGTGATCATGTATTCATCAGGCACTTCAATACCAAGTTCGCGGCATCCTCTCAGAAATCCATTGATTCTCATCTTGGTGACATCGCCGTCTTCGCCATGGATCATGGCAATTCTGCGGTGGCCGAGGTTGTACAGGTACTGGACAATCTCGCGGGCACTGCCGACATTGTCATTGACGATTGCCGTACGTCCCGGAAACTGCTGATCAATTGCGACCAGCGGCAGATCGCTCTTCGCCAGTTTCTCAATTTCTTCCTGGCTGTAGATGCCCTGGGCAATGATGACACCGTCGCACTGTCTGCGCATGGCGTGATCATAGTAACTGGTACCGGAGTCTGCCTTGCCGCTGAGGAAGGTCAGGTCATAATCATTCGCCTCTGCCCCGGCGCGGATCGCTTCCAGCACCTGGGAGAAGAACTCATGTGCCAGCTGATTCTGATAGACAATCCCGATATTCTTGGAATGATGTGTTTTCAGGGTTCTGGCAGCCGCATTGGGATAGTAGCCCATCTCTTCTGCTGTCTTGCGGATCATCTCCGCTTTTTCAGGCCCGATTCCCGGCTGGTGGTTCAGTGCCTTGGACACTGCCGCGATGGATACGCCTGTTTTTTCCGCAATCATCTTAATCGTTACCATGTTTTCCCTCATTTTCGTGGATGGCTGTGTTTCTGTAGGTTAAACGTTTTCTCTATTTGCATTCTAGTCAGGATGTAAGCGCTTGTCAACAGAAAGTTGTAGTTTGTGAAAAATGGCCAGATGTGGCATAACCATCACATATTTGACTTTTTTCCGGTCCGTTTCGTTTAAGTTGTGCTTTCATTGACAAGCGGTGCTCACTGTGAATATGATAAGCACAGTCAGAAGAGGATTTTCAGCACATTTCTGTCAAAAGGAGCCTTATATGAAAGAAAACGATTTATCTACAGCTTCCTGCCCTGAAAAGGGTCCAATTACTGACGAACTGCTGGAACGGATGAACAAGTGGTGGCGTGCTGCCAACTATCTGTCTGCCTGCCAGCTGTATCTGCTCAGTGATCCGCTGCTCAAGGAACCATTGACACAGGACGACATCAAAAAGAAGATTGTCGGACACTGGGGCACTGTCCCTGGCCAGAACTTCGTCTTCGTCCATCTGAACCGTGAAATCAAACGGTATGATCTGGACCTCATCCTGCTGTCCGGCCCTGGACACGGCGGAAACTTCTACATTGCCAACGATTATCTGGATGGCACCTACAGTGAGGTATATCCGAACATCACCGAAGACGAGCGCGGACTGCAGAAACTCTTCAAGCAGTTCTCCTTCCCGGGCGGCGTTCCTTCCCACTGTGCACCGGAAACTCCGGGATCCATCAATGAAGGCGGCGAGCTTGGCTATTCCATTGCCCATGCCTTCGGTGCAGTCTTTGACAACCCGGATCTGATTGCCGCAGTCACAGTCGGCGATGGCGAAGCTGAAACCGGACCGCTGGCTACTTCCTGGCATTCCGACAAATTCCTGAACCCGATTACCGACGGTGCTGTCCTTCCGATTCTCCATCTGAATGGATTCAAGATTTCCAACCCGACCATTCTCAGCAGACTGCCGCATGAAGAACTGCAGAAACTGATGGAAGGCTATGGCTGGAAGCCGTACTGGGTTGAAGGCGATGATCCAATGACCATGCACAAACTCATGGCTGAAACCATGGACAAGGTCATTGAAGAAATCAAGGCAATCCAGAAACATGCACGTGACAATAATGACCCGACACGTCCGCACTGGCCGATGATCATCCTGCGTACACCAAAGGGATGGACCGGACCGAAGACCGTTGACGGCAAGAAGATCGAAGGAAACTTCCGCGCCCATCAGGTACCTGTCGATATGAGCAAGCCGGAACATCTGCAGATTCTCGAGCAGTGGCTGAGAAGCTACAAGCCGGAAGAACTGTTTGATGAAAATGGCGCACTGAAGCCGGAGATCAAATCACTGGCTCCAACCGGGAATCACCGCATCGGCGCCAACCCGCACGCCAATGGCGGACTGCTGCTGAAGGATCTGATCCTTCCGGACTTCCGTGACTATGGCGTCAAGGTCGAGCATCATGGTGAAACTTCTGCCCAGGATATGATTGAGCTTGGCAAGTTTGTAAGAGACGTCTTCAAAGACAATCAGAAAGCCCGCAACTTCCGTTCCTTCTCACCGGATGAGGCAATGAGCAACCGTCTGAACTATGCGTTTGACGGAGCCAACCGTGTATGGATGGAGAAACAGATTCCGTCTGATGAATTTTTGAATACCGATGGACGCTTCATGGACTCCATGCTGAGTGAGCATATGTGCGAAGGCTGGCTGGAAGGCTATCTGCTGACTGGCCGTCACGGCTTCTTCGATTCCTATGAAGCATTTGCAAGAATCATTGACTCCATGGCTGCCCAGCATGCCAAGTGGCTGAAGGTCTGCAACCAGCTGCCATGGCGTGAAGAGATCTCATCCTTGAATATCATCCTGACTTCCCACATCTGGCAGCAGGATCATAACGGCTTTACCCATCAGGATCCGGGCTTCCTGGATCACATGGCCAACAAGAAGGCAGATGTTGTAAGACTCTACCTCCCGCCGGATACCAACACCCTGCTGTCCACCTTTGATCACTGCATCCGTTCCAAGAACTATGTCAATGTCATTGTCGCATCCAAGCATCCACGTCCGCAGTGGCTGAGCATGGAAGATGCAGTTGTGCACTGCACGCATGGTATCGGCATCTGGGAATGGGCATCCAATGATCAGGGCCAGGAACCGGATGTTGTCATGGCATGCTGCGGCGATACACCGACACTTGAAACCCTGGCTGCAGTATCCATCCTCAATCAGGAAATGCCAGAGCTGAAGATCCGGGTCATCAACGTCGTTGACCTGTTCAAGCTCCAGCCGCACAGTGAGCACCCGCATGGTCTGACCGATGAAGAATATGACATGCTGTTCACCAAGGACAAGCCGATCATCTTTGCATTCCATGGCTATCCGACACTGGTTCATGAACTGACTTACCGCCGTCATAACCGCAATCTCCATGTCCGCGGCTATAAGGAAGAAGGAACAATTACTACACCGTTTGATATGCGTGTGCAGAATGATATCGACCGCTTCCATCTGGTACAGGATGTCGTACTCCGTCTGCCGCAGCTTGGCAATAAGGGCGCATATCTCTTCCAGAAGATGGCTGACAAGCTGGTTCAGCATAAGCAGTACATCTCTGAATACGGCGAAGATCTGCCGGAGGTCGCTGACTGGACCTGGGAAGATCACCGCAAATAATCATCACTGGTACATCAGGCAGTCCGGTTCCTGTTCCGGGCTGCTTTTCTTATACCTGTTCGACATAAAAATACCCATCCGTGCATGCATGGACAGGTATCTGATCAATCATCTGATTACTTGGACTGCTTTGGTTCCGTGAAGGAAATCTTCCAGTCTCTGCCGGTATCAACACCGTACTTCTCCATGAAGTTTTCCTGGTTGCAGTCCAGACACAGATACAGGGAAGAACCGCAGTACAGCACCGGCTCGCCCTTCTTCACATAGCCAAATGATCTGGCATATTTGACATCGCGTTCGAAGATGACCTTGTTCTGGTAGGCAATTGCCGTATGGACATAATCACCTTCCTGAAACCCGCACTTCTTCCATTCTTCGTTGGTGATATTCATCTGGATGCCGCCGAAATGCTTGAGTCCGGTCATGATGAATCCAGACGCTTCTTTGTTCTTCAGCACCGGCTTGAGCTGGTACTCTTCACACTGCACAATATCTTCAAGAGGATACTCCGGTCCGACTTCTTCAAAGGTGATCTTTCCGCTGGCAAGCAATGCTGCGCAATAGCCGAACAGATCTCTTCCATGGAAGACGGATACATCTTCGGTACCGTGATAGCGATTGCGTGTTTCATCAATCTCCCTGACTGCCTGGATACCGACACTGTGATACAGGTGCGTCAGTGTTCCATTGTCCGGTGTCACCACATAAGAACCGTCTTTCAGAAGTGCAACAGACGCTCTTCTGGAAGTGCCGACACCCGGGTCTACCACCGAAACAAAGATGGTTCCCTTTGGCCAGTAAGGCTCAACCGTATTCAGGGAAAGACTTGCCTCCCAGGTATCATAACTGCGGATATCATGACAGAGATCTTCCGTTCTGAGTTCAGGATCAACAATGGCAATGACACCCTTCATGCTTGATACTGCTCCCCAGGTCAGTGAAAAGTCTGTCTGCAATACAATGATCGGTTTCATGGGTATTTCTCCTTTGTTTATATAAATGGATTATAGAACATACTGTGGTTGATCTGGTAGCGTACAAACAGTGCGGCAAACAGAACCAATGCACAGAAGATCATGGAGCCATAGTCCTTCATGGTCAGCGGGCGCTTGGAATACCAGGTTCTTGTTTTGGATTTGCCGAAGCCCCTGAGATCCATGGCATTGGAAATCAGGTTGATCCGGTCCATGGTCGTAAAGATCATCGGCGTCAGGATGGCCGCAATACTCTTGATGCGGTCTTTCATTTTTGCCTTCTTGGACAGTTCCAGCCCCCTTGCCTGCTGGGCAATGGAGATGGTCTGATAGTCCCTGGTCACATCCGGAAAATAGCGGAGCGTCAGTGACAGTGCAGTGCCAACCTTGTAACTGACACCGATACCGTTCAGTGAAGACGCAAACTCACTTGGGTTGGTTGTCAGGATGAAGATAATGCCAAGGGGGATGACTGACAAATACTTGAAGAACTTGGTGATCAGATAGAACAGTTCTTCTTCTGTTACAACATAGGGGCCGGCAATGGAGAACAGGATATGTTCTGTTCCATACACCCTTGCGCCGTATCCCGGATCAAAGAGGAACGTCAGGATGAAGTTTGCAATCAGGAAGATGAATACATAGATCAACATTGTTTTGATCTGGTGGAAGGTGATCTTTGCGATCTTCATCAGAACCAGGGAGATCACCATGATACAGAGGATCACCCGGATATCATATGTCATCATGACAGAAGTCGTCATCAGCAGGAAACAGATCAGCTTGGTCAGGCCGCTCAGTTTATGGATAAAGGTATCCAGTTGACTGTAGGAGAATACTTTAATCTTCATCAGTCCTTACCCTCCTGTCATATTTGATAAAGGTTCCGACAAACTTGAGCGGATCGCTGATCCCCACTTTCTGAGCCAGTTCAAACAGTGAAGTCTCTTTCAGATTGGCACGTGCAGACAGCTGCGGATCACACAGTACCTGATATGCTTTTTCATCTGCGATCTTCTCACTGTCAACCAGGACAATTGCCCGTTCGGTATATTCCAGCATCAGGTGCATGTCGTGGGTAATCAGCAGGATGGTCTGTCCCTGTTCATTGAGTCCCTTCAGAAACTCCATGATTTCGGAATAGTGGTAATAATCCTGACCTGCTGTCGGTTCATCAAGGATCAGGATCTTAGGATTCAATACGAGGATTGATGCAATGGTCACACGTTTCTTCTGGCCATAGCTCAGTGCACTGATCGGCCATTTGCGGAACTCCGAGAGACCGCATACCTTCATGACCTTCATGACCCGCTGCTCAATCTCATCTTCCGGAAGATTGCGGATTCTCAGTCCGAATGCAATCTCATCGTAGATCATGGTCTTGGAAATCATCTGGTTTGGATTCTGCAGCACAATGCCGACATACTCTGCCCGTTCAGCAATCGAGTATCTGGCAAGATCCTCTCCATTCATGGTCACAGTGCCGCTGTCCGGTTTCAGAAAGCCGGTCAGCACTTTTGCCAGCGTTGACTTGCCGGCACCGTTCTTTCCGACCAGGCTCATCATTTCGCCTTCATGGATCATCGCATCCACATGATTCAATATCGGCCTGACTCCGTCATAACTGAAGCAGATATCATTCACACTCAGCAGATCCTGCTGCGGTTTATCTTCTTCTTTGGAGACATTGGCGTCATACCATGCCTGCAGTTTTTCCTTGCACTGTGCAAGGTCCATCTTATCAAGACTGGAAGACTTCATTTCCGGGGTAATATTCACACCCGCATACTTGCATGCCGTCAGATACAGCGGCTCACGGATTCCGTGCTTGAGCAGTACATTGCTAGCCAGCACCTGATCCGGATGATCATCCATGATGATATGACCGTCATTGAATACCACGATCCGATCTACCGGGCAATGCAGCACATCTTCCAGACGATGCTCAATGATAATGACTGTCTTGCCCTGCCTGTTGATCTCATCAATCAGTTCAATGGCAACCTTTCCGGTTCTTGGATCAAGGTTTGCCAGCGGTTCATCAAACAGCAGGATGTCTGCGTCATCTACCATGACGCCGGCAAGTGATACACGCTGTTTCTGCCCGCCGGACAGTTCGTGGGGATTGGATTCCAGCAGTTTGTCCATGTCTACAACTGCAGCGATCTTCTTGACCCGCTCCTTCATTTCCTTCTGCGGCACATTGTCATTTTCCAGTGCGAACGCAATATCTTCTCCGACATTCAGTCCGATGAACTGTCCGTCCGCATCCTGCAGTACGGTACCTACCTGCTTGGATAATTCAAACAGACTGGAATTTTTGGTATCAATTCCGGCAACGTGCAGTTCTCCGGTCATTGTTCCGCGGTAGGCAAAAGGAATCAGGCCATTGATGCAGTTGCCCAATGTACTCTTGCCGGAACCGGAAGGACCGGCGATCAGTATTTTTTCACCCCGATGAATATCAAGATTGATATCATACAGAGTCGGTTCGGCCTGTGCGTAGTATTGAAAGCCGAAATGCTGGAAGGATATGACTGTATCTGACATGGATGACCTCCTGAAACTAAAACAGGAAGAGCCGAAGCTCTTCCCCTGATCCTGACTCCAGTTGCTTATTTATTGTCTTTGGTCAGAGTGCCCTTGCCGGTCTTGGACTTGGCATAGGCTGCCAGTAAGAGACCGCCGATGACGACGGTGCAGATTGCGTCAAAGACAAATGCGATAGCGCCCTGTGTGAATACCTTTGAAGCAGGCTCGGCATAGATGACAATATCCAGTACCGGAGCAATGATGCACCAGGCAATGGCATTGCCAAGCACACCCCAGATTGCATAGGTTGTGATCTGTTTCTTGCCGAAGACACCGTCTTCAACACTTGCAGAAACCTTGCTGTAAGAAAGACCGGTCAGGAATGCGCAGACACCGGAAGCGACAACCCAGCTCCACCATGGTGAACCATAGCTGAGAAAGTCTGACAGTGCATGTCCGATGAAGGCGACCAGGAAGCCGCACAGCGGGCCGAATAATGCAGCGAAGAATCCGGAGACACCGTAAGCGATCTGAAGATTGGTCTCAGGTACCGGTGAAGGAATCTTGACGAACATGAACAGAACCATGAACAGTGCAGCGCCAAGGCCGGTAGCGACGATGGTCTTTGTAGTAAACTTACCCATTTTCATATGTGATTAATCCCCCTTTGAATTAACACGGAAGGATTATAGCATATCATCGCTCCATGAGCGCATGGCAACACGATTGTAAGCGGTGATAATCATGCGGATTTGTATACAAATTATGAAAGCGTGCAGACATTTTCATAATCAGGGACCCGTGTATTACATGATCCGGGCAATCTATGATATTGCGTTGATTTGAGCATCATTCCCGGGTATAATGACAATGCTTCAAAAAGCGCCGACTTAGCTCAGTTGGTAGAGCAACTCATTCGTAATGAGTAGGTCGTTGGTTCGATTCCGATAGTCGGCACCACTTCTAATTCACGAGGCCTTCAAGGCCTCTTTTTTCATCTGTATTACGGCATTCATCTAATGACTGTTTCGTATTCAAGGCATCCTTTCGAGTCAATCAGATTATTTGCACGTGTTTTCAAAGAAATATTACAGTTTCAGCTTCAGACCCTGTCATTGCGATTGGGCTCATGTAAAAATCACTTACTCGATCCAAATTGAACCATCTCATTGATGTTCTTCTCGATCTGATCATACTCACTTTCTCTCAGAAGCGACTGTTCTTTTGTATCATTGTCCCTGGTGTATGAAACAGTATACCTGCCAAAACTTCCGACCTTCACCATTGAAGCAATGTTCTCTGAAGGAACAGCATCTGTTCTGTAGATGTAATACTCTCTCACTGGGATTTCACAGCTGCCCTCTTGATTGGAGCATCCATCCGGGTAGTAATAAGCAGTCATGGTAATACAGTCTGTATAGTCTGCCGCCCCTTCCACTGTCAGATATTGGGGATCATCCATTCTATAAGGGTGTGAAAGATTTGTCTGGATCACAATCGAGTCATATACCGTGTAAAATATTCCCGAACTGCTGACATATTCATTGATTCCATGATCAAGCGTATATTCCGATGAATCACTCGGTATGCTGATCTGACTCCCGGCTGTGCAGCCTGTTATCAGCAATATGCCGCAGAGTAACACAATCATCTTTTTCATTTTCCCGCCTCCTGATTTATTCATAATTGATGTCCGCATATACATCAATCCTTTTGGGAAGATTCAGATTCTTCCCGTGATAAATGAGCAGGTATCAATACAGAGGCCTTGAACGTTCCATCTTGAATCCGGAAGAAAACAGAACCGCCATTTCGTTTAACATGTGAGCGTATACTGGCCATTCCAATCCCTTCAGTGAATTCTGTCTTACTTGTTTTGTCTGTGACCAGAACCCATACATAATTGGCCCTGTCAGACAGTTCCACTCTGATTTCCGAATCCTTGTCCCGATACTTGAACGCATTCTCCAGCATATTGCCGAGAATCGAATTCAGATCATTGTCACTGATGTCCATGATCATTGAATATGTGCTGATCACCTGAAACTCAATGTGCTCTTCAGCCGCCAGACGATTGTAGTAATCCAGCAGTGAATTCAATATTTTATGATTTGTGTGAAAGATATAATACATCCGGCTGAGATCTTCGCTGTACTCCTCTGCCAGCCGCCCGGCTTCAATTGAATCATTCCCGTTGATCGTCTGCTGCAGATGATGAAAATCATGTTTCAATTCAGCCAGTGTTGAACTGTCATCTTTGTGCATATCCGTTTCCTTATTCAAGTTCAGCAGGCGTTCGTTATCATTTGAAAGATCATTGATTGCAACGGTGTTTCTAGAACTGTCATATGCCAACAGCGGCAGACAGCTGTCCACAGCCAGTATCATCAGAAGCACAACCATATTCCTTGAAAACTCAGATGAACTGGAAAATGTTGTCTGCTCCATTCTGATCAGCACAAAGTGCATCAGAACTGTGACAATTAAAATGATCGTGCTGTTGAATCCCGACATCGGCAATTGTTTATGATTCTTGATTCTGATAAACACACCAAGGACGAATACAATCAGCACTCTTTCCAGCAGCATCCAGATATATATCCCGCCCGTCAGCCACATCTGAATAAATGGTTTGTATCCCTGTTGATGAATCATCAATATCTGTACGGTATCAATGATGATCCTTGCCATGACCATCGGAAATAATGATGAATAGATAGCTTCTGATGTTCCGACTTTTTGGAACACCAGATAGATCGCCGCACATATCACAGCAGTAAGAGATACCACATTATTTGAAAAGACACTCTGGAACACAAACACTTGAACTGCGCAAAATACTGCCAGCAATATGATTGATGGCATTTTCATACGAACCGTCTTTATTCTGTAAATATAGACGAGATAAATCACCGCATCCAAGATAATAAACAGGGCATTGTATATCACGATTGATCTCCGCTGATCAAAAACATCTGATACGCATGTTTGATGTTGGTGGAATGTGCAGAACTGATCGGCAGAATATCATCGCTATCCATGCGCACAGCTTTTGCACGGATTTCGGAAAGATGATTCAGATTGATCATATAAGAAGCGTGAATTTGATAGAAATCCGACCGGTTCATCTCGCCAGTCAATGCCTTCATCGTTTTCCTGATACGGTAAACAGCCTTGGACGTATGTATGAACATATCATTCTTATTCACTTCATAATAGATAACGTTGCAGTACTTGATTGACTGGAAACTTCCATTTACCTGAATCGTGAATGATTCTTCATTTTTCTTCAAACGGGATTGTATTTTGTTGATCGCGACTGCGAAGTCTGTGCTGAAGTTGGCCTTTCTAACAAAGTACACTGCACTGGTTTTGAAAGCATCAAAGACATAATGCTCAAAGTTGGAACAGAACACAATCATTGCATTGGGATTCTTGAGACAGATCCGTTCGCACAGCTGAAGCCCATTCATCCCGGGCATATCAATATCCAGGAAATATACAGTGAATTGTTCTCTGCTGGCCAGAAGTTCTTCAGACGATGAAAACAGCGTCACATCCGTATTCAGATCTCCCAGGTCTGTGATGCTCTTTGTGATACGAACTCTGTCTGTATCATTATCGTCAACTACAGCCACTTTAATTTCCATCTGTAATTTCCCCTGTTACTGTAATCAAATTATGACAGATGATAACAATACCGCAACCATCTATGTGATAACTGCTGCAGTTTCAGTGATAAACAGCGATACTGTTTCTGATCCAGCCTCTCATGATCCGGCTTTGATTATGAGAGTTATTGTCAAAAACAAGCAGTCCACACTTCTTTAAGCCCGAAATGTGAACTGCACTATGATTTGATAAATACAGCACTGGTAAACAACTATAATTATCCAATATTGCCAAACACAAACAGCAGGATTACAACTACTGCAATGATGACACCGAACAGCCAGTAGTCAGTGTAATTTCTTACAGCTGTCCGTTGTTTGTCTGCATACTTCAAAAATTCTTCCTTGTTCTTCTCTTTGTTCGCTGTCATGATGTTCTCCCTCTGCTGATCTCAGCATGATACGAATGATGTCTATGAGTCTGGATGTACGATACTGCTTCTACAATCATTCTTACACGCAATTGCAATAAGTCAATCATGATAGCGTTTCAAATGTGTGGAAATATGCAACCGTTTCTTTGTCTCTATCAAGTTAAAGAACCATCTTGAACCACGTCGCACGCAATTCCTGATGGAATTCATATATACTCTAATAAGAGGGGCGGCCTGATCTATGGGGATCTTACGAATCGGAATAGTTGAAGATGATCTCAACTACCGAAAAATGGTTGTTAAACAATTGCGCAGGCTTCCGTATGATGTTCGTATTTTTGAATATGGCTGTGGCTCCGACTTCATAAAAAGTGATGCGCATTTTGAACTTTTGATTCTAGATATTGTTCTGCCAGACATTGATGGCATTGCATTATCGAAACAAATACGAACCAAAGTTGACTCGATCATTTTCTTGACTTCCACTTCAGATAGAATCCAGGAAGCATTTGGAATCAATGTTGCTGCATATATTATTAAAGATCTGGATGAAGATGCTTTATATAATCGACTTGAACTGATATGCCGTGAATTGAATACAAGTGCCTCGCTTCGAGTTCGAACTAAATCTTGTGCTATGAACATTCCTTTAGATGATATATATAAGATATCCCACGAGAGCAGAAAAATATTTCTGTATACTGAGAGGAAAAAACTCCAGATACTTGGAGAAACCCTGCTCTCAATCGAACCGCGTCTATCCAATTCGTTTGTACGAGCAAACCGTTCTTCAATTGTAAATATGCGGCATGTATTCACTGTGGAGAATGGTGATCATGTTGTCATGGACAACAACAGTGATGAGTATTTGAGCAGAAATGAACGGCACCATTTTCTGGAGTCAATTGTAAGGAGTGCAAATAACTCATGATAATCAATCTGTTATTTTCGCTTTGTGATGGATTATGTTTTGTATTTCCATTTTGGTATATCGGGGAGAAACGCGTAACTGTAAATAGAATAGTACTTCTGCTTTCTTATGCATTCATCAATATGGTAATAAGCTATCTGCCTTACTATGGTGAAATTATCCGAGAACTTCTTCTGTTTATGCTTTCGTATCTGTTGATTGTCGCATTCCAGAAACGATTCACTATGTTCGACTTAGTGCTGTTTCTTTTTATATATACCATTTCGGATATTTGCATTCTCTCAATTTATCTGGTTATCGGATCAACTGGTGGAATGTCGTTATCTTGCATTGCCATTTCAGCATCGGTTCAAATCATTAGATTCATTTCATATTTTTTCATAACCAAATATCTATACAGAATGATTAGTAACTACTCTCTGATGCGGATACAGGAAGCACTATTAATTCTAGTCCCTATCATGTTTCTGTTTGAAACCATGTATCAGCAATTCATTATCAAATATGATTCGTTCATGGTTTTTGAATTGATCTGTTCCGTCATAGCGCTGTTTGGAGCATTGATCCTTGTCAAACGCTTCTATATTGTTGAGAGCGAACTTGATAAACAAAAAATCGTGAGTAAGACTTTAGAACTTTCCAAGGAACAACTGGAATCCAACAGAAACAGCCAATTGGAAATCCGGAAAATACGCCACGACATGACTGAAGAGCTTCGCATTATTGCAATGTATATTCAGGATGGCAATAACACTGAGGCACTGAACTATATACAAAAAACTGTCGGTGTCATTGATAGCACCAGACAAAAACAATATTGCTCTGTAGAAATGGTCAATCTCTTGATCAATTATAAAGTGGCATCATATCCGGAAATTGTGTTTTCCGTTGATTGCAAATGTGATGCCGACCCTGGTGTTGATCCTATTGATCTGGCAATTATCATTTCAAATTTGATCGATAACGGTGTCACAGAGATCACATCAAATCATCTGAAGCAAAACGAAATTCAACTGTCTTTACATCAATATAACGGAATGATAATGATCACTGAAATCAACCAACTCAGTAAAGAGAAATCATTAAAAACAGAAAAAACCGATTCAGTGAATCATGGACTTGGTTTATCAATCATTCATGATATTGTCGCAAAGTATCATGGCACTATATCAATTTCGCAGACTGACCATTTCAAGATCGAGCTGATATTGAATCGAGCTTCCGTCTAGCGGTTTCGAAGTATTTCATTCCATTCGATCAATAAAGCAACCATTCAGGCAATCGGTGTTGATAGCACTTTGCTTTTTAACTATTTTGTTTATACAGGATAATGGTATTTCTATTAATCAAACACATACAGATTGGAGATGACTGTAATGGATAACAAAGAAAAGAACAAGAAAGAATTTCTCAAGTTTGCGGACAAACAAAGTACTGCAGTGAAGCATTATACGGATTATTGGTTGTTCGGTGTAGTTATCGCTGTGGTAATAGTCATTTTCATAATTATCAACATCACGAAATAGTATTTCTCGCTCACATATCGTTTGCCCATCACATGTTTTCATGATGGGCTTTATCACTTTTGTGCTAAGACATTCATCCCTCGTTATCAGTCAAATATGCTGATTGAAAAATGAGAATCTCCCGTTTGAGGGAAACTCTCACTTGCGGATCTGCAGCAGTTCTTCAGCCCGTTTGATTTCTTCCGGTCCTGGTACCGGCACATTCTCCAGAGAATATGGAATGCCAAGTTTCTTCCACTTGGTGATACCGAGTGTATGGTATGGGAGCACTTCGGTACGCTCTACTGTTTTCAGGGAAGCGATAAATGCAGCAGTCTGTTTCAATCCTTCTGCATCATCGGTCAGCCCCGGCACCAGCACGTGTCTGATCCAGAGCGTTACTCCATGATCTGAAACATACTGTGCCATATCCAGTATGGACGCATTGTCCCTGCCGGTCAGGCTGATATGTTTCTGGGGATCAATTTCCTTGAGATCAAGAATGATCAGATCGTTCATTCCAAGTAAGACATTGAACTTGCTCAGCCAGAGCTCATCCCTGCTGAAGGGCTGTCCGGCAGTATCGATTGTGGTATGCACACCATGTTCTTTGGCAATGGAGAAAAACTCAATCAGAAAATCGATCTGTAAGAGCGGTTCTCCGCCGCTGACTGTGATCCCGCCGTCTTTGCCCCAGTAGG
Source organism: Solobacterium sp. (assembly GCA_022486935.1). Lineage (GTDB taxonomy): Bacteria > Bacillota_I > Bacilli_A > Erysipelotrichales > Erysipelotrichaceae > Bulleidia. The sequence continues at coordinate 21,564 of JAKVJO010000003.1, read as the reverse complement.
TGTGATACTTCCAGCAGCGTTCAAAGAGTGCTTCTGCAGTAAACTGCAGCGGTGCATCTTTCTCTGCCCAGGTATCAGGGTTATGGCAATAGCGACAGCGTAGATTGCAGCCATGGAGAAAGACTACAAACCGGACGCCGGGTCCATCGACACAGCCAAAACTCTCCAGGGAATGTACGTAACCAATGGTCTCAGATCTGGTCATGGCATGTCCTTGAAATGACATCCATCTGCTGTTCGTGCGTGAGGTCGATAAACTTTACTGCATAGCCGGATACGCGGATCGTGAAGTTGGCATACTCTTCTTTTTCCGGATGCTCCATGGCATCCTTCAGTTTTTCCAGGCCGAATACATTCACATTCAGATGATGTGCGCCCTGATGGAAGTAGCCATCCAGTACCTGTACCAGATGATCGCGCTGTTCCGGTTCGCTGTGTCCCAGTGCACCCGGGTTGATCGTCTGGGTGTTGGAGATCCCATCCAGTGCCCAGCTGTATGGCAGTTTGGCAACACTGTTCAATGACGCAAGCAGTCCGTTCTGTTCTGCACCGTAGCTTGGATTTCCGCCTGGCGCAAACGGGGTCCACGCCTTTCTGCCATCCGGTGTCATGCCGGTATATTTTCCATAAACAACATTGGAAGTGATTGTCAGAATCGAAGTGGTCGCTTCGCTGTTGCGGTACGTATGATTCTTCTTGATCTTGGTAATGAAGGTATGCAGCAGCCATTCTGCAATCTCATCTGCACGGTCATCATCATTGCCGTATTTCGGGAAGTCGCCTTCCACATCATAGTCAGTGACCATGCCGGATTCATCTCTGACGCACTTCACTTTCGCATACTTGATTGCACTGAGGGAATCTACCACATGGCTGAAGCCGGCAATGCCAGTCGCAAATGTTCTTCTGACATCGGTATCAATGAGCGCCATTTCAGCTGCCTCATAGTAATACTTGTCATGCATGTACTGGATCAGGTTCAGCACATTGACATAGAGACTCGCCAGCCAATCCAGCATGACATCATACTTCTGCATCACTTCATCATAATCCAGATATTCAGAACTGATCGGTGCATATGCAGGTCCGACCTGTTCGTGCATCTTCTCATCCATGCCGCCATTGATTGCATACAGCAGGCACTTGGCAAGGTTGGCTCTGGCGCCGAAGAACTGCATTTCCTTGCCTGTCTGGGTAGCCGATACACAGCAGCAGATGGAATAGTCATCGCCCCAGATCGGTTTCATGACATCATCATTTTCATACTGAATGGAACTGGTGCGGATGGAAATCTCTGCCGCATATTCCTTGAACGCTTCCGGTAGCAGCTTGGTATAGAGTACCGTCAGATTCGGTTCCGGGCTCGGGCCCATGTTCTCCAGTGTGTGCAGGAAACGATAGCAGGTTTTGGTTACCATGCTGCGTCCGTCTACACCGGATCCGCCGACTTCCAGGGTAGCCCATACCGGGTCGCCGCTGAACAGCTGGTTGTAACTCGGGATACGGGCAAACTTGACCATGCGCAGTTTCAGGCACAGATGATCAATGATCTCCTGGGCATCTGTCTCGGTCATTCTTCCAGCCTTCAAATCTCTCTGGAAATAGATATCCAGGAAGGTGGAGATTCTGCCGATACTCATGGCAGCGCCATTCTGTGTCTTGACTGCCGCAAGGTAGCCGAAGTACAGCCACTGTGTCGCTTCCTGGGCATCCTTGGCCGGCTTGGAAATATCACAGCCATAGATCTCTGCCATCTTCTTCATATCCTTCAGGGCATTGATCTGCAGGGCAATCTCTTCCCTCAGGCGGATGATGTTATCAGTCATGATGCCGTTGGTGCTGTTGGCATAATCCTTCTGCTTTTCAGCGATCAGGTAATCAACACCATACAGCGCGATTCTCCTGTAGTCGCCGACGATACGGCCTCTTCCATATGTATCCGGAAGTCCGGTAATGATATGGCTGTGACGGGCCTTCTTCATCTCCGGTGTATAGACATCAAAGACTGCCTGATTATGCGTTCTCACATATTCATTGAAGATCTTATGCAGCTCCGGTGCCGGGTGGTAGCCATAGGTCTCGCAGGCCTGCTCTGCCATCTTGATTCCGCCGTACGGCATGAATGCACGCTTCAGCGGCTTGTCTGTCTGCAGACCGACAACCTTTTCTTCATTCTTCAGTGCTTCGGAAATATAACCAGGTCCATAGGAAGTCAGACTGCTGACAATCTCTGTTTCCATATCCAGCACGCCGCCCTTGGCACGTTCTTCTTTCTGCAGTTTCTGTACTTCATTCCAGAGCTGATCGGTAGCCTCTGTCGGCCCTGCAAGGAACGAGGAATCTCCATCATATGGCTGATAGTTCTGCTGGATAAAATCTCTGACGTTTACTTCTTCCTTCCACAAACGGCCGGCAAATCCATTCCACTGTTCAAATGTCTTCATCCTGTTGCCTCCCTTTTAGATTCTTCCAGAGGAGTCAGGTATAGAAAAAGCCGACTTCCTCCAGGCAATATCAGTGCCCAGACGGTCGGCTTAAGATTTCTCTTATCGTACTTCATGTGGTTAATTCCACTTCCGTCAGTTGTACGATACAGAAATTATACGGTTCTGTGGTTCAGAGTCAAGCAATTTGTTTCAGGCAGCCGCTGCTTATTTGCCCATCCATGATTCATCAGACGGGTTGGCACGGAACTGCAGCAGTTTCTGCCGGTCTTCTGCTTTGATATAGCCTTCCTGTACAGCCACTTCTGCCAGCACATCCAGATTGCTCAGGGTGTACCAGGTCAGGTTATCAGCAGTCATGCGGTCAATGCCCTTCTGCATGCCATATGTGAAGATGGCCACCATGCCAAGTACTTCAGCACCTGCTTCCCTCAGGATATCCACAACCTCAAGTGAGCTGCCGGCAGTGGAGATCAGATCTTCCACAACTACAACCTTGGTGCCCGGCTGGCATTTGCCTTCAATCTGGTTCTTTCTGCCATGATCTTTGGCGCCGCTTCTGACATATCCCATCGGAAGACCAAGACGCTCTGCAGTCAATGCTGCATGGGCAATGCCGGCGGTTGCCGTACCCATGACACATTCACACTCCGGAAACTTTTCTTTGATCGTTGCGGCAAGTGCATCTTCAACATCATTTCTGACTTTGACATCAGAGAGCGTGAGACGGTTGTCACAGTAAATCGGAGAATGGATTCCGCTTGCCCAGGTAAACGGATCATTAGGTTTCAGGAATACTGCTTGAATGGAGAGAAGATCTTTGGCGATTAACTCTGCTGTATCACTCATCTGTTCAGTCCTCCGCAAATTCTTTCATGCAGCGCTCATACGCTGCGACAGGATCGCTTGCGCCGGTAATGGAACGGCCGACAACGATGTAACTGCTGCCGATTTCTTTTGCCTTTGCCGGTGTGGTGATCCGCTTCTGGTCTGAAGCCGCATCATCCGCAAACCGGATACCCGGTGTCACGGTCAGGAATTCATCTCCGCATGCCTCTTTGACAAGACCTGCTTCAAGCGGTGAACACACGACACCTGCAAGTCCTGCAGCCTTGGTGTTTCTTGCCAGCTGCTTGATGGATTCATTGATCGGCATCATGATGCCGAGTTCGTTATGCATGTTCTCTTCTGAAGTGGAAGTCAGCTGGGTGACTGCGATCAGCTTGGTTGCCGGATTCACTTCATCCACTGCCTTCTGTGCCGCTTTCATCATTTCAATGCCGCCCAGTGCGTGGACGTTGGTGATATCAACACCGAGCGCTGCGACATTCTTCATTGCCTTGTATACGGTATTCGGGATATCGTGCAGTTTGAGATCCAGGAAGATCTGATGTCCTCTGGCTTTGATTTCCCTGACCATGTCCGGGCCCTCAGCATAGAAGAGCTCCATGCCGATCTTCACAAACGGCTTTCTGCCGGTGAACTGATCCAGAAACTGCAGGGTTGTTTCCTTGTTTGAAAAATCGCAGGCAATAATTACATCTCTCTTCATCTGTGGCTCCTTCCGATCACATCGCTGATCTGTTCAATTCCAAGCCGGTCCATCAATGGGATCAGACCGTCAATTGCTTTCATGCATGCATATGGATCCACACAGTTCTGGGCACCGATCTCAATCGCCGATGCTCCGGCAGACATCATTTCAATGACATCCTCTGAACTGCGGATTCCGCCGATACCGATGATCGGCAGCTGCACTGCTTCATACACCTGGTAGACCATTCTCAGTGCTACCGGCTTGACTGCCGGGCCGCTGAATCCACCCATGACATTGGCAATAATCGGTTTGCCTGTCTTCAGGTCAAATCTTGCACCAAGCAGGGTGTTGATCAGGCTGATGCCGTCTGCACCTGCTTCTTCTGCCGCTTTTGCCATGACTGTGATGTCAGTGACATTCGGGGTCAGTTTTGCATAGACCGGTTTATGTGTAACTGCCTTGACTGCCCTGATGACTTCTTTCAGGCAGTCAGGATCTGTTCCAAAGCTCATTCCGCCATGTGATACATTCGGGCATGATACATTCATTTCCAGCAGTGCAATCTGTTCTTCGGCATCAAACTTCTTTGCGACTTCTGCATATTCCTCTACCGAGAAACCGCCGATGTTGGCAATTGCCTGTTTGTGATATACCTGCTTCAGTTTCGGCAGTTCATTTGCAATGACTGCATCAATGCCGGGATTCTGCAGACCGACAGAATTGATCATGCCTTCTGCGCATTCAGCAATACGCGGTGTCGGGTTGCCGAATCTGGGATCTTTTGTGGTGCCCTTCAGTGCCATTGATCCAAGTTGATCGAGATCATAGAACTGGGCAAACTCATAGCCAAAGCCAAATGTTCCGCTGGCCGGGATCACTGGATTGTCCAGCTGCCAGCTGCCAAGTGATGTCTTCAGTCGGTTGTCCATGGAAGCTCCTCACTGGCCAGTACCGGCCCATCTGCACAGATCCTTTTATAGCCATTCACTGTCTTGAAGCTGCAGCCCATGCATGCGCCGAATCCGCAGCCCATCCGTTCTTCCAGTGACATCCAGCCATGGCTGTTGGAGGTATGATATACCGCCTTCAGCATTGGCAGCGGTCCGCATGCCATATACGGAACTTCTGTTAAGTGTTCTTCCTTCATGACATCTGTCACAAAGCCTTTTGATCCTGCACTGCCATCTGCTGTAGCAAGATGCACATTGGCACCAAGCTGCCTGAATTCTTCCAGCAGGAAGATTTCCTTTGCAGTATTGAAGCCAAGGATCACATCTACCTGCCTGCCCTGGTTCAGAAGTTCTTTAGTCAATCCATAGAGCGGAGGAATACCAACTCCGCCGCCGATGACCAGATAATGCTCCTCTTCAAATGCCGCATCGTAGCCATTGCCAAGTCCTGTCAGCACATCCAGGGATTGACCTGCATGCATCTGTGACAGCTGTGCAGTTCCTTCCCCAACTGTTTTGTAGATCAATGTCAGTGTGCTTTCAGTCCAGTCACAGATACTGATCGGACGGCGCAGGTATCTTCCCGGAATGGCAATGTTGATAAACTGTCCCGGATGTTCCACCCACGATGCGTCACCCCACAGTACCATCTTGAAGACGGAAGGAGCGATGCATTCATTGGATTCAATGAATAATGTCTGTTCCTGTTTCATTCTGTCTCCTTACTGATCAATCGGGCTGACCTGCATGGTGATCTCTTCCAGGATGTTCAGCAGGACATTGACGGTATCCAGTGAAGTGAATACTGTCACGTTGTTTTCCACTGCAGTACGGCGGATGAAGTAACCGTCTCTGGAAGTGCCGGAGTCGCCCGGGCTCAGGGTATTGATGATGTAGGTGATATGTCCCTTGCGGATGGAATCCAGAATCTCTTCTGATCCTTCGCTTAACTTCTTCTTGGTACGGGTCTTGATGCCGGCTGCCTTGAGTGCATCGGCAGTGCCGGAAGTTGCCTCTACATTGAAGCCGAGATCATAGAAACGCTTGACCAGCGGTATTGCCCGGTCCTTGTCGCGGTCGGCAATCGTCACAAAGACAGTGCCGTAGTTGACGACTCTGAGGTTGCTTGCCTGCAGTGACTTATACAGTGCACGGTTCAGGGTATCATCATAGCCGATTGCCTCACCGGTTGATTTCATCTCCGGTGACAGGTACGCATCGAGGCCATGGATCTTGGAGAAGGAGAATGCCGGTGTCTTGACATACCAGCGCTTCTTTTCCGGAAGGACGCCGGTGGAGTAGCCCTGCTGCTTCAGTGTCTCACCCAGCATGACACGGGTGGCAATGTCTGCCATCGGAATGCCGGTGCTCTTGGAGATAAACGGTACACTGCGGCTGGAGCGCGGATTCACTTCAATGACAGATACTGCATTGTTGGCATCCACAATGAACTGGATATTGAACAGACCCCTGATGCCAATGGCAAGGCCCAGCTTGACTGTGAAGTCCTTGATGGTTTCCTTCACCTGGTCATTCAGGCTGTATGGCGGATAGACACTCATGGAGTCGCCGCTGTGCACGCCGGTCGCTTCAACCAGCTGCATGATTCCAGGAATCAGCACATCTGTTCCGTCGCATACTGCATCGACTTCCACCTCAATGCCAGAGACATACTTGTCTACCAGCACCGGCTGATCTTTATCAATCCGGACTGCACCGGTCAGATATTCTTTCAGTTCTTCATCGTTATTGACGATCTGCATGGCTCTGCCGCCAAGCACATAGGAAGGACGTACCAGCACCGGGTAGCCGATCCGGTTGGCAACTTTGACACCCTCATTGATCTCAGTCACTGCCTGACCTTCCGGTTCCGGAATGCCAATCGTACGGCAGACGTTTTCAAATGCATCGCGGTTCTCTGCCTTGTCAATCGCAGCCTGATCTGTACCGCAGATCGGAACGCCCATCTCGGTCAGCTTTGCGGCAAGGTTGATTGCCGTCTGTCCGCCCAGTGATACGATGACACCATCCGGCTTTTCCAGATCCAGGATGTTCATGACATCTTCGAGATCCAGCGGTTCAAAGTACAGCTTGTCACTCAGCGTATAGTCTGTTGATACCGTCTCCGGATTGTTGTTGATGACGATTGCTTCATAGCCGGCTGCTTTCAGCGTCCATACTGCATGGACTGTGGAGTAGTCAAATTCTACACCCTGGCCGATACGGATCGGGCCGCTGCCCAGTACGACAATCTTTTTCTTCTTTGATACGATCGATTCATTTTCCTTTGCATAGGTGGAGTAGAAGTAAGGAACATACGCACTGAACTCACTTGCACAGGTATCGATCATCTTGTAGACCGGCTCAATGCCAAGCTCACGGCGCCAGCGGATCATCTCCGGTTCGCTCTTGCCATAGATTCTGCCCAGGTAATGATCGCCAAAGCCGAACTTCTTGGCTTTGATCAGATTCTTCTCAGAAGGATCTTTCTTGACTCTGTCTTCCACTGCCACAATGTGATGCACCTTGTCGAGGAAGAAGACATCAATCTTGGTCGCATCATAGATGCGCATCATATCTACTTTTCTGCGGAACAGTTCGGCAATCGCAAAGATCCGTTCATCTGTCGGTGTCTTGACACTTTCCAGAATCTCTTCTGTCGGCATCGTATCGAACTTCTCCATGTACAGATGATCAACACCGATCTCCAGTGATCGCACTGCTTTCAGCAGCGATTCTTCCATTGTTCTGCCAATGGCCATGACTTCGCCGGTTGCCTTCATCTGTGTGCTCAGCGAATGATCTGCCTTCGGGAACTTGTCGAACGGGAATCTGGCAATCTTGGTAACAACATAGTCCAGTGCCGGTTCAAACGCTGCACAGGTATTGGCAATCCGGATCTCATCCAGCCTCAGGCCGACAGCGATCTTGGCAGATACTCTTGCGATCGGATAGCCGCTTGCCTTGGAAGCCAGGGCAGAGGATCTTGATACACGCGGATTGACTTCAATCACATAGTAGTGGAAGGAGAATGGATCCAGGGCAAACTGTACATTACAGCCGCCTTCAATTCCCAGTGCACGGATGATCTTCAGTGCAGCATTTCTCAGCAGCTGGTATTCCTTGTTGGACAGCGTCTGGGAAGGAGTGACAACCATGGAGTCGCCGGTATGGACACCGACCGGATCAATGTTCTCCATGTTGCAGATGACGATGGCAGTGTCATTGGCATCGCGCATGACTTCATATTCAATTTCCTTGTAGCCTTTGATGGAACGTTCCACCAGTACTTCCGTTACCGGAGAAAGCTTCAGTGCATTCTTGCCGACTTCGCGTACTTCTTCTTCATTGTCCGCAAAACCGCCGCCGGTTCCGCCCAATGTATAGGCAGGACGCAGGATGACCGGATAGCCGACCTTGTTGGCGCAGTCCACTACTTCTTCAATTGTATGGGCAACATAGGAAGGCAGTGTCGGTTCATTGATACTCTCACAGAGTTCCTTGAACAGTAGACGGTCTTCTGCTTTTTCAATGGATCTGAATGGAGTTCCGAGAATTTCACACTGGCACTCATCCAGGACACCCTTCTTGCTCAGCTGCATGGCCAGGTTCAATCCGGTCTGACCGCCAAGGGTTGGAAGGATCGCGTCAGGACGCTCCTTGCGGATAATGCGTGAGACATATTCCAGAGTCAGCGGCTCCATGTATACCTTGTCGGCAATGTGGGTATCCGTCATGATCGTTGCCGGGTTGGAGTTGATCAGAATGACTTCGTAGCCTTCTTCTCTCAATGACAGGCAGGCCTGTGTTCCGGCATAGTCGAACTCTGCAGCCTGACCGATGACGATCGGGCCTGAGCCGATGACGAGGATGCGGTGAATGTCTGTTCTTCTTGGCATCAGTGCTTGCCTCCTTTTCTCTTGGCCATGCTGGCAGTGAACTGGTCGAACAGGTAGCGGCTGTCTTCCGGTCCCGGAGCACTCTCCGGATGATACTGTACGCTGAAGATATCCTGTCCTTCGATCCGCAGTCCTTCTACTGTCTGGTCCAGCAGGTTGATATGCGTGATGTGGATGTTGCCCATATCGCCTTCCGGCATCTTCACGGCAAAGCTGTGGTTCTGGGAAGTGATTTCAATCTTGCCGGTATCGAGATTCATGACCGGGTGGTTGGCACCGCGGTGTCCGAACTTCATCTTGTATGTGGTCAGTCCATTTGCCAGGGCGATCATCTGATGGCCAAGGCAGATACCGAAGATCGGCAGTGTTCCCTGGATCTCTTTGATCAGTTCAATAACCGGTGTGACATCGGTCGGATCGCCAGGTCCGTTGGAGAAGAAGACACCATCCGGATTCAGTGATCTGATTTTCTCTGCCGGCGTATTGAACGGCACGATCGTGACATTGCAGCCGCGGGCATTGAGCTGCCTGACAATATTCAGTTTGATGCCGCAGTCAACTGCGACCACATTGAACTTTGGGTTGGCACATCTGGAGTACCAGATCTTTTTGCATGATACCTTGGCAACCTGATCATGCGGTGCCGGTGTCTCGGCAATCTTCTTCAGTGCATCTTCTTTTGATACTGACAGATCGCACAGGATGGCCGGCATACTGCCATGTTCGCGGATAATCCTTGTCAGCATTCTGGTATCGATGTGGGAGATCCCGGCAGTGCCGTTTTCTTCCAGGTATTCATTCAGTGTCTTGGTGTAGCGGAAGTTGGAAGGCTTGTCGTTGTACTCACGCACAATCAATGCCTTCGGTCCGACCAGTCTAGACTCGAAGTCTTCGTCGATGATGCCGTAGTTGCCGATCAGCGGATAGGTCATGTTGATCATCTGATCCGTATAGGATGGATCCGAGAGGATCTCCTGATAGCCAACCATGGATGTGTTGAACACCAGTTCCGCAACTGCTTCGTTCATTGAACCGAAGGCAGTTCCGATCATTTCTGTGCCGTCCTGCAGTACCAGTTTCCGTTTCATTTTTAATTCCTCCTGTATGCAATCGTTCCTTTGGATATCGTCAGTTCACAGCGGCCGTATACGGTCTGTCCTGCAAACGGTGTGCTCTTGCCCATGGACAGGAATTCATCCGGGTTGATCTGGTACGCTTCTTCCAGATTCCAGATTGAGAGATCTGCCAACTCAAGGCCATGTTCTTTCATGTGGAAGGTCTGATGGGCATTGATACTCATCAGCTCCATGCAGCGCTCCATCGTGATCTTTCCGGTCTTGACCAGGTATGTATAGATCAGCGGGAAGGAAGTCTCCAGTCCGACGATTCCATTTAATGCATGTTCAAGATCGGTATCTTTCTGTTCCCTGGTATGCGGTGCATGATCTGTTGCGATCATGGTCACTGTTCCATCCTGGATCGCTTCAACCAGCGCCAGCTGATCCTCTCTGGACCGCAGCGGCGGGTTCATCCGGAAGCGTCCGTGGTTTTCTGTAATGTCATCTTCACACAGCAGCAGATGATGCGGTGTCGCTTCTGCAGTAACCGGAAGGCCTTCTTTCCTTGCCCTGCGTACCGCTTCAATACTTTCCTTTGCCGAGATGTGGCAGATATGCAGCTGGCATCCTGTTTTGCGCACCAGTTCAATGTTCCGTCTGACTTCACTGGCTTCACTCTCATTGTTGACGCCGATCAGTCCGAGTTCTTCCGCCTTATGGCCGGCATTGATCCGCCAGCCTCTGGCTACCTGCCGGTTGTCTTCGCAATGGGCCAGGATCACGCCATGGCATCTGGCGACTTCCTTCATGGCCTGTTCCATGATGGCTTCACTCTGTACTCCTACGCCATCATCTGAGAAGAGGATCGTATGCATAGAAAGGGCGGCGATATCAGATATCGCCTCCCCTTGCTGATTTTGCGTGATTGATGCCACTGGCAATACACCAATAACTGCATCACGATCAATGATGTTCTGTTCCACGTTGAGATGTTCAACAGAATCCGGTACCGGATTCAGATTGGGCATTGCGAAGATGGAAGTGAAACCGCCATGAGCAGCAGCTTTTGAACCGCTCAGGATCGTCTCTTTTTCAGAATGGCCTGGTTCTCTCAGATGAACATGCGGATCAATCAGTCCCGGCAGAATATGAAAACCAGTACAGTCGATCACTTCCGCATCGTCCGGACACTGATCAGTCTGGATAATGGTTTCACGGTCTTTTACCAGAAGATTCTTCTTCTGGAATTCACCGCCGGTATATACAAGTCCATTCCGGAGAAAGATTGACATTCCCTCAGTCCTCCCAAGCTCTCAGCAGTGCTGCCATTCGGACATTGACTCCATTGGTAATCTGGGTGAAGATTCTGCTCTTATCACATTCTACTGCATCATCGCAGATTTCCACACCTCTGTTGAATGGTGCCGGGTGCATGATGATTGCAGTATCCTTCATCTGTGCCACCCTGTCCATGGTCATGCCATAGTATTTATGATAATCCTCATTGGAGAGTGACATCTTCTGTTCGTGACGTTCGTTCTGCACTCTCAGTAACATGATGATATCCATGGTCCTGACTGCTTCATCGAAATCAATGAAGTCAAACCCAGGTTCACGGTATTCCTTCGGTCCGCTGACATAGCATTCCATGCCAAGCCGTTTCATCACTTCAATGTTGGTATGTACCACTCTGGAGTACTTCACATCGCCGACCATGGCAATCTTCAGTCCTTCGAAGTGTCCGAATTCTTCACGGATCGTCATCAGGTCCAGCAGTGACTGGGTCGGATGATCCTTGGTGCCATCTCCTGCATTCAGGATCGGGCAGCGGAAGTTGGCAAGCTGTTTGTAATATTCATTCTCTTTGGAGCGGATGACCAGTGCGTCTGTTCCAAAGCTTTCAAATGTCTTCATGGTATCGTAGAAGGTCTCGCCCTTCTGCATAGAGGAAACGCCGGCATTGAAACTGATGACCCGGCATCCAAGTCTTAATTCTGCGGTATTGAAACTGTACTGGGTACGGGTGCTTGGCTCAAAGAAACAGTTGGCAACAACTTTATCAGTGCATTCATCACGGTGCTTGCCGTCCTTGCACTCTTTTGCGACATCCAGAATATGGATAATTTCATCTGTACTTAAGTTACTGAGCCGAAGCAGATCCTTCATAGTCGTTTTCCATCCTCCAGAAAAAAGAAGCCCCCAGGACATTCCCGAAGGCTGCATCATTTTCCTATGCAGGTAATTGTTGTGGCCGCCTTCCAGGTGTCCGATTCAGTTTTAGATCTGAGACATTATATCATGGCACCAATGGAAGTCCAGCGTGACTTTTTTCACATACCAAAACACCCGGTTATCCTGCATCATATGCGTGTCTTTTGGGTGTTCATAAACCTCATGAATACCGCTTTTATACAAGATCAGCTGTCTGCCAGCCAGTAATACTGGACAGATTGATATTCATTCAGATCTGACTCCTGTTCTTCACTCAGATCGTCATAAGAGGTGAATGTGCCATCTGCTTCATAGATTCCGGTATAGCCGAGCACCGGATATTGCTCCATGAAGTTCAGCTGGTACTTCTGGAAGTCAGTCAGTTCCATATTGGCTTCCTGCATCACATAGGCACTGAAGTAGTTCAGGCTCATGTACGGTACATCATTGGTCTCTCGATCATAGTTGGTCCAGATCAGATACGGCACCATGTACTTTCTCGCCAGTGTCTCATCATCCGGGTCATCCGTTGTGAACATTTCCGTATAGAAGTCACTGGACAGTCCCGGCTGATGATCTCCGAAGAATACCAGCATGGTCGGTGTATCGTCTTCTTTCAGATAATCGATCAGTTCTTCCAGATCTTCATCTGACTGTTTGATCAATGAAAGATACAGGTCCGTCTCCTGGCTGTCCATGTTCTCCAGATGCACATCTACATCTGCATTCTGGGCATCGTTGTAGCCGCCGTGATTCTGCACCGTGGTGTTGTAGATGAAGATCGGTTCATCTGAAGAATCATCCAGCATCTGTTCCAGATGTTCATAGTCTGACGCATCAGACGGGAATGATCTCAGGAAGTCATAGTCGGTATCATCTTCAGTTCCATAGAACCAGCAGGTATCAAAGCCCAGTTTTGAAAGCACGGTATCCCGATGGTAGTTGGCTCCGTTATACGGGTGGAAGAAGATCGTCTCATAGCCTTCCTCAGCCAGTGCTGAGGCCATACTGCTCTTGTTGGTCAGCCCCTGGCCGCTGTTGAGCATGGTATAGGGAGAAGATGCACCGGAGGAAAGCAGCCTCGTACTGCCGCCTGTCAGCATCTCCCATTCACTGTCTGCGGTACCGCCGCCGAATACATTGACGGCAAGATATCCTTTTTCTGCATTGTCTTCCAGTTCATGATAGAAGCTCAGTTCATCTTCTGAAGTATCCAGTTCACCAAGTACACTGAGATCCGCGAAGCTCTCGTTCATGATGACAATCAGCCGTACCGGTGTTGTATTATCCAGTGTTTCTGCATCGGCAGATTTCAGCAGGCTCTGTGCACCTGCAGAACTGTAATGGGATGGCGCATCAACAGACTGACTGGCAAGACCCAGGCTTGCATAGAGCCAGCCGGTGGAGCTGTAGTTCAGCTGGGGATCCCAGTTATTGAATATCGTCGGCTGGAAGCTGCTGATCAGCAGTGCCAGGGCTGTCAGGGAACAGACTGCTCCGGATCCTTTGAGAATCCATTTCTTCTTATGTTTCAGTTTGAGTGCGCTGTTCCATATCAATATCAGTACAGAACAGGTCAGGAATGTGACAATGACATAAACCGGAGGCAGATGATACTCATATCCGCCGGCTACCGTTGCGGCTGTACCGATCGACTCAAAGTCTGCGAACGAAAGATGGACCCCGCGCATCTGATACAGGAAATAGTCTGCCAGTGACAGCAGGTTGGCAACAATCAGGTACAGACTGCCGCCGATCCTGATTCCGCCGATGGAGATACATAGCAGATAGATCAGATACAGCAGCAGGAATGTATAGCCAAGAACACTCTGATTGGTGATATAGGAGAAGTTGCCGGTCACTGTTTCAAATGACCAGAACACAAACAGCGGCACGGCAAAGACTGCCGCAGCAGTGATTACATGCATGATCTTTTCCGGCAGAAACAGAATGCCCAGGATCACGGCAAACAGGATCAGCACTGCCGCAATGACATCCGCTGCGTAATTGTGGTAATGGTAGAACGACTGACTGCCCATCAGCACGCACCGGTTCTGTTGCGTAATGCCATCCACCGTCATGAAGGAAGACAGATTATTCAGACATGGGCTGGTGGGATTCTCAACCGTTTTGACAGACGGACAGTCGCCTGTACAGGCAGTGCAGCTGATGGACAGACTGTAGGTACTGTTCTCTTCCACCGGCAGATTCAGATCATCGAATTCCACTGTGGTTGATCTGGAACTGTCGCTGTAACTGTTGAACCGCAGTACCTCAAGTGTCTGGGTATTATGGAACAGTTCATTGCCATTCTCATCGGCAATCGTAATATGAATCACTGCATCAGTTTCCGTATCCACATCATAGAGTGTCACGGAGAAGCCATTCAGATAAGTATCTGAAGCAGTGAATGACTGACTTACCCCCGTTTCAGATAACGTGACTGAGCCAGTATCATAGCCGGTGCTTGCATAAGAATAGCCCTGATTCACTTTCCGGTTCAGGTCGGATGCGTTCAGGCAATAATACCCTGCCGCAAGTCCAATCAGTACCGCAAACACAATCAGGACTATATTTCTTTTTTGATGTTCAGTTTTATTCACTGACGTATTATACCGGAATTGCGCGGAATCTACCCTGACAATTGAGTGAACTTGTCAGACAGATGTTCAGAATTCTTTATTCTCACTGCCGAACTGGCCATAGAGATATTTGATGGAACTTCCGTTCTTGCCGTTGCGCTTGGATTCATACAAGAGGTTATCTGCCTTGCGGAAGATTTCATCATAGGTGGTTGAAGAAGTCTTGTTTACAATACAGCCGATTGAGACTGTGATATGGGCCTTGGGGCATCCCTCAATTGTCACCATGGAGATCCTGTCACGGATCTCGCTGATCTTGTACTTGACGGTATCGGACGCCAGCATGCTTGGTGCATAGACGATAAACTCATCGCCGCCCATGCGCATGACCACATCATCTGTCCGGAAGGTAGACTGGATCTCCCGGGCCGCGCACTCCAGCACTTCATCTCCTTTGGAGTGCCCATATAGATCATTGATCTTCTTGAAGTCATCCACATCCATCAGGAAGAACGAACCGTTGACTCCCTGACTCAGATATTCCCGGATCCTCAGTTCGCCACCGCCGCGGTTCAGTGCACCGGTCAGAGAATCATGTTCAGAGATCATCCGCAGGGACAGTTCATTTTCAAGATCCCTTGTCCTCAGGCCCAGGGCAAATATGCACACTCCGATTGATGCCGGCACCGCCTGAGTCAGCAGTCTCATTTCAATATTGATGAACGATGGATCCTTGAAGCGATACAGACACACAACGTAAATACTGCTCATGGCCAGGATGTACAGCAGCAGCCGCCATGGCCGATCCAGGATGTAGCATGGCAGCACCAGTAACATGATCATGAAAAACCAGCTGATCTCAGCAGACTTCTGGATCGTATCCAGATAGATCGCCGTCAGCAGCACAACTGCCGTCATGGCATACAGCACCGGTGTCGCGTGCGTTCCGCCGTTTCTCCGCAGCAGTTCATGGAACAAAAAGCCCAGTCCAAAATAGACGGCCAGGGCAATCACATCCGCAATCGTCGTCTGTCTGCCGAACAGAATGGACCCAAACGTCATCAGACAGCCCACAAGCATGGAAATGACCAGATACTGGCCCATGCCATCCAGGTTCCTGCGCTGGATCTCTTCCGGATGCTCGCGAAAAACATCCGATCTCAATTTTTCAAAAAAAGAATGAAACATGGCCCTCCGGTACATGAATTCGCTTTCTGCACCAGAGACGTAAGTCTCTTTCTTTATCCGGGCACATCCCGGTATCTGGCAGCTGGCTGTCTTTATGCAAGACCCTTTAGCTTTGCGAACATGCGTCTCCGCATGGGTGCTTATCTGTATGTGGTTCTATTCTAACCAAATAACGGACCTGAGTAAATGACCGAATGACTATTTTCCTCATAATCGTGGACATTTTCTGCATTTTGAGCAGTTTTGCGGTAAGATCGAGGCATGAAACAGGACATTTCAAAGTTTTCTCCCTATCGCCAGCGCAAGGCAATCCTGAAACAGCAGCTGCGGGAATACCTGAAAAACAATCATCTTTCAAAGCAGCAGATCAGAGAAGTGAAGAGCTGGGTCAATGATTTCGGGCACAGCCCTTATGAATCTCCTTCTGATATGGAATTTGAAGCATACTCAGGCGAAAGCACCCAGCTGAAAGATTATGGCAGCTGGCTGAAAGAGAGCGAAGAAAAAGACCGGAGAACGTTCAATCCAATTGACGATCTCTGGTTTGATGATGACGATGATCTGCCTTTCTGAGGTTCAGGCAATCGGACCTTTGGCAAATAACCGTTCTGCCCTTGCCAGACCCTTGGCATCAAATCCATCCGGGAATTCTGTCATGACCTGGTGCTTTGACAGTTCACTCATATAGATATCATCGAGAATGACAAAGTTGGTGAAATCCGGATGTTTCTCCAGCCAGGACAGGATTTCTTCATGCCGGGGAGAGAGTTCATCGGTGCAGGTGGTATCTGTAATCCGGGCAGACTCAATCAGCCCGCAGTGATAGAGGTAATCCCGGCAATAGTCCAGGCCGCTGTAGCGCCAGCTGCTGGAGACGATAATCTCCGGATTGTACTTCTTCATCAGTTTATTCAGATTCTTCATGGACTCCGCATCGCTGACATCCATGAATTTCATGTGGGAACGTTTGCCGGTAAACATTTTCCGGTTCGCATCTTCTTTATAGGTATTGATGACGCCGTCAAAATCAAGGAACAGAAGATTCCTCTGCACCCCGGGATGAGACTTATGATATGCGGATACCCACGTTCGCAGTGCGGTCTCCACATCCTGTTGCGAATAATCCTGCTGCATATGACTTTATTATAGTCTGTAACAGAAGGCAGTGCTCATAGTCATTCGTTTCACAATGTCTGCATTCCGCACCGTTTTCCTATAAAATGGTTAGGAATCACCGGAGGTTTAACACTTATGCTGAGAGTAGAGATCAACCAACGCATCGAAGATCCAACCGAACCAATTGACCTGATTGTCAGGAAATATCATATTTCATCTGAGGACATCCTGTCCCATCAGATTGTCCATCGCTCCCTTGATGCAAGAGCCAACCGCCCTGCCATGTTTGTCTATCAGATTGATCTGAAACTGAACAATGAAGCACGCTATGCACAGAGACTGAAGTCCCATGCCCGCAGTGTTACTCCATATGTCTATCAAAAACCGGTTCCGGGAACAGAACCGATGAAGAACCGTCCGGTTGTCATCGGCTTTGGGCCTGCCGGCATGGCTGCAGCATTACTGCTTGCAAAGATGGGCTATCAGCCGCTCGTGCTGGAACGCGGCCCGGCCATTGAAGAACGCAAGGCACAGGTGAACCGCTACTGGAAAACAGGACTGCTGAATCCTGAAGCCAATGTACAGTTTGGCGAAGGCGGTGCCGGAGCATTCTCAGACGGCAAGCTGACCACCCGCATCAAAGATGACCGCGTACAGCTGATTCTGGATGAACTGATCAAAGCCGGCGCAGATCCTTCGATCGCCTGGATGAATCATCCGCATATCGGCACTGACAGTTTGCTGGATGTAGATGTCACCATCCGCAAGACGATTGAATCACTGGGCGGAACCATCCTGTTCAATACCAAAGCACAGTCATTCGGCATCGAGAACGGTGCCATCACTTCCATCACTGCCTCTACCGGCGATGTCATCCCCTGCAGTGCAGTGATCCTGGCGATCGGCCACAGCGCAAGAGATACCTTTCAGACACTGCTGGATGCCCAGGTGCCTCTGGAGTCCAAGCCGTTTGCGGTCGGTGTCCGTGTAGAACATCTGCAGTCGTTCATCAATGCCAGACAGTACCGCAACATCGCTGACTATTCTTCCCTTGGTGCAGCAGAATATCATCTGTCGCATACATCCTCGCTTGGCAAGGGAGTGTATTCCTTCTGCATGTGTCCGGGCGGCTATGTCGTTGCGGCAGCCTCTGAACCTGATACCGTTGTGGTCAACGGCATGAGCTACGCAGCACGTGATGGCAAGAATGCCAACAGTGCCATCGTGGTACAGGTTGATCATACTGATTATGGCGAAGGCATTCTGGCTGGCGTCCATTACCAGCAGAAGCTGGAACATCTTGCCTGGACACTGGGCAACGGCAAAGCACCGGCCCAACTGATGCAGAGCTATCTCAATCACACCCAGGATGAATCGATCGGAGCCATCACCCCCACCTATCCATTGGGTGTCAATCTCACCGACCTGCATGCCCTGTTCAGTGATCCGATGAATCAGTCACTGGAAGAAATGATGCGGCATACCAATTCCATCTTCCCGGGATTTGCCGAACACGGTTCCATTATGACCGGTGTGGAATCTCGCACTTCTTCACCAGTCCGTATTCTCCGGAATCTTGATACCCTGGAATCCGACATCAGCAGCCTGTATCCGGCCGGTGAAGGTGCAGGCTACTCCGGCGGAATTGTGTCCAGTGCCATTGATGGACTGAAGTGTGCCGAAAAGATCATTGAGCGTTTCTCACCAAATTATTAAGAATGTCTAAACATGGGGGTCAATTCGGTTCCTCCATGTTTTCTTTCTGCTAGAATGAGTGTCGGCTGTAAAAGAGAGGAGTCAGACTCTGATGCTGAAATGGTGTTACAAGAATCCATTTTTATTCTCGGTGTATTACTTCATCTTCTATCTGGTTTACTTCTTCGCACTGGAACATCTGATCACAACACCTGTATGGATGGTCTCCAGTCCGATTGACGCATATATTCCATTCTCCAAGTACGCAATGATTCCCTACTGTCTCTGGTTTCCCTGGATTGCCATCACGATCCTTGGCCTGCTCAAATGGGGACCGAAGAAAGAATACCTGCAGACCTGCATGACCATGTACCTCGGCATGACACTGTGCCTGCTGTTCTATACCTTTGTGCCAAACGGACTCAACATCAGACCAACAACCGTTACCGGCAATGATCTCTGTGCCAATCTGGTACGCTGGCTGTACAGTTTTGATTCACCGATGAATGTCTGTCCTTCACTGCATGTATACATCTCTGTATGCATGGACCTCGGCTGGCAGCGTTCTTCCATTCTGAAAAACAGGAAGTACAGATGGGTCAAAGTCATGCTCAGGCTGCTGGATATCTCCATCTGCCTGGCAACGATGTTTCTGAAGCAGCACAGCATCATTGATGTTGTATGCGGACTCGCACTGGCATTGATCCTCAATGCCATCATGTCCAGATTCTTTGCAAAACAGTCGGACCCGGAAGCGGTTCAGGCCTGATCACAATCCCTCTTGGATCATCGCAGATATCCGGTATAATATTGGAAACACCTGTTTCCAATCCAACGCATACCAAACGATATCCACGCACACTCGCACAAGGGGGAAAAGATGAAATACACCAGACTGAAAGCGATACTGACAGGCATCCTTTCAGTTTTCCTGTTCCTCTCTGTATTACCCTGTTCAAACAAAAATATCGTTTATGCAGACAATGATGCGGCGGTCACGCTTACCTTCAACATTAACTGGAATGATTATTCCAACGCATTGCAGCTCAGGCCAGCCAACATTACATTCAAGGTGTTTCGTGCACCGACTGCGGATGTCGGACAGCAACAGGAACCTTTTGTCGGGTTGACCAGCGGCACCGATTACATTGTCAACATAAATGCCCCCCAGAACAATGTCGACCAATGGATCTGCACAATCAGTTCGCCAATGGCCAATCCAAATTCTCTTAAGCAAATTGCAACGAACAATCTTCCTTATATCTATGAGGTGCGTGCATATCTGGATGACAATGATAAAACCGACTTAGGAAATGGGAATGGATATGAGCCTGATCTTCGCCCTTACTATGGCAGTACGCTCAGTCAGGATCCAATCATATCCATTTCCACATCAGAACTGGCACTGGGCGATCACAAGTACACAATGCAGAACGTTGAGATTTCATTGAATGGCAGTCAGACAGCATCTGTCACCTGGAACGGTTATCCTTCCACCACTGATCCAGACAGGACTGTCTATCTGCAGCTGCAGTACCGGCTCAGTGATGCCGAGCAATGGAAGTCCATCAGTCAGCTGAATAGCGTATTTGAAAATTACAGTTATCAGGAACTCAGCTATACGGCCGCTGCAGGAACAGGCACACTGCCACAGTCATTCGCGCTTCTGCCAATTCAGGATAGCAAAGGCAAAGTCTACCAGTACCGTACCGTTGAACTGTCTGCCTATGATCCAACTGATCAAAATCCCAATGTAACTGATTACTATGATCCGGATGCGGCCCAGCCAATCACCTCAGCCAACGGGAATTTCACGATCACATATCAGACTGATCCAGGCACCGGCCAGCAGATCATTACAAATCTGAAACCATCTTCCAATGAAGGAGTTCAGAGCCCGGCCCCAGCTGAACCTTCTGCTGATTCTTCCGAGACGATCGAGCAGACTATGGAATCATTCAGTATTCCATTCACTGCATGTAAATAATCAGTCATCAGGTCTGAACTGAATGTGCAAAACAAAATCCGTTTGGATACTCTCCAGACGGATTTTGTTTATCATGCATGCAGAATGTTCTTATTTCTGACTCAGTGTTTTGGTGTCTTTGATATAAGCATACAGGATCATGACACTCACCAGCAGGTTCAGCGGTGCAGTCCATTCTGCAGTGCCTTTGAATGCTTCCACAAAACTCAAGATGCAGCAGATCGCAAAGAGTACCATTGCGACCCAGGCAAGTTTTGAATTTGCACTGCCGATCTGCTTGCCGGAAGACTGACGGATTCCCTGAATTCCAAGGAACACTTTGCACAGGATGATGACGATTGAGATCCCGACAATGATCATGATGGATGTCTGGGCGGCAGAAGTACTTACCCCGGATGCCGCAGCGATTGATGTGACATCAAAGTTTCCGGCAACATAGCTGACTACAAGAGAGAAGATATCCATCGCAGCGAGAAACAGAAACAGGATGCTGAATACCTTCAAACGTGATTCTGGACTTTCACTATTTTTCATAACTAGATTCCCCTTTTCGCATAAATTATGAACTCCATGCAGTACAGAATGCAATCCATGCTGAGTCACCATGCGTGAACGCACCTGTTTCAGCGTGAATCTACGCGATCTTTTTGATCTCATCCATCATGGAGATTGCATACAGTGGAATGTTGATCAATCCATCTTCTGCTTTGTAATTCATCATGGATAAACGAACTGAACATTCCGGCTGATATTTCTGCCGATATGTTTTCAGACTCTTTGCATGCAGATTGGTTTCTGCTTTTGCCTCGATCGGAATAATCCGGTTTCCATCATCAATCACGAAATCAATCTCAAGGGTATTCCGATCATTGGTGTAGTAGTATATCGGATACTTTT
>JAKVJO010000002.1 GCA_022486935.1 Solobacterium sp. | reverse complement strand
CTGATCTTCATCATTGTATTCAAGATGGGCACCGCCGGTGCCGCCTGGGCAACCAACCTCGCACAGGGAATCTCAGCAGTGCTGTGCTGGATCTACATTGTCAAAAAAGTACCGTGCCTGACGCCCCGCAAAAATCAGTGGAAGCTGAACAGTGACGATACCAGAAAGCAGCTGTCCATCGGTATCCCGATGTCACTGCAGTATGCGATTACCGCATCCGGCACAATGATCATGCAGACAGCTATCAACATGTTCGGATCCGTTGCCGTTGCCAGCTTCACTGCCACTTCCAAGATTATGAACATCCTGACGCAGGCATTCATGGCACTGGGCCAGACCATGGCAACCTACTGCGGACAGAATACCGGCAAGCTGGATCTGAAGCGGATCCATGAAGGCACTGCCTGCTCCATGAAGATCAATGTGATCTATGCACTGATTGCTGCAGTGCTTGGTGTCACAACCCTGAAACTGTTTCTTCCCCTGTTCTTCTCCTCCGGCACAGATATGGCTTCGATTCTTCCCTATGCTAAAACCTATATGTATGTCAGCGTCATCTTCTTCATTCCGCTTGGCATGATCTTCATCTACCGCAATGCCATGCAGGGCTGCGGCTATGGCATGTCAGCGATGATCCTCGGCATTTCAGAACTTGCCGCAAGACTGATCATGGCTGTCATCTCCATCAAGACTTCCAGTTATCTTCTGGCAGTCAGCTGTGATGCGGCGGCCTGGGTCACTGCCGGTCTGCTCAGCTTCTTCCTGTTCAGACAATGCATGAAAGATATGCAGACAAGATACCTCTGATTCAGAGTGTATTGTCCAGCATCAGTTCCTTCAGACTCATCAATTCAATTCCTTCATGCAAGAACTGCTCCGGCAGTTCTTCTTTTTCGTATGTGACAATCACCATGCGTTCAACCGGTACAGTATTTGCTTTTTTCAGTGCAAGCAATGCATTGACTTCCCGTTTGACTGTACTCTCACTGTCTGTTCCATTCACCGTGTAGGACACCTGCACTGCAGTGCGTGTATCTGAAATGTAGAAGTCCACCTCGACTCCTTTTTCATAGTAGAAGATATGGGACTGATCCAGTTCAGCAGCCGAATAATATTTCCGGTACAGTGTCACTGCCACAAGATTCTCCAGCAGAGCCGCATTGGAAGAGACCAGCATTCTCAGTATTCCATTATCCATGAAATAGTATTTCTGTTTTCCCTGGCGGTCTTCAAGACTTCCAATTACATTGCCGATAGAAAAGATCAGATAGCTTTCCCTGGCATTTTCCAGATACCGGATCATCGTCGCTGCTGTTGTCTTTTCTCCAATTGAAGTGATGAGGTTGGCAAGCCGGTTATAAGAGACTGCAGTGCCAATCCGTTCTGCGACTGTCCTGAGCAGGATTCGAAGCAGGGCAGTATTGGATATCAGACTTCTTGCGGCAATATCACCCAGATAGATGTTTTGGTACAGTGTAGTCATATATCCACTTGGATCCGGGCTGTTACGCATGCCAGGGAATCCGCCGCGTTCAAAATAATCACGCAGTTCTTTATTGAGCAGGGCTTCCTTCCTGCCTGACAGCTGAGTGAGGTCAGTCTCTTTCCATCCACTTGTATTCAGGAGTTCCCTGAATGAGTATGGATAAATCATCCGGCTGATATAGCGTCCGCCCAATGTTGTTGCAATTTCTCTTGAAAGCATTTTTGCGTTGGATCCGGTGATGCACACTTTCATTTTGCGGTCTGCCAGTCTTCTGGCAAATTTCTCCCAGCCTTCAATATTCTGTAATTCATCAAAAAAGCAATAGGGATCTGTCACTCCTGTCAGTTCAATGAATCCTTCAAGGATCTGATTCAGATCAAGGTGATCCATGTCCAAAAGACGCTCATCTTCAAAATTGAAATAAAGAATATGATCCCATCCATACTGGCTGGCCAGCTTCTGCATATGTGAAATCATCAGCCATGACTTGCCGCACTGCCGGATTCCCGTCAGCACATAACATGCGCCGTCTTTCAGCTCGATATTCCGATCTTCAGGATGAATTGACTGCGCATCTTCCCTGTTTTCCAGCAGAATTTCCCTGATCAGTTCCTTTTTGATCATCTTGGCCTCCTGTTTTTATATTTTGTATAATACAATTATAGTATTGTTTTATATTTTGTAAAATATACTTTTGAAGTCAAAAATAGAGACTGCCGTTCAGCAGTCCCTGGTGTATTACGCTTCAGTTGGTTTGTCGTCTGCCGGTTCAGCAGCTGGTTCTTCTTCCGGCTTGAGATCTTCAGGATCCTGTTCCGGGAGCGGAGTCGCTTCTGTTTCTTCATCTTCAGCCGCTGGATCAACGATTGCGACGGAGGATACTTTCTGATCATCGCCTACATTGATCAGCTTGACGCCTCTTGCCGTACGGCTCAGTTCATTGACCTGGGTCAGCGAGATACGGATGACAATTCCGCCGTCTGTCATGATCATGCAGTCTTCGTCTCCGTTGACTGCCCTCATGCATACGAGGCTGCCGGTCTTCTCTGATACGGTCAATGCCTTGACACCCTTGGCTCCGCGGTTGCTCAGACGGAAGTCTTCCAGAGAGCACTTCTTGCCATAACCCTTTTCGGTTACCGTCAGGATCTGCTTTCCTTCTTCGCTGGTCACCATGCCGATGACGGATCCGCCATCCACATTGATTCCCTTGACGCCTCTTGCACTTCTGCCGGTAGAGCGGATATCAGATTCAAGGAATCTGACTGCCTTGCCGTTATCTGCCGCAATGACAATCTGTGCTTCGCCAGATGTTCCCTTGACGAATGCCAGCTCATCATCCTCGTTCAGGGTAATGGCAATCTTGCCGTTCTTGTTGATGTTCTCAAACTCGGCAACCGGTGTCCGTTTGACCAGGCCCTTCTTGGTAGAGAAGAAAATATACTTGCTGGTATTCTCCTTGGCACTGTATGGCACCATTGCCATGACCTTTTCATTCTTATCCAGTTTCAGCAGGTTGACGACCGGGATACCCTTGGAAGTACGTCCGTAGGAAGGAACATTATAGCCCTTCATGCGGTACACTCTGCCAAGGCTGGTATAGATCAGCAGGAAGTCATGGGTAGACATCGGGATAAACTGGTCAATGACATCGTCCTTGTTCAGTTCCATGCCCTTGATACCCTTGCCGCCCCTGTTCTGTACCTTGTAGGTATCAGAAGTCAGACGCTTGATATATCCATTCTCAGAGAGGGTAATGATGACATCCTCTACCGGGATCAGATCTTCGTCTTCCATGTCGGCAGTCGCATCGATGATTTCTGTTCTTCTTGGATCACCGTACTTTTCCTTGATCTCTGTCAGTTCATCCTTCAGGATCTTTTCAACTCTGGACTTATTGGCCAGGATATCCTTCAGGTCAGCAATCTTGATCAGTAGTTCCTGATACTCATGCTCGATCTTTTCACGTTCCAAGCCGGTCAGTCTTCTGAACTGCATATCGAGAATTGCCTTTGCCTGGATCTCATCCAGTCCAAAGCCATTCATCAGTGCAGGCATTGCCTCATTGGCATCCTTGGAATTGCGGATCGTATGAATCACCGCATCGAGGTTATCGACGGCAATTCTCAATCCTTCCAGGATATGGGCTCTCGCCTCTGCCTTGCGCAGATCGTATCTCGTTCTTCTGACAATGACATCCAGCTGGAAATCCAGGTAGCCGGTAATCATGTCTCTCATGCCGAGCAGCTTCGGAGCACCGTTGACCAGGATGACATTGTTCACACCGAACGATGACTGCATCGGTGTCAGGCGGTACAGCTGATTCAGCAGTACCTCCGGCTGGACATCCTTGCGGAGTTCAATGACAATGCGGATTCCGTTCATGTTGGACTCATCACGCAGTTCCGTCATGCCTTCAATGGTCTTGTCCTTGGCCAGATCTGCAATCTTCTTGACCATGACCGCCTTGTTGATCATGTACGGGATTTCATAGATGATGATGCGGTTCTTGCCGTTGGCCATCTGTTCGACTCTGGCCTTGGCACGCATGATGATGGTGCCCCTGCCGGTCTCAAATGCCTGACGGATACCGGATCTGCCGACGATCATACCGCCGGTCGGGAAGTCCGGTCCCTTGATCAGCTGCATCAAGTCCGCTGTTGTAATATCCGGATTCTCCATGAGTGCGATGATCGCATCAATCGCTTCACTCAGGTTGTGCGGTGCGACGTTGGTTGCCATACCGACGGCAATACCGTTGGAACCATTGACAATCAGGTTCGGGAAGCGGGAAGGAAGCACGGTCGGTTCTTTCTCTTCGCCTTCGTAGTTATCAACCATGTCCACGGTATCTTTATCGATATCGCGGAGCAGTTCCATGGAAATCTTGGACATACGGGCTTCGGTATAACGCATGGCAGCTGCGCCGTCTCCATCCAGGGAGCCGAAGTTGCCGTGGCCATCTACCAGCGGATAGCGGTAAGAGAAGTCCTGGGCCATACGTACCATGGTCTCATACACTGCCGTGTCGCCATGCGGGTGGAACTTACCAATGACCTCACCGACAATACGTGCAGACTTACGGTGCGGCTTGGAGGAATCAATGCCCAGTTCATTCATGGCCCACATGATGCGGCGGTGAACCGGCTTCATACCATCTCTGATATCCGGTAAGGCTCTTGCCACAATGACCGACATGGAATACTCCAGGAAGTCCTTGCGGATCTCATGGGTCAGTTCTGTGGTTGTAATCTTGCCCGGATCAAAGTGTTCTTCATCAAACTCCGGATCTCCGGTGGTTTCTTCTTCGGTTTCCGGGGTATTCAGATCATCAATCTTCTGATCTTCATTGGAATTGCTGTTTTCGTTGTCAGCCATCTTATCTGCCCTCCTTCACGGTTAAATATCCAGATTTTCTACGAAGTGGGCATTCTCAACGATGAAGTCTTTTCTCGGCTCCACTTCTTCACCCATCAGCATGCTGAAGGCCTGATCGGCTGCTTCGGCATCATCAACTTCCACTTTGACCAGGGTGCGGTTCTTCGGATCCATGGTGGTCTCCCAGAGCTGTTCCGGATTCATCTCACCAAGTCCCTTATAACGCTGGATACCAAGGTTGGTACCCATCTCTGCCTTGATCTCATCCAACTGACGGTCGGTATAGGCATACTTCACAGATGCGCCCTTCTGTACTTTGTACAGCGGCGGCTGGGCAATGTATACATAGCCCTGCTCAATGACCGGCTTCAGATACCGGTACAGGAATGTCAGCAGCAGTGTTCTGATATGTGCGCCGTCGACATCGGCATCGGTCATGATGACGATCTTGTGGTATCTCAGTTTGGCAGTATTTACATCATCCAGGACACCGCAGCCAAAGGCAGTGATCATGGAACGGATTTCGTTGTTGTCGAAGGCACGGTGCTGTCTTGCCTTTTCAACGTTGAGGATCTTACCACGCAGCGGCAGGATTGCCTGGTAGTGGGAATCTCTTCCCTGCTTGGCAGAGCCGCCGGCGGAATCTCCCTCGACGATATAGATCTCACAGATTGATGCGTCCTTGCTGGAGCAGTCTGCCAGTTTACCCGGCAGTGATCCGACTTCCAGCGGATTCTTTCTTCTGGTCGCTTCTCTTGCCTTCTTGGCAGCGAGTCTTGCCTGGGAGGCCAGGGTCGCTTTCTCCATGATGGCCTTTGCCTGTTCCGGGTTCTCCAGGAAGAAGCGTTCCAGTGACTTGCCGAAGATATCAGAAACGATCTTGCGGACTTCGGAGTTGCCGAGTTTGGTCTTGGTCTGTCCTTCGTACTGCGGATCCGGATGCTTGACGCTGATGACAGCGGTAATGCCTTCCTTGCAGTCATCGGAAGTCAGATTCTCATCCTTCTCCTTGAGAAAGCCATTCTCTCTTGCATACTTGTTGATGACCCGGTTCAATGCCATGCGGAATCCCTCTTCATGAGTGCCTCCTTCAACGGTATTGATGTTATTGCAGAAGGTATAGACCTGCGGGTTGTAGCCATCGTTGTACTGGACAGCAATCTCAGCCTCAATGCCTTCTTCATGTCCTTCACAGTAAATGATCTCCGTGTTGACGACCGTACGTCCCTTGTTCAGATAGGCAACGTATTCTTTCAGGCCGCCTTCAAACAGGAAAGTATTGCTCTGCTTGGCCGGATCTGTTTCACGTTCATCATTGAAGACAATGCGGATGCCCTTGTTCAAAAACGCCAGCTGACGCAGACGGTCTCTCAGTGTCTGGTGATTATAGACTGTGGTCTCGGTGAAGATGGTCGGATCAGCCTTGAATCTGATCTTGGAGCCATGCTTTTCCGGATCACAGGTACCGACAACCTTCAATGGAGCAGCCGGATGTCCGCCATGTTCAAAACGGATGAAATATTCTTCACCATCATGATAGACAGTGACTTCCATGAATTCACTCAGTGCGTTGACAACCGATGCACCGACACCATGCAGACCGCCGGATACCTTGTAGGCACCGCCGCCGAACTTGCCGCCGGCATGCAGCACGGTAAAGATTGTTTCAATCGTGGATTTGCCGGTCTTGGAGTTGATCCCGGTAGGCATACCGCGGCCGTCATCCTGTACCGTAACGATGTTGTCTTTATCTACGGTAACCGTGACTGTCGTTGCATAGCCGGCCATTGCTTCATCGATGCCGTTATCAACAATTTCCCATACCAGGTGATGCAGACCGCGCTCAGAGGTCGATGCAATGTACATGCCCGGACGTTTACGGACTGCTTCGAGTCCATCCAATACCTGGATATCAGAGTCATTGTAGGTATGGGTTACCTTCATATCCAGTTCTTCGCCAAGCACTGCCTCATTGCTGGAAGAATCAAAATCTCCCACTTCTTCCTCAATGCGTTCTTCGTGATCCTTCTTTGCCTCTTCCGGGGTAAGATTGATCTTTGTTTCTTCGTCGCTCATCTGGTGCCTCCATTCTTGGTTTCTATCGTTCCATTCTCAATTGAGAATTCAGTGAGTGAACTCCCTTTGAGAAAGGTCGGAATCTCAGTTGCTGTAATCACACACTGACATTGGCTTCCTGCCAGTTCGATCAGTTTCTCCTGACGGCTGCGGTCCAGTTCAGACAGGACATCATCCAGCAGGAAGACTGCTTTCTTCTTGACTGCTTCTTCAATGAACTGAAGCAGTGCCATCTTGAATGCCAGCATGACCATTCTCTTCTGGCCCTGGCTTGCACTCTCTGTAACATTGCGGTGATCCAGTTCGAAGACCAGATCCTCGCGGTGAATCCCGATGCTGGTGACGTGATTTTCAAGATCACGCTGCCTTGAATCAAAGTACAGATTCTGAAGTGAGGTCTCAATGTCTTCATCTGCCAGATCAATACAGCTGACATACTCCAGCGAACATGCCAGCGGATCATCCGCCAGTGTCTGATACCGTGCTTCCATATGCCGGTTGATTCCTTTTACAAATGCCCGGCGGGCATGGATAATCGCAATTGATTTCTGGATCATCTGGGCATCCAGTACTTCCAGATACCCTGCATCAACGTTCTGGTTCTTCAGCAGGCTGTTGCGCTGCTTCAAGAGGTTCTGATAATCCGTCAGTGCCGCAAGATACTTCGGTGAGATCTTGGTGATCTCCTGGTTCAATATCCTTCGTCTGGTTCTTGGGGCATCTGTGAACACGCCAAGATCATCCGGCGCAAACAGCACCACATTCAGCAGGCCGACAAACTCACTGCTCTTTCTGACTGGCTGATGTTCCAGCAAAAGCGTCTTACCATCCGGACGGATGATTGCACCGATCTCTTTATCAATGCCATCATGAAACCGGCAGGCGATCTCCGCATATGGCGCATCATGTCTGATCAGCTGGCTGTCATCATTGATCCGATGAGATCTGGTCAATGAGAGATATACCAGACTTTCAAGCAGATTGGTCTTGCCTGCCGCATTGGCTCCGGTAAACAGATTCATTCCCGGGTTCAGTGAAACGCTGCAGGATTCATAGCTGCGGAAGTTCTTCAGTCTGAGTGTTTCAACAATCATCTGACTTTCAGCAGTTTTCCATCAACCGCAACACTGTCACCAGGATATAATTTCCTGCCTCTTCTGTTTTCCGGCTCTCCGTTCACTTCAATCTTGTGTTCCAGAAGAAAGACTTTTGCCTGCCCTCCAGTGGATATTAAATTATTCATTTTGAGATACTGTTCCAGCTTGATATATTCGGTCTTGATCGGCTTCATTTTAATCCCCTTTTTATGGCTGAAAACCACCTGCTAAATTATACCATAAAATATACTTAAAATGCGGATTTTCAAGCCTTTTTGAGCAGTAAAAGAAGACCTCAAAAGCGGCCTTTGAAAAGGGTATAAAAAGACCCTGGAAATGGATGATTCCAGAGTCATTTCTGATCAGTATTTCAGTTATAGGTACGAACCGGCAGAACCAGCTGGAGAATGGTGTCATCTCCGCCGTCATTCTGCAGGATAAACGGCTTCATATCACCGGTGAATTTGATGACGACATTGTCAGTGCTGAGGGTTCTGGCAGCTTCTACAACATAGTTGCCGGAGAAGGAAATATCCAGGGGTTCTCCCTCATACTGCTCCCCAATCAGTTCCTGATGATACTCACCGATTTCCTGTGACTTGTTGGAGATCGTGATGTCTTCCTTGGAATTGATCTGCATGCGGACCACCATCAGGTTGTCTGTACGGATGAAGCTGGAGCAGTCAACAGCCGCAATCAGTGCCCTGCGGTTGATTGTCAGGCTGTAATTGAATTCAGCCGGGATCAGCCTGTCAGTATCAGGGAATACGCCATCCAGGATCTTTGTCTGCATGATCGTATTGCCGCAGCTGAACTGTACTTTCTTGTCATTCAGGGAAATCTTGATTTCAGATTCCGGATCATTGAAGACGCTTCTTGCATTATTCAGACTCTTGGCAAGAATCGTGACGTTGAATGGATTGCATACCATCGGTACAGTCTTCTTGGCCAGACGGTAGGAGTCTGTTGCCGTGCAGATCAGGTTGGTGCCGTCAGACTTGAAGTTGACACCGGTCAGTACCAGGCGGGTATCCTTGGCATTTGCGGCGAAGGCAGTCTCTTCAATCATCTGGGCAAACTCAGAAGACTTGATGCTGAAGGAATTCTCCGGTTCAGAGAAATCTACATTCGGATAATCTTCCGGGCGGATGCCATTGATCTTGAATTCAATCGTACCGGCAGAGAAGCGGGTGAAGGTACCGTCAATGATTTCAACGTTGATCTCACTGGAATCAATCTTTCTGACGATCTCCAGCAGGTAGCGGTAGTCAATGACAATGTCTCCCTCTTCCATGATCGCAAGGCCGAGGTCCTGATCGTTCTCATTGGAAAGAACCGTACGGATGGAAATATCAGAATCACTGCCGGTCAGGATCAGCTGACTGTCTTTCGCCTGGATCATGATTCCAGATAATGCCGGAAGCGGTGAATTCGGTGAAATTGCTTTTGCAGTAATCTGCAGTGCTTCTAAGAATCTGTTTTTGGAAATCTTGAAATTCATGGCTGGGCCTCCTCTTGCGCGTATAGTTTATATTTAATTCTGGTTATTACTACTATTAGGGGTGTGGATACTGTGGAAAACTCTCTGATAGTGCATCACCACCACATTATTCTAACACTTGAATTGTTATTCTGGCGTGGATAACCAGGTGGACAGACTGGGGATTACAGATCCATCATCTTTTCGATGTCCCCGATTGCAGTTGCCATGTTGGGGTCATCCTTGATCTGTTTCTCTACTTTGGTGCAGGCACTGATAATCGTTGAGTGATCTCTGCCGCCAAACTCCTCACCGATTCTGATATAAGAGAGATCCAGCAGTTTCCTGCAGAGATAGATGGAAATATGACGGGCATTGGCAATATTCTTGGTCCGCGTCTTGCCGGTGATCTGCTGGCGGGTTAAGCCATAGTAGTCAGCGACACACTTGATGATCTTATTCGGTGACAGGCCGGTCTTGTCTGATACCACTGCCTGATTCTTCAGGGCATTTACGACCGTCTCAAACTTGATGGTTCCCTTATCCTTCTGGAACATGATGGCATAGAACAGCACCCGGTTCCAGGCACCTTCCAGATCTCTTACATTGCCGGAAAAGTTGGAAGCGATATAAGCCATGCCCCTCTCATCCACATCATTGAGGTCATTGCCGGAATTCTTGATCTTGGATCTCAGGATTGCCAGGGAGGTTTCAAACTCCGGTGAATCGATGCCGACCGCAAGGCCGCTGGAGAATCTTGTAATCAAGCGTTCTTCCAGTCCCTTGATCTCTTTGGGCTGTCTATCTGAAGCGATACAGATCTGTTTGTGGTTGTTGAACAGCTCATTGTAGATGGAGAAGAAGATCTCATGGGACTTTTCCTTGCCGGCAAGAAACTGGATATCATCCACCAGCAAGACATCCATGGTACAGATGAACTGTTTGAAGGCATCAATCTTGTTATTCTGGATTGCCTTGACGACTTTATCTACAAACTTCAGGGATTCAATATAATAGACCTTCTTGGTTGGGTAGGTCTTGCGTACATAGTTGCCGATGGCCATTAACAGGTGTGTCTTGCCCAGTCCGCTGTTGCCATAGATAAACAGTGGGTTGAATGCAGTGCCGGGCTTATAGGCACAGGCAAGCGCTGCAGCCTGGGATTCCCGGTTGCAGTCGCCGACAATGAAATTATCGAAGGTCCGGTCCGGCTGGATCGGCATGGATTCAAACTCCGGATCATTTTCCAGTGAGACTGCAGAATCAGCTCCGTTGAACAGGGAGATCTGACGGGATTTCAGTTCAGACTCCTGGATGATGTCCATGAGAATCGGATTATCCAGGTTCAGGATGTCTGTCAGTGCCGCAAGGATCATCTCGGACTGATGTCCGACAATTTCTCTTGAGACAATGTTCGGGGTAACGACAATCGCCTTTTCATCATTCAGTTCATACAGATAAGTACCACTGAAAAAAGTATTGATGATCTCAGGTGAAACATTTTGATGTTCCAGAAGGTAACTGGTAACCCGCTTCCAGACATCACTCAGATATTGGTCTCTATTTGTACTCATAAATACTCCAGTGAACTCCCTGTAGACGATGCGTTTTTTATATGGAGAGTGCACACCTATTCTACCCGAACGATATGTAAATACCACATGAAAATTGTGGTCAAATCATTTCTCCACAATGTTAAAATTGTCCAAAATACCAAGAAATACAGCAGTTTTAGAAGTTATCCACAGTTTTCCACAACTTTTAAAGTGGGTAAATTGTGGAGGAAGTTTTCCCCGATGTGGGTAACTCACAATTTTGTTGATAACTCTGGCATTCCAAAAGTTACTCCACAGATTATCAACATTGAATTCAGGCATAAACAAGCCATTTATGCAACAATCCACACTTTTCCACAATTGTGGATAACTGATAACTTTGAACAGTGGAAACACTGTGGATATCTCTGACTGAAATGGTGATTGACCAGGCGGAGAATGACTGATTCACTGTGGATAACCCACATCAGCGTTCTACTTTGAAAGTTTTCCACAATGAATATGACAGTTGGAGTTTTCCACCATATAATGAAACCATCAGATACACCACATAGAGGAATCCAACCATGAGAAAAATACTGTCGACTGTCTTTTCCAGGATGATGATTACAATCATCCTGATTGTGCTGCAGATCTGGATGATCACTGTCCTGCTGATCCGGTTTGCCAACCGGTTTTCAATGGTATACGGAATGTTTGTGCTGATCGGGGTCATCATGTTCTTTGTGCTGGTATCGAAGTATGAGGATCCCTCCTTCAAACTGCCATGGCTGACATTGATCCTGCTGGTGGTGCCGCTGGGCGGAATCATCTACCTGATGTTCCGCTACCCGCACTTCACCAGGCGCCGGAAAGAAGAAGCACGGACCGTCGTTGAGAATGAGAACAAGCTGAAAGACGGCAATCCGCTGGCAGCCAACCTGATGGACCCGGATCTGAGATCTCAGTCATCCTACCTTTATAATGTGACAGGACTATCGCTGAAGGGCCATACCGCTACCAGATTTGAACCGCTTGGGGAAGTATTCTGGAAAGACCTGCTGGAAGATCTGAAGCAGGCAAAGCACTTTATCTTCATGGAGTACTTCATTATTGAAGAAGGCACGATGTGGAATGCCATCCTGGAAGTGCTGAAACAGAAAGCTGCAGAAGGGCTGGATGTCAGACTGATCTATGATGACATCGGCTGTATCCAGACGCTGCCCAATCACTATGACCGCACGCTGAGATCCTATGGCATTGAGGCATGTATCTTCAACCGTTTCTCGCCGGTCGTATCAATCTTCCACAATAACCGGGATCATCGCAAGATCACTGTCATAGATGGCTATATCGGCTATACAGGCGGTCTGAATCTTGCGGATGAGTACATCAATGTCAAAGTGATCCACGGACACTGGAAAGATACTGCAGTGCGTCTTGAAGGAGAAGGCGTACAGAATCTGTTGGAGCTGTTCATGGATACCTGGCAGTACATCAATAACACATCGGAAGATCTGTCCCTGTATCTTCCCCATGTATATCATCCAGAGGCATTTGCGTATACCGAAGGCTACACACAGGCATACGGAGATTCTCCGTATGACAATAACAATACCGGTGAAGAAGTATACATGAACATGATCAACCAGTCACATGACTATGTATATATGGAATCCCCATACCTGATTATCAGCTATACCCTGATGAATGCCATGTGTCTTGCCGCAAAAAGAGGAGTGGATGTCAGACTCATCACTCCCCATGTCGCAGATAAATGGTATGTGCATATCGTTACGCAGGCACACTATGCCCCGCTCATTGAAGCAGGTGTCAAAGTCTATGAATATACACCGGGCTTCATCCACTCCAAAGTGTTTGTATCAGATGGAAGAGAAGCGACAGTCGGCACAATCAATCTGGATTACCGCAGTCTGGTGTACCATCTGGAATGCGGCTGCTGGATGTGTGAGACGCCGACCGTACAGGTGATCCATGATGACTTCATGGAAACAATGAACAAGAGCCAGGAAGAAACACTGGAACAGGTCAGGAAGGTTGCTTTCCCGATCCGGGTTGCCCGCAGTGTGATCCGCTTCTTTGCGCCGCTGATGTAAGTTCAGTGTGCTGATTGTCCAAGCAGCCAGCTGACCAGATTCAGCTGTTGAATACCGTCCTGCTGAGAGGCGAGCGGATGATCCATCGTGAGAATATATTTTGGATAGTTATCTTTGATCTTCAGAAGAGGATCAAGTTCACGTTCTGCCACATTACCTGCATGCATGGATTCAGTCACTTGATAATAACAGACCTCATCTGTTCTGGTACATACAAAATCCACTTCGCTCTGATATAGTTTTCCGACGGCTGTTTCATATCCCCTGCGCAGCAGTTCGAGATACACAACGTTTTCCAGAATATGACCGGTATCGGTTTCCTGATAGCCCAGCAGATGATTGCGCAGTCCGATATCCACCATGTAATATTTTCCGAGTGTCCGCAGCTGTTCTTTTCCCTTGATATCATAACGGTCTGCTTTGTAGAAGATAAATGAACAGACAGCCGCATCAATGTATGCCTGGATCAGGTGTGCACTGGGGCTGTTTTTGCGATGCTGGAGAAGTCCTTCGTTTTCAAATACATGGGCAATGGAGTTGGCCGAGATACTGCTGCCAATTCTGTCCGCAAGAAACCGGATCATACGTTCTAACAATATCGGATCACTCACAGCAGAATTTCCCCGGCGTTTTTCCCGCTCAAGGATATCTTTCAGAACCACACCATTATAAATATCGGTCAATACCGGATCAGTCTCTTCCAGGCTGAATCCGAGTTCTGCAAGGCCTGGAAATCCGCCGAAGCGGAGATAGGTACGGAAGAGATCATCGGCATCAGTAATATGACTGTTATGATCTGTGAGCAGAATATGGGAATTGGTAATTGATGGATCTTGATCAAGAATGTGATAGCCATGAAAATCAATAAATTCCCTGAACGACAGCGGCAGCATATTGATCTGTACACAGCGGCCATGCAGGTAGGAGGAGATTTCAGAAGACAGAAGAGAAGAGTTGGAACCCGAAAGATAAATATCACAGTCCAGATCTACATGCAGGGAATTGACGATATCTGCCCAGTCAGTCTGCATCTGGATTTCGTCAAAAAACAGATAGAACTTGTTTTCGTCTGAAGGTTTTGCCTGCATGATTGCCTGGTAGAAGTCTGTACCGCAGGAATATCGCTGGGCAATGGATTCAAAACTGCGGTAGAAGACGTGAGAATCACTGACACCGCTGTCGATGATGTGCTGCATCACCAACTTCAAAACAGAAGACTTTCCGCATCTTCTGACACCGGTAATGACCTTGATTGGTTCGGTATCCCGAAAAGCCAGTACACGGTCCGTATACAGCGGTCTTGGCTGCAGCAATTTCATTTCAATCACCTCAGGAAAATCATATCAGAAAATTATAGTTTTGTACAGATTCGTACAAAACTATAAAAAAAATAATGTTTTATACAATTACATATAAAAAATGAATACTTGCGGAACCACAGAAAAGCCCACCTCATTGAAGTGGGCCTGTATGACGATGATTATTCTTCAGAAGCTGTTTCTGAGGAGGACTCTTCAGTTTCATCCTGTTTTGCAGGATTGGACTCTTCAGAGTAGCGGATGCAGATATGACGGTCGCGTCCTTCGCCTTCTGACTGAGTGGTAATGTGTTCCCAGTCATTCAGGGTGCGGTGGATTGCCTTGCGCTCATCGTTCGGCATCGGATCCAGTGCTGCATCAACGTGTGTTCTGAGCACTTCCTTGGCAGTGCGCTTTGCCAGTGCACGTACTTTGCGGTAGCGGTCTTCTTTATAATCGTT
Source organism: Solobacterium sp. (assembly GCA_022486935.1). Lineage (GTDB taxonomy): Bacteria > Bacillota_I > Bacilli_A > Erysipelotrichales > Erysipelotrichaceae > Bulleidia. Next base: position 47,703 of record JAKVJO010000002.1, on the reverse strand, counting down.
GACGTCAATCAGCACATCAATGCGCTTGCGGAACTCATTGTTCACAGCACAGCGGATGACAGTGTTGAGCGCAGCCAGGGTCTTGCCCATCTTGCCAATCAGCACAGCATTATTCTCTGCATTCAGGCGAACCAGATAGCCGCCGTCACGCTCTTCAATGCCGACTTCGATATCCTGATCAATATCTGTGAAGAAGGTGCCGATATAGTTGAAGAAGAATTCTTTGATGTCGTCTGCACAGTATGCTTCGACAGTGACAGAACCGCCGATTCCCAGCAGCCCTTTCTTCTCTTCCTTTACGAACCAGGTGAGATCTTCCGCTTTGCAGTTTTTATCGGCAGCTGCAGCAGCGATCGCTTCTTCCTGTGTTTTTCCTGTGTACTGATTCATTTGATCGCGCCTTCCTTCTGTTTATTGTCAATGATCTTCTGGACAAGGAGTGTCTTGACAATGGTAACGAGAGAATAGATTGACCAGTAGATGGACATTGCAGTCGGCCACATCAGACCGAATACCAGGATCATTGCCATCATGTAGTACTGCATGATCTTCTGCTGTCCGCCCTTAGGAGCTTCCGGCTTGCGGTGATGTTTCTCTGCTTCTGCAGCGGCTTTCTTCTTGGCAAGGATCTGCGGGGTCATCATTGAGAAGAACTGGCAGACACCCATGACTGCGAAGATCAGAAGATACAGCCACTGGCCGCTCTTCATACCATTCCAAGGTGTTGTCTCAAGAGACAGTCCCAGGAAGGTTCCATATTTGATTGCGGAAGCACGTTCAACTGCCTGATACATTGCAATGATAATCGGGAACTGCAGGAACGTTACCAGCAGCATGCTGAAGGGATTGACATTGTACTTCTTGTAGAGGGCCTGCATCTCATTGGCCTGCTTCATCTTGGATGCGTCATCTTCGCGGCCTTCATACTTGCGCTGGATGTGATCCAGTTCCGGCTGCAGCAGCTGCATCTGCTGGGAAGCGATGGTGCTCTTCAGGGTAGCGAGCATCAGGATGAGGTTGACGCAGATGGTCAGAATTGCGATGGCGCCGACAACACCGATCTTCGGTTCCAGGAAGTTGAGTACCTGGGCAAGCGGCCAGACAAAGATTGCGTTGAACCAGTTTTCACTGGACATGGTCTCATTGAATGTGGTGCTCAAATCAATGACTTTTATGGATGTGGTACCATCAGCATTTGTAACAGTCGGAGCGGAGCAGCCGGTCAGTACGACCGCCGCAACAACAGCGACAGCTGACAGTGCAAGAATCTTCTTTGTGGATGCACTGAGTTTCATTTATAAGATCTCCTTAGCATGCGAAAAATACGCTATCTAATTGTAGCGTCAGTAAGCAGTTTTTCCAAGTTATTTTTATTGTCCGCATAGGACAGTGATTTGTATCCAAAGCGGATAATCAGAATTCCATCGAACGGGTACGAATCAAAATTCACGAGATCCTGGCACATCATTCTGACCTGGCGTTTGTACAGATTCCGTTCTACAGCATGTCCGAGTTTCTTGGAAATGGAAATTCCGATGCGGGCCTGATCCTGTTTCTTCGGGGTATGGTAGTAGACAAAGCTCTTGTTTGCCTGCTTCTTTGCCTTGTGGATCATGTCCTGGAATTCCTGTGATTTTCTAATCCGGTTCTTTTTCTTCATAAAGTTATCGTCAAGTGTTGAAAAAAACCACCATGCGGTGGCTTCTTCATTCAGGCAGACAGTACTTTTCTGCCTTTTGCTCTGCGTCTAGCTAAGACTTTGCGTCCGCCGACCGTGCTCATGCGAGCGCGAAAGCCATGGGTCGACTTGTTTTTTCTTTTGCTTGGCTGGTATGTTCTCTTCATTCATGCCACCTCCAGTTTTATATGTGTGAACAAAGCGCGTTTATATAATACGCGCCGTGTTTTCATCTGTCAACGCAAAATTACAAGCAAAAAGACCGGGAAAGGCCAAGACTAAGGCACTTTTGGAGGTGGTTTGACAGTCTTGTATATATATTAAGGATATCGCTCAGTACAGTCCCCAGTACTCTTCCAGTGTTTCATCCGGAGAGACTGAGTACACTGCAGTGGCGAGATCCACTCCGACATAGCGGTAATGCCATGGCAGGGAAGAATAGCCGACAATTGAAGATTTGCCTTCTGGCACCCGCTGCAGGAATCCGTATTCATGGGCATGTTCCTTTAGCCACTGTCCCTGGGCGGTGGAATCAAAGGAAGAAGAGTAGGCGGTACTTTCATCAGCGGTGATATCAGCAGCCAGGCCGAGTTCATGTTCAGAGTAGCCGGCTTTGGCACATACCTTCAGTGCCTTGGCTTCACCGAGTCTTGCCACATAGGAGTTGAACGTCTGTTCCTGTTCCGTGTAGGAGCGGTAGCCATCTGAAAGCACAAGGGTGACGCCGTCATTTTCCGCTGCCGCAAACATCTCTTCCAGGGCATCGGAAGCTTCTTTCCTGAGGGTAATATCAGACTGGGTCCTGGTGACATTGGGAGAAGTCAGATCATCCGGCACATAGGACTTGGAAACAGAGTGGGTTGGATTGACCAGTTTGATGATGGAACTGTCTGTGTAGATTTCTGAGGGTGCCTGGGTCACTGCCGGAGCTTTGGCTGCAGTCACTGCGGCGGTTGATGAAGGCATGGCTTCGGCAGATACAGAGGCCGTATAAGAAGTGCTGCTGCAGCTGACATGGGCATACAGTGATACGCAGAAAAGCAGGCTCATGACGATCAGCGCTGCCAGCACCGGATTGATTCTCTTCAGAAATCTCATGCAAGCAGTATAGCACGCTGACAAATTCACGGCACAACAGGATATAATGGATGACGTATATAAAGATGAGGGAAAAACTATGAACTGGGTAATGTTGATAATGACGGTCTTCATGATCTATCTGATCATCAAGATTCTGATGGAGTCAAAGCGCAACGGAATGAACCGCAAGATGCTGAACGTACTGGATACGTTCTCCTATGATCCGGAAGGAAACGAATTCTACACCAAGGCAGATGAATTTCTGGCCAACGAAAAAAATGTGGAATTTCTGAACAAGGTGAGAGTGCTCCGCCTCTGGGCAGATGCCTATCACGAGAAGAAAGATGAATTCAAAAAGGACCTGGAAACGATTGATCTTGATGCACTGGTCATCGGCGATGGCAAGGGAAAGAACGGCAACCAGATTGAGATGAATGAAGACTCGTTCTTCTATCTGTATCTGGCTATTCCAAACCGCCTGCATTCCGATGGGGATGAAGAAGATCTCAAACTTCATTATGAGAAGCTTGCACACATCCAGGATCTCATGGCCAACCGTCTGGTCAAAGTGATCAGCGATGCCAACCGTAAGTACTTTGCCCATGAGGGTGACTGCGGCAAGGCATTCTATACCAGTGTGCTGGATGGCGACTATGGACAGTATGCCTACTCCAAGGAACTGATCGGCATTTACAAGAATGTTGTGACCTGCATGATTTCCAGAATTGCCCTGGATGAAAACGACCAGAAGGCATTTGAAGAACAGGTGCCGGAACTGAGAAGCTTTGCCAAGTCCAACCTGGGCAAACGCTTTGCAAAGGAACTGGGCATTGATATCCCTGCTGAAGAAGATGATGAACCGCTCGAGACAGATGAACCAATTGAAAGCGATGAACCGGCAAAGCAGATTGAAACCAAAGCAGAGACACCGGTCGATGAAACAGAAGAACCGCTGCAGGCAAACTCCAATGAAGCAGGCGCTGCAGAATCAGAACTGAAGGAACAGGAAGAAAGCACGGAGAACAAAGCAGAATGAAATTGATTGCAGGCCTTGGCAATCCCGGCAGGGAATATGAGAAGACCAGACACAACTCCGGATTCATGGCAATTGACCTTCTGGCAAAGAAGTGCGGCACTTCCATTGACAGTGAGAAATGGAATGCACTGACTGCCAATGTACGCATCAACGGTGAAGCAGTACTGCTCATGAAGCCGCTGACCTATATGAATGAATCAGGACAGGCAGTGAATCAGGCCGTCTGTTTCTATCACCTGTTGCCGGAAGAGGTACTGATCATCCATGATGACATGGATATTGAAGTCGGCAGTGTACGGATCCGTACCAAGGGAAGCAGCGGCGGCCAGAAAGGCATGCGCTCCATCCTGCAGGCAATGGGCACTGAAGCGGTTGCGAGAATCCGCATCGGGGTAGGACATGACAGGTCAGGCGATGTACCGGACTGGGTGCTCTCCTCTGTACCGAAGAGTGAACAGGAGCTGTATCAGACGGCATTGCAGGATGCGGCAGATGCGGCATATGCCTGGGTCAGTGAACCGATCCAGAAAGTCATGAATCAGTACAATATCAAAATCGAGAAAGAGAACTAAGTGGACAACGCAGAAAGCAGTGCATCAGTCGGTATTCCCGGCGCGCTGCAGGAACTGCTGAATGACAGCCCGGCAGTCGCACTGCTCAACAGTGAACACGGCACCCTGCCCCTTCCATCATTGATGGAAGAAGCACTTGTCATCAGCACCTCATACCTTCAGCATCCCCGGCCGATATTGGTCATCAAGCAGAACTTATACAGCGCACAGCGGCTCTATGACAGGATCTCAACCCTCCTGTCTGAAGCGCAGTGTGCCCTTTTTGCGGCGGATGAATCACTCCGTGTCGAGGCAATCGCTTCTTCTCCGGAGATGACTGCAGCCAAGGTGGAGACTCTCTCCTCCCTGCTGGAACATCCTTCCCAGGTCGTCATCACCTGTCCTTCAGGTGTCCTGAGACACCTGCCTTATCCTTCTGTCTTTCAAAGCGGCTGTATTTCATTGACGGTCGGCGAAGAGATGAACATGGAAGAGCTCAAGCGTCATCTGAGAGCCGGGGGCTATTATGAGACTGCCCACATTGATCAGCCGCTGAGCTTTGCGGCCCGCGGCGGCATTGTGGATATCTACTCCATCAATTATGAACAGCCGATCAGAATTGAGTTCTTCGGTGATGAGATTGACTCCATCCGTTTCTTTGATGTGGCTACCCAGAAGACCGTGCTGCCAATCCAGCAGGTCAAGATTGTACCGGCATCAGAAGTGCTGTTCAGCCCGGAAGAGATCGAGGAGATTACCGGCAAGGTTCGTACCATGCTGGAAGAACAGAATGATGATGTACTGAGTGATCATGTGGAAAGTGATCTGCAGCTGCTGGAAAGTGATATCCGTCAGCCGCAGTTATATCCTTATACTTCATTCTTATCCCGGTGCGGCGGACTGTGGGATTACATGGATCATCCGCTGGTTGTCTGGTCTGACTACAGTGAAATTGAAGGTTCTGCCAAACGGCTGAATGAAGATACAGTCTCCTATATCCAGGAAATGGTGCAGGAGAAGAAACTGCCGCCGAAGTATTCCATGTGGCATGAACTGACCCGCATCGCACCGGATTCAAAACAGATGAAGGAAGATCCCTTTGCGGATAATATCTCCAACCTGGAAGAGCTGCATTTGCCGGAAGGCAGCCTGGAACAGAAACTGAGCATCCTGCATAACGGACGGGAGAAGATTCTCTTCTGCCTGCATGATCAGGATGTGGAACGTATCGTCAATCTCTGTGTGGAACAGCAGTATCCCTATCAGCTGATGCTGGAAGGTTCAAAGATCCAGACCGGTTTCAACATTGCCGTCAGTCCATTGATGGAAGGCTTTGCGCTGCCGCATGAACATCTGTCGGTTGTGACAGCCACAGAACTGTTTGCCGTGCACCGTCATACCGGACGCTATGACAAGAAGTTCCGCAATGCCGAAGTGATCCATGGCAGTGAAGAGCTGAGCCCGGGTGATTATGTTGTGCATGCACAGTATGGTGTTGGCCAGTACATGGGCATTGATACCAGAGAGATCCAGGGGGTCATGTGTGACTTTTTGAGGATCATCTACCGCGGCAATGCAGAACTGCTGGTGCCGCTGAAACAGTTCGGCCTGGTGCGCAAGTTTGTATCAAGGGAAGGCGTCGTACCGAAGCTCAACAAACTGGGCAGCGGAGACTGGGAAAAGACACGGGCACGTCTGGAAGAAGACGTGTCGGATATTGCCGAGCGGCTTGTAACACTGTATTCCAACCGTGAGCAGCATATCGGATATGCCTATCAGCCGGACAGTGAACTGCAGAAAGAGTTTGAAGCTTCCTTTGAATATGAACTGACACCGGATCAGGCAAAGGCCGTGCAGGAGATCAAGAAAGACATGGAGTCGAGCAAACCGATGGACCGTCTGGTCTGCGGGGATGTCGGCTTTGGCAAGACTGAAGTTGCTGTGCGTGCAGCCTTCAAGGCAGCTGCGGAGAACAAGCAGGTCGCCATGTTATGTCCGACTACGATTCTGGCTGAGCAGCACTTCCGTACCTTCATCAAACGGTTTGAGGGCTATCCCTTTACCGTCAGGGTGCTGGACCGGTTTGTACAGCCATCGGTACAGGCACAGATCATCAAAGAACTGAAGGACGGAACGATTGATATCCTGATCGGTACCCACCGCATCCTTTCTAAAGATGTGCAGTTCAAAGATCTGGGTCTTCTGATTGTGGATGAGGAACAGCGCTTTGGTGTAGAGCATAAAGAAAAGATCAAAGAGATGAAGAACGGCATTGATGTGCTGGCTCTTTCAGCGACCCCGATTCCAAGAACACTGCAGATGTCACTGGTTGGCATCCGCTCGCTGTCACAGCTGGAGACTCCGCCCGTCAACCGCTACTCCGTGCAGACGTATGTCGTTGAGAAAAACGAAGGACTGATCGGCGATGCGATTGAAAAGGAACTGGCCAGAAACGGACAGGTGTTCTATCTCTACAACAACATCGAGCAGATCTACAACGTGACCAGACGGCTTCAGAATCTGATCCCTGAGGCAAAGATCGGCATTGCCCATGGAAAGATGGACCGCGATGAGATTGAAGATGTCATGATGCGCTTTAACAACAGGGAACTGAATGTGCTGGTATGCACCACCATCATTGAGAATGGCATTGATATTCCAAACGTGAATACGATCATCATTGATAATGCCCAGGACTTCGGCCTTGCCCAGATCTACCAGATCAAGGGCAGAGTCGGACGCAGCGACCGGGTGGCGTATGCCTACCTCATGGTGCCGCCGAGAAAGCAGCTGAGTGAGACCGCATCCAAGCGTCTGCAAGCCGTCAAGGAATTTGCGAGACTTGGCTCCGGTTACAAGATTGCCATGCGTGATCTGACCATCCGCGGTGCGGGAGATCTGTTGGGAGAGAATCAGTCCGGCTTTATTGATACCGTCGGGATCGACATGTACATCGAGATGCTGGAAGAAGCGATTGAGAAGAAAAAGGGCATTGTCAAAGAAGTCAAACCGGAACGGAAACAGGCCAATGTCCATGAGACCAGTTATATCCCGCACTCCTTTGCGCCGGATGACTATGACAAGATCGGCCTGTATCAGAAGATCGATGCAGTGGAGAATGTGCAGCAGCTGGATGACTACCGCAATGAGATCATTGACCAGTATGGCAAACTGCCATCAGAAGTCAGTGCAGTCTTTGACAAGAAACATCTGGATATTTTGATCAATGATCCGGATGTGCAGGGATACCGGGAAAAGAACGGGGAATCAGAAGTGACCTTCTCCCCGCTGTTCTCCAACCAGGTAGACGGCGTCAAACTGTTTGAGATCTTCTCCAAGCTGTCGAAGGACATCGGACTGCGGTATACCAACCAGTGCATCATTGCCTCACTGCCAAAACAGAAAGACAGCCTGATGCTGGTGATCCAGATGATTGAGCAGGCGAAAGGAGCGAAACGTTCATGAGAATTGACAAATATCTGAAAGTCGCAAGAATCCTGAAACGGCGGACCATCTCCAAGGAGCTGGCAGTCAACGAGCGGATTGAGATCAACGGCAGAACGGTCAAGCCTTCGCATGAGGTCAAAGCCGGAGATGAAGTGACCATTACCTTCGGCAACCGTCAGCTGAAGATCCGCGTGCTTTCCACTGAGGATGTCAAAAAGAAGAAAGATGCGGCAGATCTGTATGAGGTAATCGGAGAATCTACCGTCAACCAGGAACAGTGAATATCTGTACAACCGCATAAACATCGGCTTTGATTTACTCGGATAAAACCGAGTCGGAGGAAACCGAGTGAAATTCATTGGCAGGACAGCAGAGCGGAAAACAATAACGGAACAGTTTCAGAATGATTGTTTTCAGTCTGTTCTGATCTACGGAAGATTAAGGGTCGGCAAATCCGAACTGATCAAGCAGTGTATCAAAGACAGCGGAGTCAGCAGTCTCTATTATGAATGCAAGGACGCTTCTGAAATGAATAACGTCATCAGTCTCAGCCGGCTTGTTGCAGAGAAATACCAGCTTCCTTCTCTGGGGTTTCAGAATATGGAAGAAGTACTGCGGTATCTGTTTGAACGATCGGTCCATGAGAAACTGGTGCTGGTACTGGATGAGTATCCATACCTGAGGAAAAAGGCAGATGGGATGGACAGCATCCTGCAGACATTGATTGATGAATACCATCATCACTGCAAGATGAAACTGGTCATCTGCGGATCCTATGTAGATGTGATGAAAGAACTGCTGCAGAATGAAAGCCCGCTGTATGGACGGTTCTCAAAAGTATTCAACCTCCTGCAGATGGACTGCCTGGATGCGTCAGGATTTTATCCTTCTTATTCCAATGAAGAAAAAATACAGATGTACAGTGTGCTTGGAGGAATCCCGTATTACTGCCGGATGGTGGATCCCGATCGATCAGTCAAAGAGAATATCGTGGCCCTGATCGCTTCGGCCGGATCACCGCTGGAAGCTGAGATCGGAATGTACCTGAAATCAGAAATCTCCAAGATGGCAAACGCAAACGAAGTTTTTGAATGCATGGCATCCGGAGTATCGAAGTATTCGGAGCTGCTTTCCAAATCGCATGTGTCCAGCAGCCCGGCACTGGCAGATATCCTGACCAAACTCATCAACATGGATCTGGTTGTGAAAGAAGCACCGATCAATGATCCGGATAATAACCGGAAAGCAGGCTACTTCATTTCAGATAACCTGGCACTGTTCTACTATCGTTATGTATTCCGCTACCTGTCACAGATCAATGTCATGGATCCGGATCAGTTCTTTGAACGTTATATCCGGAACGATTTTGAATCACAGTATGTCCCGATGATCTTTGAACGGGTGTCACGTCAGTTTCTGATCCGGATGAACCGGGCCGGCAGAGTAGAACCGCCATTTATCAGAATCGGCAAGTATTATTATGATGATCCAGAGAATCACACCAACGGTGAATTCGATCTGGTCACAGAAGATGACGAGGGCTATGTCTTCTACGAGTGCAAGTTCAAGGACCGGAAGACAGATCGGAAGATGATTGAAACAGAAATCAGTCAGGTAGAGAAAACAGGGATGGATTTCCATGCCTGTGGATTCATTTCAAAAAGCGGTTATGCGGAAGATACCAATGACATGAAGATCATCCGCTATACCCTGGACGACCTGTTTGACCATTGGCAAAGTTGAACCTGGCGTTTAAAAATGGTATAAAAGGTATACAGAAAGAGAAACGCAATGGCAGAGAAGAACACAAAACAGAAAGTTTCAGGTAAGAAAAAGAAGAAGCGGATGACTCCGTTTCTGAAGTTTATGTGCTTTATCCTGATTGCTTTCTCGATTGGCCTGCTGTATGAAGTGGCCAAGGAAGTCTATACAACGATTGAACTGAAGAAAGAACTGGCAGTCTCCCAGCAGAAGTATCAGGAAGTACAGGATGAGAGCAGCTACCTGTCCAGCGAGAAAGATAAACTGCAGGATCCGGATTATGTGCAGTCCTATGCAAGAGGCAACTACATGCTGTCAAAAGATGGTGAGCAGATCTTCTACCTACCGGAAAACAGCAATAAGTAATCTGATTGATTGAGGCACTGTTATTGCGGCAGTGCCTTTTTAAATACCCTTTGTTTCTGTGCTATCATTGATCACATATGTCAGAGAAGATCAATCTCACTGCGGCACTGCGCAATGATGCCAAACTGAATCTGAAAGAGAAGCTGTCCATTGTGGCAGCTCTTTCGATGCCGGCAATCCTGGCGCAGATCTCTGAGATTGTCATGCAGTATATCGATGCGGCCATGGTCGGCTCCCTCGGTGCAGATGCGTCCGCATCCATCGGTCTGGTCTCTTCAAGCACCTGGCTGATCAACGGACTGATGAGTGCGTGCGCAGCCGGGTTTGCCGTACAGGCAGCCCATGCGGTCGGCGCAAGACACTATGACAGGGCCAGAAAACTGCTGAAGGAAGGCATCGTCATATCCGGAATCTTTGCCCTGCTGTTAACCGCTGCCGGGCTTGTGATCAGTATGTACCTGCCGCAGTGGCTCGGGGCAGATCAGTCACTGTGGCATGATGCCACAGCCTACTTTGCAGTGTTCAGTGCATTCATTCCAATGCGGGTCTATGCAACACTGGGCGTACAGATGCTGGAGTGCACCGGCAATATGAAAACACCGGCAAAGCTTCAGGTACTTGCCTGTTTTGCCGATGTGGTATTCAACTTCCTTTTGATCTATCCAACCCGGACGATTACCATGTTTGGTACATCCTTTACAATGGTTGGCGCTGGCCTTGGAGTATTGGGTGCAGCACTGGGTACAGGTTTATCGGTTGTAACAGCCGGACTTCCCCTGCTGTATATCACCTGCATCAAATCCGATGTCCTTGGCTTACGGCATGACACCAGCAGCTGGAAGCCAGTTGCGGATGATCTGATCCAGGCAAGGAATATTGCCATTCCCATGGGCTGTGAACAGGCAGCGCTTTCCCTTGCCCAGGTGATCTCAACCAGGATTGTCGCACCGCTTGGTACGATTGCCATTGCGGCCAACTCCTTTGCGGTCACTGCGGAAGCGATCTGCTATATGCCGGGATACGGCATCGGTTCAGCCGCAACAACCATGGTAGGTCAGGCCGTCGGTGCCAAACGCAAGGATCTTGCAAGATCATTTGCCTGGCTGACAACAGCGACCGGCATGATACTGATGGGATCCATTTCCCTGCTCATGTACTTCATCTGTCCGTGGGTATTTGAGTTTCTGACCCCGGTTGAAGAAGTCAGAGTATTGGCAGAAGAAGTGCTTCGCATTGAACTGCTGGCAGAGCCGCTGTTTGCGGCATCGATCGTTGCGTCTGCAGCATTGCGCGGGGCTGGCGATACGCTGGTGCCGGCGGTATTGAATCTGGTATCCATGTGGGGTGTGAGACTGACGCTTGCCTGGACGCTGTCTAAAACAATGGGACTGAAAGGTGTCTGGATTGCCATGGCATCAGAGATCTGTTTCCGCGGCATCCTGTTCCTCATCCGGCTGAAACGCGAAGGCTGGCTGAAACGTCTTCAGGATTAGCTGTTGAACTGATAATAATTTCCCTGCAGGATCTGGGTGAGCAGGCTGCAGAGTGCTGAAGTAGAGAGCGGATGATCGCTCTTGAACCAGCACAGCATCGTCTCTGATAATGCACCGCACAGAAACGCTTCCCCATAAGGCCGGGTGGCGTTTTTTGACTGCACGGAGAAGTGATCTGCGAACATGGAAATACAGTTTCGGATCTCTTCTGTAATGATGTGATCGAGATGATTGGCGATCATCAGGTTGAACAGTTCGCGGCTGTCATTCAGTACAGACGCAAATGCATTGACCGCATCCTTCATGTCAATGGAGTCAGGCAATTGATCAACCTGTTTATTGACCTGTGTCTGGATGATGAAGTGCAGGATATCTTCTTTGGAACTAAAGAAGTTGTAAAACGTCTGGCGGGAGAGATCTGCCGCATGGCAGATGTCCAATACTGTGATTGTTCCGTACGTCTGTTTCTTCATCAGTGTCATCAGTGCATCGCACAGCCACTGACGTGAATTGAGTGCGGTCGGGTTCGTTCCGTTATACATGTACATGTTCCTCACTTTGTACAAGTTAACCACAATACATTGACACGTGTCAAAGATATCATTACGCTCAACTACATAGAAAGAAGGAATCAATTGATGATCAGAACACTTCTGACAGTGATCAGCGGACTGGCGTGGTCACTGGTCTATATCAACTGCATCAGGACCGGTCAAAAACAGCATACCTGGTGCATGCCGTTATATGCCCTTGGCCTGAATATCGCCTGGGAAGGGATTTATTCATTTGTTGATCTGTTTGTGCTGCACACCATAAGTGCACAGGCAATTGCCAATACATGCTGGTTTCTGCTGGATATCTGGCTCGTTGTGCTTTACTTCAAATACGCAGGGAAAGACTGTGCGAGTGAAACAGAACGAAAATGGTTTATCCCATGGACCGTGCTGTCACTGCTGATCTGTTTCGGACTGCAGCTGCTGTTTCTCTATGAGTTTGGAATTGATCAGGCGATCATCTACTCAGCGTATCTGCAGAATGTACTGATGAGCGTTCTGTTTCTGTACATGCTGAATAAACGGAAATCCTCGCGCGGTCAGACGATGACGATTGCAGTATCCAAATGGATCGGTACACTGGCTCCGACAGTCATTGGTTTTATGGAACACAATCTGTTCATTGCAGTGTGCGGGATCATGTGTCTGATACTCGATCTTTTGTATATCTACTTCCTGAATAGCGTCATCAAAACAGAAGCACAGGCATTGAACGGGACAGGTCATTGACCTGCCCCTGTATCACTTCAGAACTGATACTGTTTTGCAGGATTGCCCGAGAAGTCGGCGATCGTCGCTTTGGCGTTCTGTAGGTAGAAGACCACGAAGATCGGATTATCCGCGGTGTGATACTGACTTTTTACAATTGGATTGTTCATGCACAGTTCTTTGACGGCATGGTTTTCTTCAAAGACCGCTTTGCCGTTCAGTCTGATCCAGGCATAGGACGGGCTGGAGATGGATACTTCAACATAGGGGTTTGCCTGCATGTCCTTGTATACCTCTTTGGTGTTGTTGGTGCAGAACCAGAGCTTTCCTTCATACTCACACGAAAACATAAACGGACGGCACTTGGCTTTGCCATCACGGCCGACGGTAGAGAGAACCTGGACGGGGTTATCCTGCAGAAACTTCACAACATCATTCATTTCAATTTCCTCCTGTTTTCCAGCAGGTTGTATTTGTCTGCTGACAGGACTACTATATTCATGACAGTGTATATCGTAAAGTAAGCACTAATTAGTGGTATAAGTACCTAAATGATACTAATGGATCAACAGAGGAGATGAATGAGATGGTAAAGAAGAGCGAACTGCCGGCCTGCCCGGTAGAGACAACCCTGGTGATGATCAGCGACCGGTGGAAAGTACTGATCCTGAGGGATCTGTTGCCTGGGACAAAGCGGTTTGGCGAACTGAAGAAGTCGATTGGCCACATCTCACAGAAAGTACTGACGTCCAATCTGCGCGAGATGGAAGATCAGGGCCTGCTGGTACGCAAGGTATATGCAGAAGTACCGCCCAGAGTGGAATACACACTGACCAAAACCGGTTACAGTCTCAAGCCGATTCTCGATGCCATGAAGACCTGGGGCGAGCAGTATCAAAAACACAGCCGTTGATTCAGCTGTGTCATTCATTCAGATTCAGCGGGGCTGTCATTCAGCTCCGTTTTGCTTTGCGGTCATCAATCACATGGAACTGGTTCACATTTGCCCAGTCAATGGCAGCCCGCATGATGGTCTCTTCCAGATAGCTGTTCCAGTCATCAATGACGCCCAGTGCACAGCAGGTTTCTTCATAGCTGCTTTCGTTCTTCATCGCTTTCAGCAGTGCTTCTTTCAACGATGGGTCTGTCTGGTTATCTGCGAAGTCTTCCATCATGTCAGACAGTCCGATCATTTCACTGTCCGGAAGACTGAGGTAGTTCCCCTCTTCTTCTGATTCTTCAAAACAGCTGCTGTCCAGGTTATAACGGATGGACGGCATATCATCAGCGATACTGATCCGTACCGCATCCATGACTTCCGAGAGATTCATGTTTTTCATCAGTGCACTTCCTTTCTCTCATTCTAGCATCTTTGATTGTTCTCAGTTCAAAGAGAAAACCGGATCAGGACGACCCGGTTATTCCGCGATGACTTTGATATTGAACTGCGGCTCAAATTCAATCGGCGTATGTGCCTTGATGTAGTCTGCAGCGATTTCTGCAAGGCTGACGGTGATCGTTGAGACGGTCGGTGCTTTTGCCAGGGTTGGATAATTCAATGCCTGAACAGCACTGATGGCAAGGGTGAACTCCATGTCATCTGTAACCGGCTGTCCCTGGTATAACAGATCCACAATTCTGGATCCGCAGTCATTCAGTGCGTTGATTGTATAGCTGATGCCATCAACGAAGCAGTAGCGATCATATTCAACATCCGGATTCTTACATCTTGGTGAGATCACCGGATGGTCGCCCATGACAGTGAAGAACTCGGCATTCTGTTCCAGGAAGTAGCGGAGTGTCTTTCCGGAAATCTCTTTTACGATGATGTCGGAAGGATCACTGCAGGAAGTGACCACATTGCGCGTGGTGATCTTCTTTGCAAGACCTTCAGAATCTGCAGAGAGACTGCAGGCAGATAACTGGGCATGGGTCATATCCATCATTGCCATGTTCAGCAGAGTGATCAGCTGCGGTTTATGCAGTGCAGCAGATGGAAGATCAGTGATGCTTAGATCCAGGTTGGCCATACCGAGTTCGGTATCCAGCCACTGCTGGCATTCTGTTTCTTCTGCCTTTGCGGCAGCCAGTACTCTGGTATCTTCATCAGCGTCTGCCTGGTACATCTGTACATCTGCCTTGTGGGTATCCGTATAGAGATCAATACAGATGAGTTCCGTGCCGTTCATATGCGGTTCAGCATAGACAGTTCCCTGTCTGGTAATCCCGCACATACTTCTTCCGGTATGTCCGGCAATCATGACATCAATCTCCGGCAGGGCTGCCATCAATTGATACGCAGCATTCTCTTTGGTATTCTCTTCCAGTTTGACGCCATTCTCCGGGTCCTGTTCAAAGCCGCCCTGGTACAGGCAGACAATGTAATCCGGCTTTTCAAGACGCTTGACCAGTTTGATTGCTTTGTTCAGGGAGTCCAGCGCATTGTCGAAGTGGCAGTGCTTGAGCTGTTCCTTTGTTCTGCGGCGCACAATGCCATCACTGAGGATTCCGATAAAGGCCGTCTTCTTTCCGGCAGCTTCCTGGATTGCATACGTGACACCGACCGGTTCATCGTGGATCGTCACATTGGAAGTGATGCAAGGCGCATTGAACTGCTTCAGCTGGAACTTCAGGGAATCTGCCCCATTGTCAAAGTCATGGAAGCCGATGTTGAGCAGATCATACTTCATGCCGTTCATGACTGTAGAGACAAAGGAGGGATCCTTTGGATGGGTCAGTGTCTGATGGAAGGAAAGCACACTTCCATTCAGTGCATCGCCATTATCAACCAGGATGGTATCTTCATCTCTCAGGGTTGTAATCAGGGTATTGAGTCTTGCAAGGCCGCCATCAATCACTCTACCGTTGGTGTAGGACTCACCGGTAATACGGGCATGTACATCAGAGGTGGCCAGGATACGAATTCTATTTTTCATAAGTTGTTATTCTCCGTCACGGCTATCATTATATGCAAAGAACTAAGTTAATGATACTAAAACCTGCGTACAGCGTCTGCGTAGCGGTGCAGCAGGAAGGCAGTGAAGTGCGGGAACGAGATGATGTCATTCTGTCTGGAGATATTGCCGGAATAGAATTTAATTCCGTAATGGATCGCTTCATAGTCCGGGCTGTCGATGACCGTACGCAGTCTTTTTGCCTTTCCGCTGACAGCTTTGACTTCCAGCGGGACAAGATCATTGCCGATGCGGATCAGAAAGTCGAGTTCCAGCGGACTGGTATCACGGCGGTAATAAGAGAGATCATATCCCTGCTTGATGAGTGCCTCGGCAGTCATGTTCTCATACAGTGCCCCGGAATATACACCGAGGTTCCGGTTGGTACGCAAGTCTGCCTGCGCCTCTTCGTCCAGCTGGGCGATCAGCAGTCCGGTATCCTGCAGATACACTTTGAATTTGGTGGGATCAATATTCCCCTTGAGCGGCAGGTCAAGGGAACCAAGACACCAGCATGGTGAGACGATACCGGCATCCTGCAGCCACTGGATACAGCCCGCATAAGTGGAGAAACGGCCGCCGTGGGATACTTTGGAAAACATGAATCGTTTGTTTTCCCTGGCCAGCTGGGAAGGAATGCTGTTCATGACCTGGATGATCTTTGCCTGATCCAGCCCGGCCGCATATTTTCTGGCATCTTCCTGATAATCGAGCAGGATCTGTTTCTGGATCTGCAGACTGTCTGTAAACAAATGCGTACCAAGATAGTTCTTGATGACTGCCGGCATTCCGCCCAGGATGCAGTAATCAAAGAAATGATTGGAGAATACGGTCATCTCTGTTTCAGACAGTCCCTTCAGTCTGATCATGTGCTGCAGCAGCGCATCGATCTGCTCCGGCTGATAGCCCAACGCCCACAGGTACTCCTCAAAGTCCAGGGAGTGCATGACATAGTCTGTTTTATTGCCGACACTGATACTTTCAATCTCATGATAACTGATCCCCAACAGGGATCCGCTGCAGATGACATCGTATCTTCCGTCTTCTTTGAAAAACTTCAGTGATGTGGCAATATCGGGAAATGCCTGCAGTTCATCAAAGAAAAGCAATGTATCTCCCGGCACAAATCTGAATTCCGGATTCAGCAGGGAAATCCTGCGGGTGATCGCTTCTGCAGAATAGCCGTCTCCAGTAATGGTTTTAAACAGGGGTGAAGTTACAAAGTTGATCTCAATGACACTGGAATAATGAGAAGACGCAAACTGCCGGATTGATTCTGTCTTGCCGGTCTGCCGCGCACCTTTGATGATCAGGGGCAGATGATCGGATTCGGATTTCCACTGTTTCAGGAAAGCGTCAATTTTCCGCTTGATATACATGTTTATCACCTCTCTACAGGATCATTATACAATAATCGCAGCGAATCAATGTACAAATATTACAATAATCGTAGCGAATAATTCTCAAAATATACAATAATCGTAGCGAATCGCAATCATTTGGGCAGATGAAAAGCCGGTGCGTTGCCGGCCTTTCAAATCAGAGAGGGAATGTTGGTTTGGGTGATTATTTACTGATCTTGATCAGCTGGGCATTGATGGATTCTACAAATCCTTCCGGCATTCCGCTGACCATCTTGCACAGACCTTCAACGGTATTGCCCTTGATCATGCCCCACATGCCCTTGCCCGGTTCAATCGTGAAATTGGAAGAGAGCTTGCATGCCTTGGCTGCGATTGCGAATGCTTCATCGTTCTTGGAAAGTTCTTCGAAGGTATCTTTGACAGAATATTTGCCTTCCGGGAACTCCATCGGTGCTTTGAGATCCATCGAGCCGGCCATCTTGAACCAGTTGGCGACGCCTTCCTGGCGCTCATTGAACTCCGGCAGGGTGTAGATCTCCGGTTCTTTCTCAACCTTTTCCAGGGTGATGGAATCATAGATGCCATCTGCCTTTGCAAGGATGGCGTTACTGCCGTTATCCAGTGCGACTGTGAAGGAAGCGATATGATCCACTGCCTTTGCAGTACCGGCATCTTTGCCGTTGATCGACAGTGTCACTGCATCGAGGTTGGTATACACCTTGATCAGTGTAGTTTCGCCAGCCCGCTGTGCATAGCGTCTTCCGGCAATGTGCAGCATCGGTTCTTTCTTCCAGTATGCCTGGTAGATATAGAAGGAATCCTTCTTTGTCTTGCGGTCCATGGTAACCAGGCCCTTGTTGTTACGGCCCTTGACGCCGCCTTCATCTCTGGCTGCACAGCCGAAGTCGAACATGTTCCAGACATGGGTAGACCAGATCCAGGTGCGTTCGCTCAGGATCTTTGCCATGTGCTCATGGTACAGTGCCTGATACTCTTCGGAGTAATCCTTGCAGCGGGGATTGTCAGTGTGGTAAGTGATGATGCCTTCACAGCCGTATTCCGATACACCCAGGGAAATCTCCGGATGTACTTCATGGAAGTGATCAAGCCATGCCTCGTTGTCAGTCATCTTGCCGCCGTACCAGCCGAAGTAGTGGTTGTAGCTTTCCACATCGGTGATGTTGTGCAGCGGGCTGTCGAGCGGTGTGCTGGAGACGTGGGCGATTGTGGTGAGTCTTGTCGGATCCAGTTTCTTGCACAGGGCATTGAGTTCCTTGTGGTTCTCTACCAGGTTTGGCTTCATGCCGCCGATCAGGATCTCGTTGGAGACACCCCAGAAACAGATGCACGGGTGATTGTAGTTCTGCGTGATCAGATCAGTCATCTGGCTGATGCAGTCATCCTGGCCCTTCGGATCATCGGTCATATTGGAGATGAACGGGATCTCTGCCCAGATGATGAAGCCCAGTTCATCGCAGGCATCATAGAAGTCCTGGCTGTGCTGGTAATGGGCAAGGCGGATGGTGTTGGCACCGAGTTCCTTGATGATCCTTGCGTCATTGTAGTGGTCTTCGCGAGTCAGTGCATTGCCCTTGTAGACAATATCCTGGTGTCTGGAGACACCTCTGAGCGGAAGGGATCTGCCATTGAGGAAGAATCCCTTTGCAGGATCACAGCTGAAGCTGCGTACACCTGCTCTTGCGGATACTTCATCATAGGCTTCATTGCGGCGCTGCAGGGTTGCCTTGACGGTATAGAGATACGGATCATCCACATCCCAGAGGTGAGCCTGTGGTACGTTGATCGTGACTTTGGTGCTGTCTGACGGGCGGGTTGCGCCAGCGACTTCGTTACCGTCTTTGTCGAGAATGGAATACAGGACAGTGAAGTCTTTGGAGCCATTGTCGACCCAGCTCTCCAGTTCGAAGGATGCACTGCCATCCCTGTTTGGTGTCGGAGTGATCTTGATGCCCGGACCGCCGTTATGGGACAGGGTGAAGTGGCAGGCAGGAACAGAGACCAGATCAACCCCGCGGTACAGTCCGCCGTAGAACGTGAAGTCTGCCATCTGCGGATAGATGTTGCTTGATTCGCCGTTATTGACAGCGACTGCGATCAGGTTGGTGCCCTCTTTCTTGCAGAGGTCGGTAATATCGGTGCAGAAGGAAGAATAGCCTCCTTCATGATATGCAGCTTTGGTGCCGTTGATGTACAGTGTCGCTTCCAGGGCGGCTGCCTTGATGTCGAGGAATACCCTTCCTCCTTCAAGCGGCTGTTTCGGTGTTTCAAATTCTTTTGCGTACCAGCAGGTTCCGCGGTAGTAGTTGCCGTTACCGTCGTTGCCGTCTACTGCGTTCCAGGTATGGGGCAGATTGACGCTGGTCCATGCAGGAATGGATGAAGGCAGACCGGCATCTTCTTTAATGAACTGCCAGCTGTCATTGAGGTTGATACGATTGCGCATTGTTAAGATCCTCCTTAGGAATAGGAGGCGGAAAGCGTGAGGTCTCTCCGCACTCCCGGTAAGAATCAATACTTCAGTCCAAAGCCAAGTTCGTAGTAGTTTCCGTTGGCATCGCGGTATGCATATGCCTTGCCGTTTTCATCCTTCATGGAGTCCGGCATGTACTGGTCTTTATCAAAGCCCGGTACATCGTTCGGGGAAACGCAGACACCGTCGTCATTGACGTGCAGCACTGCGTCGTTCTTCGGCAGGGTAATCGGCAGTTTTCCAACTGGTTCAAAGTCGCCGAAGATCACATCCAGGGTAGCGGATGGATAGGTATCAAATCCACAGGTCATTGCGTCACTGATGGATTCAGCGTTGCCCGGCTCCCAGGCAAGGGAGATGTTCAGGTTGGTGATGACATCACCGCCATGACCATGTACCTGAGCTGCGATATCCTTCAGTTTGGACGCATTGGCAACCGTGGTTTCAAGATGTGTTTCTTTTTCCGGTCTGCCGTCTTTTGCGACATTGCATACTGCCTTGCCATCGCAGATATCCAGTTCAAGATATCCCGGGGTAGCGTTGAAGTATGCACCGCTTGACGGTGTGATCATCAGGATTGCATAGTCTGCCGCATCCGCATGATCCGTCAGTGTGACACCGCGTCCGCTCAGCATTTCCTTGAGTGCTGCAGTTGCCTTGTCAGCAGCTTCAGCATTCTTGTTGAAGCACTCGGCATAGAATGTCTTGCCAGCTGTCTTATCTTTGGTAAGCGGCAGGACATTGTCGTTCTTCAGCAGGACAACGCTTTCGCGGTGGATCTTCTGGGCATTGTCCCAGTCACTCTTGACGCTGACTGCTTCTGCGGCAGCCTTCGGGCTGCGGTAGGAATCATCGAAGGTACCCAGTTCAAACTGTTCGGTCAGGGTTCTCACTACTGCACGGTCAATCGCTTCTTCCGTCAATACCAGTTCATCTTTGGTAAAGCCTTCCGGTACCGGGTGCTCATCATAGTAGCCGTTGGTGGAACGCAGATAAGCTTCCATGCCTGCTTCATTGTCAAACAGACCGCCGACCAGGTCGACACCTGCATGATTGATCGCATAGCCGATGCGTTCCGGTACATCCAGCATTTCAACGCCCCATGCCATGTTGTGGAGAATGCCGGTATCAGAGTTGATATAACCCTTGAATCCCAGCTCATCTCTCAGAAGATCCTGCATGAACCAGCGGTTGAAGGAGAATCCATAAGGCTTGAGGTCAATGACATTGCCCTTTGGATCAGTCTGTTCAGAACTCTTCTGAGCTGCCGGTTTGGAGTAGTAAGGCATGATGGAAGACGTGTTAGCCTTGATCGCTGCCTCAAAAGCCGGCAGGTGATAGTTCTTCAGGGAATCCTTTGTTGCATAGACATTCCACTGACCTTCTGCATAGTGTGGGTCAAAGCCGTTTTCACGTGCTCCGCCGCCCGGGAAGTGTTTGGTCGTGACAGCGACACCGTCTTTGGTGACACCGTTCGCAGAACCCTGGATGCTCGGGATCAGGTGTGTGAAGATATCAGAGATCAGTTTCGGATCTTCGCCGAAGGTGCCGAAGGTACGCTGCCATCTCGGGTCAGTGACACAGTCTGCCATGTACATGTAGCCCTTGCGCAGACCGCAGGCATTCCATTCGCGCTTGACGCAGTTGCCGAAGTCATCAATGACAGAAAGATCTGTTCCCTTGACAGCTGCAGCGATCCCCAGGGTGCCTGGCCAGTTGGCAAACACACCGGACGCGTCGTTCATACCGAATACCACTTCACCATTCTCATTGCGGGAATTGGAGACAATGTCGACCGGCAGATAGCGTTCGCATTCTTCAGCGGTTGCATTCAGCTGGTTGATCCAGTCTGTCATATCTTCCGGTGTCGGGTTGGCACGGAAGATGATGTGACGGTTGAACCATTCTTTCAACAGGGTGGTAGTGCCCGGCTGATACTGATCGCCGAAGATGGTCCTGCCGCGGAATTCCGCTTCATCAAGAATCCCTGTCTCATCAGGCATCGGTACTTTCGGAGCCATGGCAGCGGTAGGTCCCTTGCCGGGATACTTGGCCATGCGCCAGTCAGCGATAAACAGCTGGGCAATCTTCTCCTGGATGCTGAGCAGTTTGACATAGGCTTCCGCACGCTGGTTTGCCGGTACACGCCAGTCATTGACTGCATCAATCTCGCCGGTTCCGTCAATATCCTTGAAGGACAGTTCTCCTTCTTTCAGGATCTTGCGGCTGACGGTGGAGACTTTGATGCCATTGGGATTCTCATAGGTCTGAAACAGGTTTGAGGCTTTTTCTTTCATCGTTTCTTGCTCACTTTCCCTTGTAATCCAGCGGCAGGGCATCCCATCTTGCCTTGACGTGGAATGCGGCATCCTTCGGCTGACGCTGTCTGGTGAAGATGCCCTTCTTATTTCCGTTTGCACGCATGATGCCTTCGGTGGTCTGGAAGTCTGCGAAGTTCCAGATGAGTTCGCCCTGGATGTAGTCATAACTGTCAAAGACAGCATGATTCATATCAAGGTATTCATCCTGGTACTCCTGGCTCCACATGACACTTGGCAGTTTGTGCTCAGACGGGTTGGTATCTGCGCCATATTCGGTGAAGATCATCGGACGTTCGCCGTGGATCTTCTGCCAGCCATCCAGCTCTTTGCGGAAGTTGACTTCTGCATCGCTGATCTGGTAGCCGCCCTGTACATACCAGCCATAGTAGCGGTTGAGTGACAGGAAGTCACTGAACTGCCATCCTTTGCTGGTGTTGGGCAGGCTCATCATGATGATGGCATAGGTGCGCGGGCGTTTTTCAGGATCCAGTGCATGGGCCAGATCGAATACTTCCTTGAAGTACGCTTCTGTTCCCTCACTGGTGCACTGCGGTTCATTCAGAAGACTCCAGGCAATGACACTCGGGTGATTGCGGTCTCTTGTAATCATCTCGGTAATTGCCTGCTTGTGGTTCTTCAGAAGCTCCGGTGTGGTTTCCTTTTCAAACCAGCCCAGCGGCTTGCCGGTTCCCTGGTTTGCCGCAAGGAAGTTGTTGGTGCTCTGCATGAAGCCGACTGCCGGTACTTCATCAATGATGAGGAAGCCCTCTTCATCGGCCATTTGGTAGACTTCTTCTGCATATGGATAATGGCTGGTGCGGAAACAGTTGGCGCCGATCCACTTCATGCATTCAAAGTCACGCTTCAATGTTGGAAGATCCAGTCCCTTGCCGCGGATGTCCGCGTCTTCATGTCTGCCGAATCCCTTCAGGTATACCGGCTTGCCGTTCAAGAGAAAGTGTGAATCTTTCACTTCGAAGGTACGGATACCGATGCGCTCTGAGTAAGAGTCAATGACATGTGCGCCATCTCTGATTTCAATATGAATGGTATAGAGATAAGCGTTATGGACCTGCCACAGATGTGCTTTCTTGACGAACAGCTTGCCGACTCTGCCGGTGGATTCCGTGATGCGCTTTCCTTCTGCATCCATAATCTCCACCATGACTTCATGGCTGCCGTTTGTTTCAACCGTGTAATCAATCTGGGCGCCGCCGGTACGCAGTGTATCCACTGCAGTGTAGCCAAGGACATGTTCCTTCGGCAGACACATCAATGTTACCGGGCGGTGAATTCCTGAATAGTTGTAGAAATCGAAATAAGGCTGGGTCATCCTGGTGCCGTTTGCGAGCACTGCAGTCTTACCGGCCGGCAGTGTGGTCTCACTGAGTTCATTGTTGGCCAGTACGGCAATGTGATTGAAATGGTTGTATCTCACAATGTCTGTGACTTCAGCGTTGAACGGCAGGAAGCCGCCCTCATGAGCGGTGATCTCAGCACCATTGACGAATACTCTTGCCCGGTGGGTAACCGAGGCAAAGCGGATCATCACTTCATTGTTTGCCCACTCCCCCGGGACAAAGAAGTCCAGGGAATACCAGAAATCACCAGTGTATTCCCGGCTGTATTTATCAGTGAAGATATCGTTGAAGCTGGCAGGTACCGGCATCTGGATTGGTGCAGGCAGTTTTTCTGCCCAGCCTTCCTCAACCCCTTTTCCGGTTGGATCAAACTGGAATCCCCACATTCCGTCAAGACTGACGGTGCGGCGGGTTTCAGTCGTACGCGGATACAGCAAAGACTGTTCCATTCTGGGTTATCCCTCCATTAATGTATGTCTGATTGGCCGTCAGACATACCACAACATTGCAAATCCCTGCACCACCATTCTGACATGTACAATTTGTAACAAGTAGAATAGTTTTTTGCTAAACCGGTAAAAATTTACGATTTGAAAACAGGGCAATGCCTTTATATAAGGCTGTGTATTCATGCGACTGTAAGCGCTATCGTAAAATAAACCGGTTTTCCCTAAAAATTTTCCTGACGGTCAGAATGTGAACTCGGGCATACTGTGGGTACAGCAGCTGATCGAAGTGATCAGCACGCAGTTCCCCGCAGAAGTGCATCAGCCTTGGCCGGACATGATGCACGCAAACAACTTGAAAGGAGATTCACTCTGATGTCCAAACAGCCTTTGGAAGATAAGGAGCACGGAATACACCGCGCTAAAACCTGGGAAATCGCATTCTACGCCTGCAATAATATGTCCACCAACTTCTACATGTTACTCGTCGGTTCCATTGCCTACTATTTAATTGGTATCGTCGGTCTTGGATCAGTTCTCGCTGGATCCATCGTAACAATCATGCGTATCTGGGATGGTGTCACCGATCCGTTCGTCGGAATGATCGTCGACCACACCAACACCAAGTTTGGTAAGAACCGTCCGTTCATCGTCATCGGCCAGGTCATCCTGTTCTCCATGACCTTCCTGATGTTCCACATTATTCCAAACACACCTACCAACATGCGTTTCATCCTCTTCATCGTTCTCTACATGGTTTACATCATTGGTTATACATTCCAGTGCGTCGTTACCAAGTCCGCACAGTCCTGCCTGACCAACGATCCGAAGCAGCGCCCGATGTTCGCAATGTTCGACTCCATCTACATCCTGCTCTCCATGTCTCTCTGGTATCCGGTATATCAGACAGGCACACTGATCCCGAAGTTCACACTGACCAGTGCCACTGCAGCTGATAAGATCGCAGACCTGATTGCCAAGAACCCGAACCTCGCAAATGTCGTAACCACCGAAAACGGTATTACCACATTGAACGCATTCTATAACCCGGAACTCTGGACACACCTGCAGCTCGTCATGGGCGGCATCTCCGCAGTTCTTGCAGTACTGGCCATCATCGGTCTCTGGAGAAAAGACCGTCCGGAATACTTCGGTATTTCCACCAAGACACAGAAAGTCACCTTCCACGATTACGTCGACGTCATCGCCCACAACAGAGGCATCCAGATGCTGGTTGTTGCGGCATCAACTGATAAACTCGCTACCAGCGTCAAGGGCAATACCGCAGTTATGATGTGCTTGTACGGTGTTATCTTCGGAAGCTATGCACTGTACGGAACCAACTCACAGCTCGTTGCCATTCCTGCATTGATCCTTACCCTGCTGGCATTCAACAACATCGCCAGAAAACTGGGCCAGAAGAAGTGCCTGGTTGTCGGTACCTGGGGTTCACTCGCCTGTGCTGCAGCTGTTGTCGCAATGATTCTCTTCGGCGCTCAGAAGGGAATCTTCTCCCTGCCGGCATTCTCAATGACCAAGCCTTCCACCTGGGGCAACCTGTTCACCGGCTGGAGCGGATTCGGAATTCTGTGGGTCGTGATCATGATCCTCATGAGTGTATTCAACAACATGACCGGCAATATCGTTATCCCGATGACTGCAGACTGCACCGACTACGAAGTCTACCGTTCCGGCAGATACGTACCGGGCCTGATGGGAACCCTGTTCAGCTTTGTAGATAAACTGATCTCTTCCCTGGCATCCACACTCGTATCACTGATCTATGCGGCAGTCGGCTTCGCAGCTGCCCTGCCTACCAACAACACGCCATTCTCCACCGGCCTGATGTGGGCTACCATCTTCTGCTTCGTCGGTATGCCGGCAATCGGCTGGATCTGCAACGTCATCGCCATGAAGTTCTATCCGCTGACCAAAGAAAAGATGGAAGAAATCCAGGACGAAGTTGCACGCATCAAGAAGGAAGCTACTCAGCAGGCTTAATCCAAGTAAAACAGTTATACTCTGCAGTTTCAGATACGAGACTGCAGGGTTCAGAATTCAGACACATTGGAACATACAGTGAGGTGCTATAATGAAGAAAACAGTGAAACATACCAGAAAGTTTATCCATACAGGTTTCTCAGAAGCAGCGGTGATCGATGATGATATGCTGGTTCATGAGGAAGGCTCTGCAGCATCCCTTGCAGATCTCGACTTTGAGATGCAGGCTGCCAATATCGCGGCCGGCAAAGAAGAAAAGACCTACGGAATCTGGGGCCCGATCTACCGTTTCTCCTGCTGGTACAAATCCAGAGTCAAGGAGCACACGGTAAACAAGAAGACGTACCTGATCCTGATGGTACTGCTTGGCTGGATGGGTGGCCATCGCTACTATGAGCACAGATGGGTACTGGGCATGATCTATACTGCATTCTTCTGGACGGGCATCCCCTTCGCAATGTGTGTGATTGATGCGATGATCGTTCTGCCGAAACAGAAAGATGAGGCCGGGATGATCACACTGTAACAAAGGAGCACCCGCGCATGAAGCTGGAGTTTGACCAGGCACTGAAAAAAATGATGGCAATGCTGAACATTCAGGTATTGCATACAGATTCTTCCGGTACCGGTCTGGACCAGTTTGATTACGGACTGCGCAAGTCTCTGGATCCGTTCTTCAACTTCGCTGAGTTCGGGCATATCCTGCATCAGAATATCCCTTCCTATACACTGATGGTTACCAAAGATTCTTTTGGCGTCCGTTATGCACTGTTTCGTCTTCCGGATGAGGAGGACGGATTTTATATGCTTGGACCGTGGGCAGTTGACGGCGAACTGAAAGGTCCGATGGACCGGCTGATCAAAGCGATGCCGGAACAGTCCAAACAGGCAGTTGTGGAATACTACAGTGCGATACAGAATGTGACTGCCAAAGGTGAACTGGCAATGTCAGTCGTCTATGCACTGCTGAATTCCATGGAGCTGAAACAGCCGTACGTCATTGAAGAGTATGAAGAATTCCTGCCGATGAATTTCCGGCCGGATGTCAGGAGTTATGAGGCACCTTTATTCTCACGCGATATGCCATATACCCTTTTGGAAGAACGCTATGAAATGGAGAACACCATGCTGGAAGCCGTCATGCGCGGTGATATCGACAATGCCATTATCGCCTTCAACCAGATGAAGCGATTCAACTTCCACGGCAGGTTCACCGGTTCTCTCTATGCCCACAAGGCAAAACTGGTGATCTTCAATACGATGCTGAGAAAGGCAATCCAGCAGGCACAGGTTCACCCCTACTACATTGACCGGATATCGGAACAGTTTGCCAAGCGGATTGAATCAATGACGGAAGAAGATGAATCCGGCCTCATGATCGATATGATCAAGGAATACTGCGGCTATGTGCAGAAGTACTCCCTGGTCAATTATTCTCCGGTGATTCAGAAAGTGATCAACTACATCAACCTGAATCTTGAAGCAGAATTATCACTGAATACATTGTCAGCGCTGTGCTTCATCAGCCCGAGTTATCTCTCCAACCTGTTCCGTCAGGAGACCGGTGAAACACTGACCAACTACATCAATACGATCCGGATCCAGCGTGCCCAGTATTACCTCAAGCGTACGGATCTCTCCATCGCAGCCGTCTCAAGCAAAGTCGGTGTACTGGACGTCAACTACTTCACCAAGATCTTCCGCAAGGCAACCGAGGAGACCCCTACCCAGTACCGGGTACGGGAACGGAATCTGATGTCTGACAAATCAAAGAAAGAACAGAAATAAAAAATACAGTCTGTATGAATACCGGGTACTGAAGGTATGCATGCAGGCTGTTTTAAACTACTGGGTAATGATTCCGTATTTCATCTTGGCTGAGATAATGCGGTACAGGCTGTCGTTGAGACGCTGTTGGGTAATGGTGCCATCATTGACCGCATCCAGCAGTCCCTGGAAGGCTTCCGGCAGGCTGTGCGGCATCAGGATGATGTCTGCACCGGCATTGAAGGAAGTGACTGCAGCTTCTGCAGAAGAATAGTAGTTGGTAATAGCTTCCATATCCATGGCATCGGTAATGATAATACCGGTATAGCCAAGTTCGCCTCTCAGTTTGTCTGTCAGCATGACTTTAGACATGGAGGCAGGCAGTCCGTCAGTATCCACATTCGGTGTGGTGATATGGGCCGCCATGATGAAGTCAGTGCCTGCTTCAATGCCGCTTTCAAATGGCAGCATCTCGCATTGTTTCATCTCGTCCCAGGTCTTGTCTGCTTCGGCATAGCCATAGTGGGAATCCGTAGAGGTATCTCCGTGTCCCGGGAAATGCTTGAGGCAGGTCATCATGCCGGAATCATGGAAGCCGGTGACAGACGCATTCACCATGGATGCGGCCACTTCCGGATCACTGGAGAATGCACGGTCTCCGATGACGGTATTATTCGGGTTGGTAAATACATCGGCATCCGGTGCGAAGTCAACATTGAATCCATACTCTTTCAGATAGGAGCCGATCGTTGATCCGACTTCATAGCCGGCATTCCAGTCGTTGGTATCACCAACCGACAACATGGATTTGTATTTCTTGACACTGAAGTTGGGATTGTTGGCAATGCGGGCCACTCTTCCGCCCTCTTCATCCACGGTCAGAAACAGCGGGACGCCGGATACACTGTGCAATGAACTCATAAAGGAATTCAGCTGATCCGGATCTTCGATATTCTTGCCGAACATGGCAATACCGCCAACCGGATACTGCTGCAGCAGTGCGGCAGCTTCATCTGTCCATTGGACCATACCGTCTACATTCGGATCATTGACATCAGTGGACTCAGAATCAGAATAGAACGCTTCCGGTCTGACTATCAACAGCTGTCCGACTTTCTGCTCGGTAGTCAGTGAATCAATATAACTCTGTACCGGATCCGGCGTCGGTGTCGGTTCCGGTGTAGAGACTGGTACTGCAGTGCTTCCTGCAGTGCCGGTAACTGCAGCAGCTGCGTCATCTTCTGATACACAGCCGCTCAGCATAGCGCCCACAATAAAGATCGATGCCAGTGATCTCAATCTCATGTCTTCAGATTCCCCCTCTATCACCATTGCAGAAATCATTTTATCACTGCCGGCAAGTCAAGGTAGAATGTATGCATATTCAAAGGGGAAGAATCAGCTATGAGAATGATCACGGGGATCTTGAATCTCATCTGTTTTGCGCTGCTGTTATTGAAGTATCCGGCAAGGATTTATCATTGGGATGAATTGAACGACCGTCTTCAGCTGCTGCATAAAACAATCAGCGGTCTGGTGTGTCTGACCATTGGCCTGCATATCGGTACCATCCTGCCATATATCGGAAAGGTGCCGGCTGATGTACCGGTGCTTGGCGGATTGATTGTCATTGTTTATCTGTTGTTGGTAACGCTCTGCCACACAATGAAAGATCATGAACAGAAGATGCACTGGCACAGGATCATGTCAGTATGCCTGCTGGCAGTGATTGTTGGACATGTAGTCTGTGCGGTGATCTGAGCAAATGTAGAATGCAGGATAGTCAGAATCAAACAATTATACATTCAAGTATTATACTTTGAAGTATAATAACAGTGGTGGTGAACAAAATGGGTAAATTTATCGATCGTGAAACTGAACTGCAGGCACTGAATGCGGAGTATCAGGCAAAGCGTTCTTCTTTTGTAGTGCTGTATGGGCGCAGAAGAACCGGCAAGACAACACTGATCAGAGAGTTCATCAAGGATAAGGATGCCATCTATTTTCTTGCGACCAGGGAATCTGAAGTCCAGAACCGGAATGCATTCCGCAATCTTGCCGCAGATTATCTGGACAGTGCACTGCTGAAAACTGCAGAAATCAATTCCTGGGATATTCTGTTTGATGAACTGACAAAGAAAAAGCGCAAACAGAAACAGATCATCGTATTGGATGAGTTTCAATATCTGGGCAAAGCGAATCCTGCGTTTCCTTCGATCGTTCAGAAGATCTGGGATACCAGACTGAAAGATAAGAATGTGATGGTGATTCTGTGTGGATCTCTGATCTCCATGATGCTGGATCAGACATTGAATTATGATTCTCCGCTGTATGGACGCAGAACTTCACAGATCAAATTGAAACAGGTTCCGTTCCGATATTATTCAGAGTGCTATCCAAAACTGAGTGCACGCTCTCTGGTGGAGTATTATTCCGTGACCGGCGGCATTCCGAAGTATATTGAATTGTTTGATCAGGAAAAGGATATTGATACTGCGATCAAAAAACAGGTGCTCTCAACTTCTGGATTTCTGTATGATGAACCGACCTTTATCCTGAGCGGTGAAGTGCAGGAGATCGGCAGTTATTTCTCACTGATCAAAGTGATTGCGGCAGGCAGCCATAAGATTTCTGAAATAGCCTCAGTACTGCAGCTTCCGCAGACTGGAATATCCAAGTATCTGAATACCCTGATTGATCTTGATATTCTGGAACGTGAAGTACCTGTCACTGAAAGCAATCCCGCCAAGAGTAAGATGGGGCAGTACAAGATCAAAGATAACTTCTTCTGTTTCTGGTTCCGTTATGTATATCCATACAAGAATTATCTCGAACTTGGTGAAACGGCTGCGGCAGAGAAGCGTATCCGCCAGCATCTCGCAGATAATCACACTGCATACGTATACGAAGATATCTGCCGTGAAAAGACCTGGGAACTCTCCGGCAATGGAGAATGGCCGTGTCTCTTTGAGCGGATCGGCAGATGGTGGGACCGTGCCGGCAATGAGATTGATGTGGTTGGAGTGAATGAAGAAGAAAAGACAATGCTCGTCGGGGAGTGCAAGTATTGGAAGGAACCGGTTGGCATCAATATCCTTCATGAGCTGGAGCAGAAGGTTCCGCTGGTGAAGTGGAACAGGGAACAGCGTACTGTCTGCTACATTCTCTTCAGTATCAGTGGTTTCACTCCAGAGCTGAAAGCACTGGCAAAAAAGAGGGACGATCTCAAACTGGTCAGCCCATACTGACTGAATTACTGACTGTGTGCCATGCCGGCATGCAGTCTTTTTGGTTTAATCAAATCTTAACGGTTCTTAACAGCGTTTTATCAGGATACCTACTACAATGTCAGTGTAAGCAGGAGGGAAGATGAAAGACACAATTCTGGTTGCGGATGACGAGAAAGATCTGCTGCGTGCATTGCAGATCTATCTGGATAATGCCGGATATGAAGTGCTGACAGCTGAAAACGGAAGGCAGGCATTGGATCTTTTGACTGCGCATCAGGTTGATCTGGTGCTGATGGATATCATGATGCCGGAAATGGATGGAATCGAAGCGACTCGCAGACTGCGTGAGACATCCAATGTGCCAATCATCCTGCTGACGGCAAAAGGGGAAGACTGCGACAAGATCGAGGGGCTCGGCATCGGTGCAGATGATTACATCACCAAGCCATTCAATCCGACAGAGGTGGTCGCAAGAGTGAAATCTCAGCTGCGCAGATATAAACAGCTTGGCGGAGCAGAAGGAATCAAGGCATCTGTGACAGTCGGACCCATTGATCTCAACGATGATGAAAAGACAGTCACACTTGATGGCAAGGCGGTATCCCTGACACATATTGAATACGAGATTCTGAAACTGCTGATGTCTCATCCGGGCAAAGTATATTCAACCGATCAGATCTACCGGCAGGTGTGGAAAGAAACGCCGCTGGGCAGTGATAATGTTGTGACAGTGCATATGTGTCACATCCGGGAGAAGATTGAACTTGATCCATCAGAGCCAAGATATCTGAAAGCGGTGTGGGGACATGGATATAAAATCGAAGATCCAGCCGGAAAAGAATCTTCAGGGGGGTAAATCATGAAGCGTAAGTATACGCCTGCTCAACATGCAGGAATGATCATTGTGCTGGTGCTGCTTGGTGTGATTGCCGGACTTGGTATCACCGGCATGACACTCGTACAGGAATTCGACATCAACCGCGGAACGACACAGGTATATGAAACCAACAGATTCCAGGATTCCATGCAGTATCTGCTGGCAGACATCCATAATCACGCTAAAAAGGAATCTTATCTGCAGAGCACCTATTCCAGTGATCATTCCAATCTGCATTACGAACTGTATCGGAAAGATGAATCAGGTATGATTCAGGCGATCTCATATAATCAGGCATTCGGTGATGCGGCATATCAGACCTACTACAAAATGGATGCGGACTGTAATATGATCCGCACAGATTCACTGAGTGACGCCAAGTCGGCAGATGAATTTATCTTCGTTGAAGTCAGTCAGTCACTGCAGGCAATGGATCTGATCAAAGTACAGAATGTGGTCTTTGATACAGTTTATCGATGGCGTTTCTGGTATACACCGACTGTCGCAGTCGCATTGATCGGAGTTCTAGTGCTGTTGGTGCTGCTGGGCCGCGGCAAAACTGCAGCGAACTGGTTTGACAGGCTGCCGTTTGGTGTATCGATTCTGTTGCTGGTGCTGATGTTCTATGCATTGACCTGCCTGGCTCCTGCAGAAGTTCCCCTGAATTATGCAATCAAGGATCTGGGAATATATTCTCCGGACATGAATCATGTGTATTCCAGTCTGCTGTATATCGCTGCGTGCTTTGGGGCTGGATCATTTGCCGCGGCGGCAGTTGTGCAGACCGTTGTAATCAGAAAGAAAAACGGCACATTGGTTTTAAACACACTGCTTAACAGACTGGCAGGGTGGACTGAACGGCACACCGTGGATATTCCTTCTCCGGTACTGATTGATGTCACTGCTGTTGTACTGCTGCTGTCGCAGATATATGTATATGTCAGGTATATGCATCATGGGATGCTGTCTTTGATCTATCTGATCTTCGTGATCATCGTGACAGCTGCCGCAATCAGAAGTGCGGCAGGATTCCAGGTGACGCTGAACACTGGCCGGGCAATGGCAGAAGGAAACTATGAAGAACAGATTACAGATCACGAAAGAGCAATTCTGTTTCACGATCTGAAGAAACATGAAGAGGACCTGGAACACATCAATTCCGGACTGAAGAACAGTCTGAATCAGAAAATGAAATCAGAGCGTCTGCGCACAGAATTGATCACCAATGTGTCGCATGATCTGAAAACACCGCTGGCCGGTATCATCAGTTATGTAGATCTCTTGAAGCAGGAGCATTCACCGGAACAGGAAACGGAATACATTGAAGCACTGGACCGTCAGAGCAGGCGTTTGAAACGGCTGACAGAAGACGTGATAGAAGCTTCCCGGGCCGCCAGCGGGGCGATTGAAGTGCACCCTGAAAACATCAATCTCAGGGAATTACTGGTACAGGCAGAGGGAGAATACCAGCAGAAACTAAAGCAGGCACATCTTGAATCAGTCATTCAGATGGAAGACCCATCCATTGCTGTATACGCAGATGGAAGATTGACCTGGCGCATTCTCAGCAATCTTTTGAGCAATGCCTGCAAGTATTCTCTTGCCGGCACCAGAGTCTATATCAATGCAGCTGTAAACGGGAAAGCATGCACGATTCATATCAGCAGCACCTCCAGCACTCCGCTGGGGATCTCGGCAGATGAACTGATGGAGCGGTTTGTCAGGGGAGATGCATCCAGGCATACCGAAGGAAGCGGACTGGGCCTCAGTATTGCAAAGAGTCTGGCGGAACTTCAGGGCGGAGCGTTCAATATCCGGATTGAAGGGGATCAGTTCACGGCGGAAGTAGTACTTCCTACCGCAAACGGGCCTGAAATTTCTTGAATTCCAAATAATTATCGATTGTCTTACTAAATAAACTAACGAAAATGAGTTCCGTTAGTTTATTTTAGCAAAAGCGTGCTATAAATTAAGTGATTTGATTCATTCAGAGGGAATACACGATGCGGCCAAAGAAAAAAGTAAAAATGAGTGACATCGCCAGGGAAATGAATGTCAGTGTGGTAACAGTATCCAAGGCACTGTCAGGTCAGAAGGGTGTCAGTGAAGAAACCAGGGAACAGATCCAGAAAATCGCAGATGATCTGGGATACCGGAAGTCCGAGAAAGATGAGCAGCCAAGTATCAGCCATACGATCGGTGTACTGGTTGCGGAACGCTACCTGAAAGAAGACCAGTCGTTCTACTGGTCTGTTTATCAGCAGCTGACCCAGCGGGCCATGAAGAAACACTGCTTCTCCGTACTGGAAGTTGTCAGTGCTGCAGCGGAAGAGAGTCTGGAGACACCCAACATCATGATTGAGAAACGGGTAGACGGAGTCATTATCCTTGGCTCGTTCCAGAGAGAATACGCAGATATGCTGGTCAGCAGTTCAAAGGTGCCGATGGTCAGCCTGGATACTTCTGAGACATCCTGTGCAGATGCAGTGGTGTCCAACAATATGCCGGGCGGATACCTGATGACAAATTACCTGTTTTCCCTTGGTCATCAGAAGATCGGCTTTGTGGGAACACTGCGCATGACCTCTTCCATTGATGACCGTTATATCGGCTACTGCAAATCATTGATGAAACATGGCATTGACCTGAAACAGGCAATGGTCATTGAAGACCGTGACAAGGTCACTGGCATGGTATTCCAGAAAGAAGGTTTTAAACTGCCGAAGGAGATGCCGACTGCCTTCTTCTGCAACTGTGACCTGAGTGCCAGCGTACTGATCAGACAGCTGCGGGAACTGGGATACCGTGTACCGGAAGATGTGTCAGTTGTCGGCTTTGATAACTACGTGACAGATCAGTTTGGTGAGACCGGTATTACAACTTATGAGATTAATATCAAAGACATGGTCGCAAGAGCGGTCCATGTCATTACCCACAAGATTGAAAATGCGGAGTACAGCAATGGTGTCTCCATGATCCAGGGCAGATTCATTGAACGTGAAAGTGCCGCAAGGATCGCTCCGCCGGTGCCGTTTGCCTGAAGATCAGCGGTGATTCTCAAAGAACATGACGTCATATATGGGCAGATAGGTGATCTTACCGTCTGCTTTTATAACGAACTTGGAAACCCGCAAATATAGACGCGAGAAAAATCATGATCATTAAGCCGTTTGTGGGAGGTCTCTCACACTTTTCAATAGATTCTGATGCCTGAAATATACACTTTTCAATAGAAATAGACGATCAAAAACTACACTTTTCAATGAAAAATGATGGGTGAAAACTACACTTTTCAAATAATCAGAACTTTCCTGCCCGCTCCATCTGTCTGAATTTGCCTGGTGTCATACCGGTTGCCTTGCGGAACAGGTGGATAAAGTGATTGACGTTCTCATAGCCTACCTGACGGCTGACTTCCTGGATCTGCAGATCTGAGGTCAGCAGCTTTTCAGCCTGGCGCATCCGGCAGGCATTGTAATCCTGCAGGGGAGAGATCCCATAGGCTTCCTTGTATTCCCGGCACAGGCGGTAGCGGCTGACACTGTACAGTTCCTCACACTCTGACAGGGAGAACTCTCCGCTGCAGTCTGTCTGGATGAAGTTGTGCATGGCAATCAGGTAAGCAGGCAGTGTCCTGGTGCTCAACGCACTCTGCTCCGGTGCTGCCAGTGTTGCAAAGACAGAGAGGATGTCAGTCAGACAGCGGTTCATTTCAATGAGGCCGGAAGGGCTCAGCTGGCCGGGAATGCTGGAGAGATCATCGAGCCGGAAGCGCAGTATGGGATAGTCCTTGCTGGCATAGACATAATGGTGCTTGAGCAGCGGTTTATACAGGGCAAGGCTCTGGCCGGTAATGACGTATGTTTCAAAGGCACAGGGCAATACCTGGGAAGCGAAGGAGAACGGCTGATCACAGGGGTAGATCAGAAACTGGCCGGCAGATACAGAGACGGTCTGTTCATTGCGGTCAAGATGCAGCGCACCTCTGGTCATGAATATCAGCATCACCGTATCTTCCGGGGCAGCCGCGCATTGAAAGGAGAACGGCTGGGGGATATTGCCGGAACCACGGGCCATCAGATGGAGCCAGCGGGTACAGGAGGGGTCATCATATTGATAGAAACAGGAGAGTACCTGGTGCAGGTCGGCATCTTCACTGACCATCCGGTTCGGTTTTGCGGCAGCCAGCAGGAATTGTTCATAATCCATGGGTTTTCTTCCTTTCAACTTAAATAAACTTAATCAATTAACTATGATAGTTTTACCGTAGCACAAGAATGAGTTATTTTAAAGCAGATACAGTGATAATATATCGCATTCTTAACGGTTTTCTCACAAGTACACAATAATAGGTGATAAATTGCAAGATAAAGAGATGTATTAATGCCTGCGGTTGCTATACTGAAAGTGCGAGATGAGTAAGCGCTTACTCACCGGCATCGGAATCAATACGAACGAATCACCCAAGGAGGGAAAGAATCATGAAGTTCAAGAAGACCGTATCTGTGAGCCTGGCAGCAGTCATGTCACTGTCACTGGCCGCATGCGGAAGCTCTTCCGCTGCTGCATCTACTGCAGCATCCGGATCCACAGACTCAACTGCCATTGCCTACAAGGATATTGAAGTAGGAACAACCGGAACAGACATTACCGCCAACCTGAAGTTCTTAACCAACCGCACCGACATGGAAACCAGTGATTATGCCGGCAAGAACTGGAGTCAGTATATTGAAGACTTCAACAAGCTGTATCCGAATATCACAATCAATGTTGAGGGCATCACGGATTATTCCAGTGACTCCCTGCTCCGCCTGCAGGGCGGTGACTGGGGCGACATCATGATGATCCCGGATGTCTCCAAAGCAGACCTCTCCACATACTTTGTGTCCTATGGGACATCTGAAGAAGTCGCAACCGTATGTAATTATGCAAACAACCAGATCTATGACGGACAGGTCTACGGCATTCCGATCACTGCTGCAGCCCGCGGCATTGTCTACAACAAGAAAGTATTCTCTGATGCAGGAATCACCACACTGCCGAAGACACCGGAAGAATTCATCGAGGATCTTCAGATGATCAAGGAAAAGGAACCGGATGTCATTCCGCTGTATACCAACTATGCAGAAGGATGGACACTGTCTGCCTGGGATGACTACATCGGTGTTACCGCTACCGGCGATTCCCTGTATACCAACCAGGAACTGCTCCACACCAAGGACCCGTTTACAGATCCGGGCGATGGCACACACTCATACAACGTCTACAAGATTCTCTACGATGCAGTCTCCAACGGTCTGACCGAAGATGACTACACAACCACAGACTGGAACTCTTCCAAAGGCATGCTGAACAACGGCCAGATCGGCACCATGGTACTGGGCAGCTGGGCAGTGACCCAGATCCAGCAGGCCGGTGACAACGCAGATGATGTCGGCTATATGCCGTTCCCGATCACCGTCAATGGAAAACAGTACGCAACTGCAGCACCTGACTACTGCTTCGGTATCAACAACCAGGATGATGCAGAGACAATTGAAGCAGCTCAGATCTTCGTGAAGTGGATGACTGAGCAGTCCGGCTTCACTGCCAATGAAGGCGGTCTGCCGCTGACACCAGGCGATACCTCCATGCCGGATCTCTACAAGCCGTTCCAGGACAACAACGTTGAATTCATCGCTGATGAACCTTCCGTCAAGGGAGAAGAAACACTGCTCAATGATCTCAATGACGCTTCTGAACTGAATGTTGAACAGGGCGGCAAGGAAAAGGTCGCAGCCATTGTTGAAGCAGCTTCCACCGGAAGCCAGACCTTCGATGACATCATGGGCGAATGGAATACCAAGTGGGACGATGCCCTGACCAGCACCGGAACCGAAGTCAAATAACGTCTTAACCTACAGCACCTTTACTGATAAAGGGGAAGTTCGGACAGGGACATTCTCCCTGCCCGAATTTGCATCTTCGGATCATTGCTTTAAATGGGAGGTCATTATGAGTGAATCAGCTGTTCTTCCTGCTCAGCCCGCTCCGGCGAAACCGAAGTTCTGGAAAACCATCCGCGGCCAGCAGGTCAAGATCATCATCCTGTTTTCGTTGATACCGCTGCTTCTGCTGTTTGTCTTCACCTATCTGCCGTTTGGCACCATGGTGAGCTACAGCTTCTATAACATGCATTATGTCGGGGCCCGCAAGTTTGTCGGCTGGGCTAACTACATTGAGATCTTCACCCGCAAGGATATCATCGGTGCGCTGAAGATATCGCTCTACTACATGGCCGGCTCGGTGGTGCAGATTGCCCTGGCTCTGTACTTTGCGACCATTCTCTCGATGAAAGTACGGTGCGGCAATCTCTTCAAGTTTTTTTTCACCAGAGGCTACGTCTTCGATACCGTGCTGCAGTGGGCCGGCTTCAGCCTGGATAATCTTCCGTACTGGCTGAAAGATCAGTCCATCAACAACTGGTCACTGACCGGCACTTCCATCTGGCGCTACATGGGCCAGAACATGGTGCTGTTCATCGGGGCCATCATGTCAGTTGACGGGTCGCTCTATGAAGCGGCAGATCTCGATGGGTGCAATATGTGGCAGAAGTTCCGCTACATTATCCTGCCGAGTATCAAGACCATCCTGGTATTGAATATCATCCTGTCCATCTCCGGAGCGCTGAGTGTCTTCGATGCGCCTTACGTCATTACCGGCGGACAGAACGGAACAGGCACCTTCTTCATAGTCATGAATACCCTGGCTCATACCAACCAGAAAGTTGGTCTGGCATCGGCGATGGCAGTCTTCCTGCTGTGCATCATCTTCATTGTTACCATTGCTCAGAAACTGTTCTTCAAGTATGTCTTCCGCAATGCGACAACCGGTGAAGATACATCCACAGC
Organism: Solobacterium sp.; assembly: GCA_022486935.1. Taxonomy (GTDB): domain Bacteria; phylum Bacillota_I; class Bacilli_A; order Erysipelotrichales; family Erysipelotrichaceae; genus Bulleidia. Next base: position 9,327 of record JAKVJO010000002.1, on the reverse strand, counting down.
GCCAAGGAAAAAGATCAAGATCGCGCAGGGAGGTAAATGATCATGTCTGAAACTGCCATGAAAAATCCTGCAGTGTTCAAGAAAAACAAGAAACGGTATTCCGGCGGTGCGATTGCCTGGACGATCGTCAAATATTTCACACTGATCTTTGCGTCATTCTGGGCCTTACTGCCGATCGTGTCCTGTGTCATCACCGCTTTCAAGACCGATGCAGAATACAACAGCACCAACGTCATGACCATGCCGTCCAACTGGCTGAACTTTGACAACTTCATCCACGCCTTTACGACTGCCAACATGGCAACCGCATTCAAGAACTCCGGCATCATCCTGATCTTCGTACTGGCCGGATCCATCCTGATCGGTACGCAGCTTGCCTATGTGCTGAACCGCTTCAAGTTCCGCGGCAATTCACTGATCCGCAATCTGTTTACCTTCGCATCACTGTTACCGGGCATTGCCATGCAGGTATCGGTCTATGAAATCATGACCAAGCTGCACTTCGTCAATACCCTCTACGGCTACATCATTATGATGTGCGGCACGGATGTCATCTCCATCTATATCTTCCTGCAGTACTTCGAGAATCTGAGCAAGTCCCTGGATGAATCCGCATTCCTGGACGGTGCTTCCTACTTCACGATCTACCGCAAGATCTTACTGCCGCTGTTGAAGCCGGCCATTGTCACCAGCATCATCCTGAAAGGGACAAGCACCTATAACGAGTATTACTGTGCGCAGCTGTATCTGCAGGATAAGAAGACACTGTGCACTGTCGCAACCTCTCTGTATACCTTCACCGGTCCGCTTGGCAGCCGTTACAACATGATCTGCGCAGGCGTACTGATCTCGCTGCTGCCGGCACTGATTGTATTCCTGCTCTGCCAGAAACAGATCTACAGCGGCATTGCGTCCGGCGCAGTCAAAGGCTGAGCCTTGAAAGGCATCACCCATGTTAAATGAAATTGAAACTCAGCTGACATCCAACATCATTCCCTTCTGGGAAGGCTTGAGGGATGATCAGTTCGGCGGCACTTACGGCTGGATGGATTACGATCTCAAGGTTGACCCAAAGGCCGTCAAGGGCTGCATTCTCAACAGCCGCATTACCTGGTTCTTTGCCCAGGGGTATCTGTCACTCCATGATCCTGCATTGCTGGAGCAGGCAAAACATAACTACGAGTTCATGAAGCAGCACTGCTTCGATTCCACCTATGGGGGCGTGTACTGGTCTGTCACCTATGACGGAAGACCGGAAGACACCACCAAGCATACGTATAACCAGGCATTTGCGATTTATGCATTATCCACCTACTACGATGCGTCCAAAGATCCTGAGGCACTGAAGCTGGCAGACAGTCTCTTTGAACTCATTGAGACAAAGATGCGGGATGAGGGCGGGTATCTCGAAGCGTTCCGCCGTGACTTCACACCGGAATCTAATGAGAAATTGTCAGAGAACGGGGTCATGGCAGCCCGCACGATGAATACGATCCTGCATGTGTTTGAGGCATATACCGAGTTCTACCGTGTGAGTGGAAGAGCCGATGTCAAAGAGAAGCTGGAGTGGATCCTGGATGTCTTTGCCGCAAAGATCTACAACCCTGCAAAGCACCGGCAGGAAGTGTTCTTCGATCATGAGTATCATTCATTGATTGATCTGCACTCCTATGGCCACGACATTGAAACCGCCTGGCTGATTGACCGGGCAACCAAGATCCTCAACGAACCAAAGTACTTCGAATTGATGGATCCGATCACAGCGGATCTGGTACAGAACGTCTATGAGACCGGCTTTGACGGACACTCGCTTGCCGAGGAGTGTGAACGGGGCAGGGTCAATGAGACCAGAGTCTGGTGGGTACAGGCAGAAGCCATCAACGGCTTTCTGAATGCCTATGAAAAGAACCCGGCAAAGAAGGAGTACCTCGAAGCGGCGAAGTCGATCTGGGCATTTATCAACGCACATGTCATTGATCACCGGCCGAATTCGGAGTGGTACTGGGAAGTGAATCAGGATGGCAGCCCGATTGCGGGCAAGCCGATCGTAGAACCATGGAAGTGTCCTTACCACAACGGCAGGATGTGCTATGAAGCACTCAGGAGAAAGATTGATGCTTAATCCAAACTACTACAGCGAACTGAAGAAACAGGAAGCGCTGCTGAACCGGAAGAATGTGAAGTCAGACTTCTACAACGGGATTTTTGACCGCTATGAGTATCCGGTCTTAACCCGGGAAATGATTCCGCTGAGCTGGCGGTATGATCTCAACCCGAAGACCAATCCGTTCTTTGAAGAGCGGATCGGGGTCAATGCCGTATTCAACTCCGGGGCCATTGAACTGAATGGCAAATACTGCCTGGTCGCAAGAATTGAAGGGGCAGACCGCAAGTCATTCTTCGGGGTAGCCGAAAGCGACAGCGGCATTGATGGATTCCGGTTCCGGGATTATCCGATCCTGCTGGATGATGTATGTCCCAATGAGACCAACGTCTATGACATGCGTCTGACAAAACACGAAGACGGGTGGATCTACGGCGTGTTCTGCTCAGAGTCAAAAGATACCTCTTCGAGTGACCTCTCTGCTGCAGTTGCATCAGCGGGCATTGTACGCACCCATGATCTTAATACCTGGGAGCGTCTGCCGAACCTCATCACGAAGCGATCTCCCCAGCAGCGCAATGTCGTGCTGCACCCGGAGTTTGTCAATGGCAAGTATGCCTTCTATACAAGACCGATGGATGACTTCATCGAAACCGGATCCGGAGGCGGAATCGGCTTTGGACTCTGTGATGATATTACCCACGCAGTCGTTGATGAGGAGAAGATCCTCTCGGCCCGGAAATACCACCAGATCACCGAAGCCAAAAACGGTGAATGCACGGTGCCGATCAAGACTGATAAAGGCTGGCTCCACATTGCCCATGGCGTGCGGAATACCGCAGCCGGTCTGCGCTATGTCATCTATGCCTACGCAACCGCACTGGATGATCCAACCAGGATGATTGCGGAACCGGGCGGACTGTTACTAGGTCCTAGAGGCTGGGAGCGGGTAGGCGATGTGTCCAATGTCGTCTTCTCCAACGGTGCCATTGTCAAAGAGAACGGGGATGTATATCTCTACTATGCCGGCAGTGATACCCGGATGTATGTCGCAACCACAACCGTTGAAAAACTGACTGACTATGTATTCAATACCCCGCAGGATCCAGGCCGTTCGGTGCTCTGTGTACAGCAGCGTACAGAACTGATCCGCAAAAATCTTGCGTTTCTGAAAGGAGAATCCAAATGAGCAAGTATCAGATCCTGAACAGCCCGAAGGTGGCCAATGTCCCATGGCAGGACAAACCCAAAGATGCCGCACTGGATATCCCGGTCTGGCGCTATACGGAAAACCCGATCATCAACCGCAATCCACTTCCAGGTGTTGCCCGTATCTTCAACTCGGCAGTCATTCCCTACCAGGGTGCGTTTATCGGTGTCTTCCGGGCAGAGCAGAAAGACGGGATTCCGTTTATCTATCTCGGCCATTCCAAAGATGGTATTTCCTGGAACTTTGACCCGCACCGGATTGAGTTTACAGATGAGAATGGCAAACCATCCATGCCCGTCTATGCCTACGATCCAAGACTGGTCAAGATTGAGGATGTCTACTATCTGATCTGGTGCCAGGACTTCTATGGGGCATCGATCGGCATGGCCCGTACCAAAGACTTCAAGACCTTTACCAGACTGGAGAATCCATTTCTGCCGTTCAACCGCAATGCCGTGCTGTTTCCAAGAAAGGTCCATGGAAACTTCATGATGTTATCAAGACCTTCTGACAGCGGTCATACGCCGTTCGGGGATATCTTCCTGAGTGAGTCGCCTGACCTTGTATACTGGGGAAAGCACCGCCATGTCATGGGCAAGAACCCGGAATGGTGGGAGTCACTGAAGATCGGCGGGGGAGCTGCACCGATTGAAACGTCGGAAGGATGGCTGTTGTTCTACCATGGTGTTTCACAGACCTGCAATGGCTATGTGTACTCCATCGGTGGGGCAATCCTGGATATTGAGGATCCATCCATTGTGAAGTACCGCTGCTCTACCTTCCTGATCACCCCGGAACAGTGGTATGAGGAACGCGGCTTTGTGCCGAACGTCTGTTTCCCGTGTGCCACCATCCATGATCCGGATACCGGAAAGATCGCCATCTACTATGGGGCGGCCGACAGCTATGTCGCACTGGCATTTACAGAGCTGGATGAAATCATTGATTACATCAAGGAACACTCCATCACAAGAACAGCTGATACGGAAATCGGAACACGCTGAATCCAAAGTTATAGAATAGAGTACAGATAGATCGGGGTTTGGCATGGAAGACCGCAGAAATGTATTCAGACAATTCAAAGCACTCAAGAGCCGCGAAGAACGGCGGCAGTACTTCTGGGACTATATGCTCTGGCCGACTGTCGCAGTGATTGCGGCTGTTGGGCTTGCGATCTTCCTGATCGTCAAGATCGTCACACCGGCAGATCATCATGTGCTGTATGTCGCGGTATTTGACGAAGATCTGAATGAAGTGGAAACAGACATCCTGAAGAATTCCCTGCAGGAACAGTTCGGCGCAGACGGCAAACATGAAACAGTATTGATTGATGACAACTTTGTCTCAACCAATGATGAAGATATGTCACGGTTCAATGTACTGACAGCCAATCATGAGATTGATGTGGTGATCGCTGATGAAGATGTATTCAAGGCACTGGCTGCCTATGGGTACATGACGGACCTTGATACGGTACTGAGTGAAGATAAGAAATCACAGTGGAGCAGTGAACTCGTCTATTCTAACGGGCTTGGCGAAGATGATACGGTCAGCCTGGAAGATACAGAAAGCGGTAAGGGACCGGTGGAGGCGTATGGGCTGTCATTGAGCAACAGCACGGAATATTCCAAAATCGGCAATCTGCTGAAGACACCGGTCATGGGGTTTGTGCTGGATGATACCAACCAGACAAATGCCATCTCATTTGCCGGGGTCATGCTGGAAGGAGCCAACTGATTATGAAAGCCAATAAGATATTCTCCCAGGGGAATCCATTCAACGAGTTCATGACCAAGGTATTCAATGTCATGGAAGTCAACCTGCTTTGGACAGTATGCAGTCTTGGCATCATTACGATCGGTGCATCTACCACGGCCATGTACTATGTACTGCTCAAGATGACAAAGGATGAAGATACCGGCATCTCCAAGATGTTCTTCCATTCCTTCAAAGAGAACTTCAAACAGTCCATTCCGCTGACATTGATCATGCTGGGGCTTGGCACCATTGTTGTACTGGACTTCCATATCCTCGGGACCAGTGATACCAACGGCGGCAGTATGCTGTATGGCTTTTCACTGGTGCTGATGATGGTACTGATTGCAGTCTATGGCTATGTATGGCCGTTACTTGCAAGGTTTGTCAATACGGTTGGCGGAACGCTGAACAATGCATGGCGTCTTGCTGTAACCCATTTACCGAAGACACTGCTGATGACAGCCGGCACGTGTATTCCGTTTCTCTGGTTTCTGCTGTGGCCCGGCAGCTTCATCCAGGTGTTCTGGATCTGGCTGGTGATCGGCACTGCGGCAGTTGCCTTTGGCTGTTCCTTCTTACTGGAGGGGATTCTGGAAGAGATTGCACCGGAAGATGAGAAAGAAGAGGATCATGACTGAAGCAGAACGAATCTATCAGCAGTGGCTGGACAATCCGGTCATTGATGAACATACCAAAGAAGAACTGAGAGGAATCAAAGATCAGCCGGAAGAGATAGAAGACCGTTTCTACCGGAGTCTGGAATTTGGAACAGGGGGTCTGAGGGGAGTCATCGGAGCCGGTACCAACCGCATGAATATCTATACGGTACGCCTGGCTACCCAGGGACTTGCCAACTACATCATTGAACAGAAAGGACAGGACAAGGGCGTGGCAATTGCCTTTGACTCCCGTCATATGTCACCGGAGTTTTCAAGGGAAGCTGCACTGGTACTGAATGCCAATGGCATCAGAACGTACCGCTTTGAAACACTGCGGCCTACCCCGGAACTGTCATTCAGTGTCAGACGGCTGGGCTGTATTGCCGGCATCATGGTCACTGCCTCCCACAATCCAAGGGAATACAACGGATACAAGGTCTACTGGCAGGACGGGGCACAGATTACCCCGCCGCATGATCAGAACATCCTTGCCGAAGTGGCGAAGGTCACCGGCTTTGATCAGGTCAGGACCATGAAGCTGGAAGATGCCGTCAAAGAGGGGCTGTACCATGTTGTCGGCAGTGAACTGGATGATGAATATATCAGTTGTGTAAAGGCACTGAGCATCCATCCGGAAGTCATCAGGGCACAGGCAGATCACATCCGCATTGTGTATACACCATTGAACGGTACCGGAAACGTACCGGTCAGACGTATCTTAAAAGAACTTGGCTTTACGCATGTCAGTGTCGTACCGGAGCAGGAACAGCCGGACGGCGACTTCCCGACGATTCCATATCCGAACCCGGAAGATCCCAATGCCTGGACCATTGCCCTTAAACAGGCGGAGAAAGAGGATGCGGATATTGTGCTGGCGACTGACCCGGACGGTGACCGGCTTGGTGTCTATGCCAAGAACCGGCATACCGGCAAGTACGAATCCTTCACCGGCAATATGTCCGGCATGATCATTGCTGAATATATCCTGAGAGAACGGACCAGGACCAATACGATGCCTGATAAACCGGCACTGGTTGAAACGATTGTCACAACAGATATGGCCAAGCCCCTGGCGCAGGCATATCATGTGGATCTTGTTGAAGTGCTGACTGGCTTCAAGTACATCGGCGAGCAGATCAAACTGTTTGATGAGATGCACAGCCACAGTTATGTATTCGGGCTGGAAGAAAGCTACGGCTGTCTGCCGGGCACCTATGCAAGAGACAAGGACGCAGTGGCGGCAGTCATGATGTTATGTGAATGTGCAGCGTTCTACCAGTCACAGGGCAAGACACTCTGCGATGCGATGGAAGACCTGTACCAGACCTATGGCTATTACAAAGAAGGGCTCACCTCCATTACCAGAAAAGGCAGTCAGGGCGCCCGTGAAATTGCCGCAACGATGGAGCGGATGCGCAATACACCAGAGACACAGCTTGGCGGGGAAGAGGTACTTGCCGTCCGGGATTATCAAACCGGCATCCGTACAGACCTGAAGACGAAAAAAACTTCACTTGCCGGTCTTCCGAAGTCCAATGTGCTGTATGATGAAATTGCCAATGGGGCATGGTGCTGTGTCAGACCTTCCGGCACAGAACCGAAGATCAAATTCTATTATGGAGTCAGAGGTTCGTCACACCAGGACGCAGACCAGAAACTGGAGCTGCTGAAGAACGACCTTCTGGCCATGGCAGAACATTGAGTTCAATTCCCGGAGTCATTGGATTCCGGGATTGTTATATCAGCAGGAGGCTGAACATGATCACATTTGATAATAAGCACCGCATCTGGAAACTGGACACCCCGCATACCAGCTATCTGATTGGACTGGCAGATGATACGTATCTGACCCATGTCTACTACGGAAAGAAACTCCAGGATACAGATCTTAACTATCTGCTCAGAACAGACGAAGGGCCACTGACCCCGAAGGTCAATCCGGCAGAGAAGACCGGTTTCATGGACCGCTGCCCCATGGAATACCCGGGTTATGGAACCGGGGACTTCCGGGAATCCTGTGTGGATATCAAAACAGCAGACGGCCAGAATGGCACTGAGCTGCATTATGAATCCTATGAGATTTATAAGGGCAAGAAATCACTGCAGGGTCTTCCGGCTTCCTTTGGTACAGAACAGGACTGCGACACCCTGGAAATTACATTGAAGGATGAAGTGACTGGCCTTCAGGTGATTCTGTCCTATACGGCATTCAATGATGTTGACATTATTACAAGAAACGCCAGGGCAGAGAATACCTCAAAGAACACGATGTACCTGGAGCGTCTGTTATCAGCGTGTATCGACATGGATGATGAAGACTATCAGATGCTGGCAATGCATGGCGCCTGGGCCAGGGAACATGAGATCGATTTACAGCCGGTTGGCTATCATGGCATTGTGAATGAATCCCGCAAGGGAGAGTCGGGCCATGAGTCACAGCCGTTTGTCGGCATCCTGTCAAAGAACTGTGATGAAACAGTCGGTGAAGTATACGGCATCCATCTGGTGTATTCCGGCAGTTTCTTTTCCAAGGTACAGAAGAATAACTTCAATTCCCTGAGGGCTGTGATCGGCATCCATCCGGAAGAATTTGAGTGGAAGCTGAATCCAGGGGAATCATTCCAGGCACCGGAAGCGGTACTGGTCTATTCTGATGCAGGTCTTGGGCAGATGTCCCGCACCCTGCATGATTTCTACCGCGGCCATCTGATCCGTTCGAAGTACCAGTATGCCAAGCGTCCGGTTCTCATCAACAACTGGGAAGCAACGTATTTTGACTTTGATGATGAAAAACTGCTGTCTATTGCAAGACAGGCAAAGCAGTGCGGCATTGACATGCTGGTATGCGATGATGGCTGGTTCGGCGATCACCGTGATGCGGCTGATTCGTGCCTGGGTGACTGGGTATGCAACAACAGGAAGATCAAGTGCGGTCTGCATGACTTTGCAAAGCAGATCAACGACATCGGCCTGAAGTTCGGCCTGTGGTTTGAGCCGGAGATGGTCAGCCCGGATTCTGATCTGTACCGCACCCACCCGGACTGGGCACTGCACCTGAAGAACCGTCAGCCGGCATTATGCAGGGGACAGCTGGTACTGGATTTCAGCAACCCCGCTGTCGTCAATTACATCTATGACAGCATTGCCGCAATCCTGCACTCTGCCAATATTGCCTATATGAAATGGGATATGAACCGTCCGCTCTGTGACTGCGGATCTGATTATCTTCCGCAGGATCAGCAGGGTGAGATCTATCATCGCCATGTACTGGGTGTCTATGAGATCCAGGAACGGATCCTGAAAGAGTTCCCGGATCTGTTACTGGAGAACTGCTCCTCAGGCGGTGCGAGATTTGATCCGGGGATGCTGTACTACAGCCCGCAGATCTGGTGCTCGGATGACATGGACCCAATTGAACGCCTGGGTATTGAAGAAGGTACCGAACTGCTGTATCCGCTCAGTACCATGGGTGCCCATGTATGCAAGAACAAGAATGATATCTCCGGCCGGGATGTATCCTTTGAAACCCGCGCAAAGATGGCCATGACCGGCACCTTTGGCTATGAACTCGATATCACCAAACTGGAGGAAGAAGA
>JAKVJO010000001.1 GCA_022486935.1 Solobacterium sp. | reverse complement strand
CATTGAACAGCGCAATCATGTCATCCGTCATATTCGGTTCGTAGACAATGTACTTGACGCCGTCTGCCTTGATCCGGTTCTTGATGATTTCCAGCTGTTCTGAATTCGGCAGTGAGCCGTATTTCGACAGAATGACCGGATATACCTGGAAGCCGTAAACCTTCTGCCAGTTGCCGAAACTTGCGGTCATTGATACGAAGCGGACCACCTTGTTGTTCTTGGTATTGGAAGTAGCCAGTGCCTGGTACTGGGCATCGAGATTGATCAGATCGGTCTCCAGTTTGGAGAAGTTCTCTTCATAGATATCCTTGTCGTTCGGATAGGCATTCTCCAGCCAGTCCCGGATATCCTTGGCCATTGAAAGCATGGCAATCGGATCTGTCCAGAGGTAGAGATCCTGCTTGTCGGTATCAATGGTGTCAAAGGCAGCGCCCTTATAATACGGCCCCTCAACATAGGTGATCTCACCATCTGTTTCAACTGAGGTATACCGTTTGAAGTCATAGACTGCATTCAGCGTGGAAAGATCCAGCTGTGTAGACAATACAGAATTAATGGAAGAAGAATAGCAGGTCAGATACGGCTCCAACTGCCCGATGTGCATGAATACCGCTGAATTGCTCAGCGTTTCTTCATAGTTATCCTGAATCGTTGCCCGCTGGACAATGGAATTATCCTGAATCGATACAGAAGTGACAGTATCCCCGGCAATGCGGTCAATCAGAAAACCAATGGGATATACCGTATAGGCAATCTGTGTTTTAACAGAAGCACAGCCGGTTAAACCGGAACATGCCATGACTGCACAAAGGATGATTGCAAGGAACCGTTTGATCATTCACGTTATCTCCATTCAACAGGAAAGATTATACCACAGCTGAGGATGATTCCTGTCTGGATTCCCTGCGAAGTCTCAGAACGGTACGTACACTCAGATAGACCGGGATACCCAGCATAATTCCCCAGGCTCCGGCAAGAATGCCGCCGGCATAGATGCTGAACAGCGCCCAGAGCGGAGAAATCTTCACATTGTGGGAGTGAACCATCGGTTCAATCAGGTAGGCATCCACATTGGACAGGATGACAATCATCACCAGAAGAATCAGAAAACGGTTCATCGGCAGAATTGCCAGGGCAGTAATCAGGCCGATCACATTGGCAATCATCGGGCCGATATATGGAACAATGAGTCCCAATGCCGTCAGCATGCCGAGAATCAGCCAGTCTTCATGTCCAACCAGGAAGTACAAGAGACAGTATTCCGCAAACTTGATGACCATCAGGATCAGAATGGAACGCACATAGGTACCAACCGAATCACCGATCGCATGAAGATAACGGGATGCTTCTGAGTTGAAGTGGGAAGCCAGTGCTACGATCTCTTCTGTCAGTTTTTCCCATTCCGTGCAGATATAGATGGAAACAATCAGTGTAAATAGCGCCTTGGTCACAATGGACAGCGTCTGGTTCAATGCATGGGTGATATTGGTGGACAGTACCGGGGCAATGTTGTTCTTCAGATCATTCAGACTGGAGACAGCGGCACTGAACAGCTGCTGCAGCCAGTTCGGTGTGCCATTCACACTGCTCTTTGCATAGGCGTCATGCAGCCACTGGATACCCGACACCACAGAATTCACGAAGGAGCCAAACCGCGAGAAGAACAGCGGAACCAGTGTATACATCAGCCAGAAGAACAGCACCAGGATCACAATATAGAGAACCGGAACAATCAGCTTCCGCTTGATCTTCTTGGACTCCAGCCAGCGGATCAGCGGCCGGAATACAAACGCAATGATAAAGCCCAGAATGAACGGCTCGAAAATATCCCAGAACGTGGAGAAGAACCCCTTCCACACCACGTCGGTTGATAACAGCAGCCAGACAATGACCAGAAACAGGATGATCTTTCCCAGCGTCCGGAATGTTACATCCTGGTCTATCCGCTCACTCAGTTTTTCTTTCCAGTTATCATTCATGAAACTTCCCCTTTGAATACAGTTTCATTTTACTACTTAAAAAGCAGAGTCAGCCGTCTGATTCAAAAAACCTGCTTGATGAAAGCTGAAACAGTCCTGCATGGTCACAATGACATGGTCCAGCAGCACAATGTCCATCAGTTCTGCCGCTCTTGCCAGTTTGAGCGTATTGGCAATATCAAGATCAGACGGTTCACAGCTGCCGCTTGGATGATTATGGGCAATCACCAGCCGTTTGGAATGCCGCAGCAGAGCGCCCTGCAGGATCTCATAGGGAGAAATCAGACTGGTCTCTGCAGTTCCCCGGAAGAGAATCTCGCTGTCAATGATCTCATGGGACAGATTGAGATATACCGCCAGTACTTCCTCCTGGTGGGACGCGCCGATTTTCTGCCGCAGATAGATGCCGAAATCATCCGGCCGCTTCATGACATTGCGCTGTTTCATCCGTCCGTCGTAAATCCGTCTGGCCAGTTCAAAACTGGCCTGCAGTTCCAGTGCCTTGACCTTCTGGATCCCTTTGATCTCACTCAGCTGCTGAATGGAAAGTGCATTCAGATTCTGAACACCACCTGCTTTTTCAATGACCTGGTCCGCTGTTTCCAGAACTGACTGCCCCTTTGTACCGGACCGCAGCAATACTGCCAGCAGTTCTCTTGAACTCAGTTCTTCGATCCCTTCCCGCAGCCCCTTTTCACGGGGCCTTTCTTCCACTGGAAGATCTTTGATCATCATGAAATACCGCCTTTCTGCATTACTTATACGCAGGAATTGAGTCAATTCCCCGAAAGTGCAAACAGGTTGTACAAACGTTTGAACGATCAATGCTAGAATGAGATCAGGAGGATCATAGATCAATGAGAGAACATCCACTTAAGAGCATCGTCCGCCTTCAGAAAGAAGGAAAGGCAATCGGCATCTACTCTGCTTGCACTGCCAACGAACTGGTCCTGCGTGCCTGCATGCAGCGGGCAAAGGAAACCGATTCTGTCCTGCTGATTGAAGCAACCGCCAACCAGGTAGACCAGTACGGCGGATACACCGGTATGAAACCAAAAGACTTTATGAAGTTTGTCGGAGAACTTGCCGTCAAGGAAGATATTTCCATGGACCGCATCATTCTCGGCGGCGACCACCTGGGCCCGCTGACCTTCACAAAGTATGATGAAGCAAAAGCAATGTCAGAAGCTTCTGAACTGATCCGTCAGTTTGTCCTGGCCGGCTTCACCAAGATCCATATTGATACATCCATGAAAGTAGCCAGCGATGATCCGGATGTCCGTCTGAGTGATGAAGTCATCTCCCGCCGCGGCGCAGAACTCGCTTCTGTTGCAGAAACCGCCTATGCTGAACTGCTGAAGGAAAATCCGGATGCAATTCACCCGGTCTACATCGTCGGTTCTGAAGTACCGATCCCGGGCGGCAGTCAGTCGAAACAGGATACCGGACTGCAGGTTACCAAAGTAGAAGATTTCAAGAAGACGGTAGCAACGTTTGAGAAGTCCTTCCATGATCATGGACTTGATGAAGCATGGAGCCATGTCATTGGTGTTGTTGTACAGCCGGGTGTTGAAGAGAAAGACGCCGGATGCACCGAGTATGATCGCAGTAAGGCTGTTGATCTGATGGCTTCCATCAAGGCATATGACAACCTGGTATTCGAAGGCCACTCTACTGACTATCAGACCAAGATCAAACTGAGAGAACTGGTTGAAGACGGTGTCGGCATTCTGAAAGTCGGCCCGGGACTGACCTATGCCATGAGAGAAGGACTGTTCGCCCTGGCTTATGCAGAGAAAGAGCAGTACAAGGATGAACCGGAGAAACAGAGTCACTTTATGGAAGTGCTGGATGAGGCAATGGTCAAAGAACCAAAGTACTTCGCCCATCATTATTATGGCACCCCTGCTGAGATTGCCTTCAAGCGCAAGTTCTCCTTCAGCGACCGCTGCCGTTATTACCTGCCGCAGCCGGAAGTAGAAGCAGCCCAGGCCAAACTGTTTGCCAACTTCAAGGATGGCGTTCCTTACGGACTGCTGAGTCAGTTCATGCCGATTGCCTACACCAAGGTCAGAGAAGGAAAACTGAACAACGATCCTGTCTCCCTGGTCAAGGACAGAGTCATCAATACGGTAAACGAATACCTGTACGCTTCCCATCAGGAAGAAATCAAAGACTGATCATTGATTCAACTCATGTTTCAGGGACTTCCGATTGAAGTCCCTTTTTCAATGCGCAGGTTCATTGAAGCACGAAAAAAGACAGCTCATTGCTGAACTGTCCTTCTGCTTAGCTGCTAAGCGATCAATGCCAAGGTACTGGAATCAGTGAAGTATAAGAACCGGACCAGATACCGAACATGCATCCAACGATACCGATGACAAGGAGGAGAAGGATGCACTTTGTAGCGCTCCAGCCCTTCTTCTTGATCAGGGAATAGCACATCAGCGTGAATGCCAGCGGAATTGCTGCAGGCAGGATGCTGTTGAGTTTATCCTGGATGACAACCGGAGTATCACCATTTGCAATGGTCATGCCGAGGGTTGTTGCACCATAGTTGCATGTCAGAGCGCCGACAACGAAGACACCGAGCATGGATGCTGCATGAGTGAACTCACGTGCATTCTTGGTAAGAGTCTCAATTGCCTTTGTTCCTACATCATATGACCAGTACATCAGCCAATAACGCAGAGCCATCTGAACACCGAAGGTGATGATGAAATAGATGATCGGGCCAGCCATAGAGCCGGAGATAGCCATGTTAGCTGTAATACCAGCTGTAATCGGAACCAGTGTGAACCAGAACAGTGCATCACCGATGCCGCCCAGAGGTCCCATTGCTGCGACTCTTACGGCGCGGATGGAGTTGATATCAGCCTTGTTCTGCTCCATGGAAAGTACAATACCCATAACGAATGTAACGAGGAACGGGTGAGTATTGAAGAATTCCAGGTTGTGCTTCATGGATACTGACAGGTCATGCTTGTTGGTGTGAATCTTCTCCAGTGCAGGGAGAATACTCCAGAGCCATCCAGCAGCCTGCATTCTTTCATAGTTGAATGAAATCTGCAGGTTCATGGATCTCCAGACCATCTTATTGAGGGTAGCCTTATCTAGCGGGGCTGCCGGTGTAAGATCTTCATATCTGAGTTCTTCAGATGCCATCAGAAGCACCTCCGTTTCCGTTGGATCCAGTTAATCCCTTGATCTTGATGTTGGTATTGTAGTCATACAGCGCAATTGCAACACCGATGAATGCAACGAGGATCAGGGTAGCGCCTGATGTTGCTTCGATGTTTCCAAACAGAGCTGCTGCTGCGAAGCCAGCGAGGTAGATACCCCACATGTCATCAGCAAGCATAATTTTCAGCAGAACTGCAAATCCGACATAACGCATCATGCCGCCTGCTGCTCCGAGTCCGCCCATTACCCAGCTGAAGGAATCAGAGAAACTCTGCAGTGCATTTCCTGCTGCTTCGCCGCCGAAGTAAGCAACTACAGCGATGATTGCAAACAGGATACCCAGCAGGGAAGCTGCCAGGATGTTAACTTTGTCGATTCCCTTAGGATCTGCATTATCTGCAGCCTTATCAGCCTGAGCCATTAAGCCAGAGTTGATTGTGAAGACGAGGGTAACGACATACTGTCCCATAAGGGAGAAGATGACAGCCAGACCCAGAGCTGCGTCAATAGCGAGTCCGGATTTAACTGCGAAGATCATAGCGACGATTCCGCCGAGTACTGCGTTCGGTGGCTGAGCTCCGCCGACAGGCATGTTACCGACCATCATCAGTTCGTAGGTTCCGCCTACAACCAGACCGGTCTGTACATCGCCCAGGATTGCGCCGATAATCGGGCAAGCAATGATAGGACGATAGAGAAGCTCTGTCAGCGAGAACTGGTCAATTGCAAAGATGAAAGTTACGATTGCGAGTAATACAACTTGCATTTGATTCAATCCTCCTTAAGATTGATTACTTGAATAATTTGTTGACGTCTTCTGCGTGTTCCTGGGGCACACGGCGTATTTCAAGTTCTACGCCCAGCTCCTGCAGCTTTTTGAATGCTGCTACATCTTCATCGTTGACAGCGACAGATCCGACGACCTGACGCTTGCCTTCTGCCATGTGCATGTTTCCGATGTTCAGTTTCTTAATCGGAACGCCGCCTTCGACCAGCTTCAGTACGTCTTCCGGATTTTCTACAACCAGGAAGATATGCTGTGCAGGTGAAGCTTTGTGAATGGTATCGATCGTCTTCTGAATCGTCCAGTAACGTGTCTGGCAGTAAGACGGTGCGGCCATGTCCATCAAGCCCTGACGGAAGGTGTTGCCTGCGACATCATCGTTTGCGATGAGGATCAGATTGGCACCGATTGAACCACACCACTGTGTAGCAACCTGGCCATGAAGCAGACGATTGTCGATTCTCGTTAATACGATATCTGGCATCTTAAGCCTCTCACTCCTTTCCTGTTCCCTAAGTTTCTGAATCGGTTGTACTTCCAGCGTCAACTCTGTAAGCACTTTCCTTACATGTATCATAGGTTTTATGAGTGAAAAGGTCTTTACATTTTTTTGCAATACGTTTGCACTTTTCGGTAACGGATTAATAATTCTTCGCGTTTTGTGAGCATCATGTGATAATTGTGGTATATTTTCAGTAAGAAAGGTGTCTTTTTCAACAAACTTTAAAGAATATGTACAATAAGACAACCAGTGCAAATTACTTAAAATACGGAAAAGTCAGTGACTCCTTTAAGAAGAAAAGCGGATTCGCAGTATCTACCTATACGGAAACAGTGGACACTGTATATGAGATGCGCGCGTATAATTCCAACGTTTATATTGAACCGATGGAAGGTATGGCCCTGCTCAGAGTTGCCGAGAATCCGATTCTGGATGAAGTGGAAGACTTTGCCCTGCACCGTTCGGTAAGAATCAATGCCGGCAACTATTTTGCCCTGGTGCCGATGACCGGTTCGATTGTCTACCGCACCTATGTACCCGAGAAATCAAAATCAAAGATGATCCGGCTGGAACATCCGATTGCCTATGAACATATCATTTCCAGATTCAATATCCAGGAAATCATTGCCTACTACTATGTAGTGAAAGCACCCTCCTACTTCTTCCCCGGCGAAGTGCATAACTTCTATGAACTGACTTATGTAGATACCGGCGAAGTGGAAACCACTGTACAGGGTAAGCTGTTCACCATTCATGCAGGTCAGTGCATGCTGTACGGACCAGGTGAGTTCCACGACCAGAAAGTTACCTCTGATAAATCCTGTTCCTATCTGACCGTTGTCTTCCAGGCACGGGGCCTCGATAATTCCAAACTGCTGGACCGGGTATTCACCTGTACGCGTACCATGATCTCAACCGTGGATGCGTTCGTGAAATCCTGTGATGATACTTCTTCCTATCACTTTGATGAAATGATCACTGATCTCAGATCGCTGATTATTGAAATGCTGCAGAGCGAAGAGCGGACTGATGACGTCCATGGTAAAGCTACCACGCCAATCAACCAGTACTTTGAAAACAGACTGATGGAAGAGATCATCGCCTACATCAACCAGCATCTCTACGAACCGCTGCCGATCCAGGAGATTACTGATCAGTTCTCCATCTCCCGCAGCACCCTGCAGAACCTGTTCAAGAACAATATGGACATTGCCCCGAAACAGTACATCAACGAGGCCAAGCTGAACCGCAGCCGGGTGCTGATCCGCAAAGGCGATCATACCATCTCGGAGATCTCCAATATGCTGGGCTTCAATTCCATTCACTACTTCTCCCGCAAGTTCACCATTCACTACGGCATTACCCCTACCGAGTTCTCCAAGAAAATATACGATCAGAAAGACGAATAAAGCAGGATGGTCATTCAGGCCACCCTGCTTTTTCCGGTTCAATTGAATTTGATTGACTCAGATACCATCGCTGTCGCTGGCTTCATCAGCTGCAGTGTGCTCGGTATAGACATACTTCATGAGCTGCTGCTTGCCTGTTTCAATGGCCATGTCAGCGAGTGAATCAACATCTTCCATGAATCCCCTGGACATGTTGGCTTCAATCAGCATGCCGAGGTTGGTGCCGGTTACGACACGGATCTTGTACTTGTCTTTGAGGGCAACAGAGAGTTCAACACTCATCTTGAACGGAGAACCGCCCATCAGATCAGTGAAAACGAGAATACCGCCTTCACAGCCGGCCAGCTGTTCAAATGCTGCCTTGAGATGTGAGGTCAGATCGTCTGTGCTGTCTTCCTGTACGAAGTCTACTGCGACATACTTTTCCGGCATGCCGGCGATCAGTTTGACCGAGCTGGTAAGTCCTGTTGCGAAGTTGCCATGTCCTGTCACTACAATTCCAATCATCTGATTTTCTCCTCTTCAGTATTCAACTGTTCTTATTTGTGGTACGGGTACAGCGTGACACCCTTGACGACACGGTTGACTTCGCCTGTCGGGCACGGGTTGTCCGGTGTGATGCCATTGCCAAGAGACTTGAACAGTGCAATCAGCTGAGCGCAGAGTACATAATCGAGTCCCAGGAAAATATTATCCTTTGCAGGGGTGTTGAAGCAATAGTAGAAGTCTGCGAGTTTCTCAGCTTCCGGTTCCGGAGTATTGCAGATGACAAGGATCTTGTTGCCCTTGCGCTGTCCGGACATTTCCTTGACCAGATCCATTTCATACTGACGCTGATAAGCACCGTCAGAGAGATAGATGACTGTCAGGGTATCATCATCAACGATGGACTTCGGTCCATGACGGAATCCCATCGGTGTATCAAACATCGTGACAATACGGCCGGCATTGAGTTCCAGCATCTTAAGAGCTGATTCCTGGGCAATTCCCTTGAGGGTATTGGTGCCGAGATATACAATGCGCTTGAAGTCGAAACCGTCTACCTGATCTCTCAGATATCCATAATCTTCATTCAGCAGTTTTGTGCCTGCATTGATCATATCTTCAACATCTTTGGCTGTTTCATCCAGGTGGTCAATGTTGAAGCAGAGAATCGTAGCGAGGTACATATTGGAGAAACTGGATGTCATGGCGAAGCTCTTGTCGAGTGTCTCCGGTGTCAGATCAATTGCCAGGCAGCGGTCGCCTTCCTTGGCAGCACGCTTGCTCAGGGCACCGTCCTTGTTGCAGGTAACAAACAGATGATACATCTTGTCAGATACTGCTTCGCAGGACTGGATGGCACCGATGGATTCAGGAGAATCACCTGAACGGCCGAAGCTGATCAGCAGGGTCGGACGATCCGGGCAGATGAAGTTTTCCGGAGTCGGTGTGAGATCGGTAGAACCATAGGACTTTGCCTTGTAGCCAGTCAGGCGGTTCAGATAGGAGAACAGAGCGTTCCCTACGAACTCACTGGTTCCGGCACCGGTCAGGACGATGTCATAATCCGGCTGAGAAGTGATACGGCCGATGAATGTCTTGATCTCATCTTTCATGGAACGTACCTGTTCAATGGTCTTGGCCCAGGTAGCCGGCTGCTGGTGAATCTCGGTTGCGGTGTAAATGGAATGCTTTTCTTTGAGCTGATCCTCGGTGAAGTTAAAGATATTCATGGTAACCCCTCCTCTATGGGTTGATACGTTGTTTACAAACCCGATTATAGCCAAGACGCATCGTTTTTGGAACAATTTTAGTAAAAGATATCAAACGTCTACCGAAAAGTACAAATCAGAGCACGTATTTCGTGCTAAATTAATGATGGAATAAGAATATTTGCGCATCAGCGCGGAAGGAGAAGAACATTATTATGCTGATTCAAAGTAAAAAAGTATGGCTTGGCGGCGATTTCTATCCGGCAGAGATTGAAGTTACCGGTAACAAGATCACCCGCATCCTGCCCTACGGCACCAGAAAGCCAAATCATGACTACGGTGAGAAACGGATCGTTCCGGGATTCCTGGATATCCACTGCCATGGTGCTTATGGATTCGATACCAACTATGCAGATCCGAAAGGCCTGAAAAAGTGGGTCAAGAACATTGTCCATGAAGGTGTTACCGGAATCATGGCTACCACCATTACAGAAATGAAGCCGGTCCTGCTCAAGGCAGTCAAGAATGTTGCAGCAGTCAAGAAGACCAACCCGAAGGGTGCAGACATCCTCGGTATTCATTTCGAAGGTCCATATCTGGACATGAAATATAAGGGAGCACAGCCGCCTGAGGCAATCGTCAAGCCTACCGTCAAGGAGTTTGAGGAATACCAGAAAGCTGCTGAAGGTCTGATCAAGATCATCACCCTGGCACCGGAACATGATCCGGACTATGCACTGACCAGATATTGCAGCACCCATGGCGTCGCAGTTTCCATCGGACATTCCGGTGCTACCTATGAAGAAGCAATCCTGGCAGTCGGCAATGGCGCCAAGTCCATCACCCATACCTATAACGGACAGAGCCCGTTCAATCATCGTGCAAACGGTGTCACCGGTGCTGCACTGAGACTGGACAATCTGTACAGTGAAGTCATCTGCGACTGCAACCACAGCACACCGGAAGCACTGCATATTTTCTTCCAGTGCAAGGGCAAGGATCATGGCATCATGATCTCCGATGCTCTGATGTGCAAGGGATTCGAAGCTGGACACAAGTTCATGTTCGGCGGCCACGAGATTGTCATCTATCCGGATGGCTCTGCACACTTGACCGAGACAAAGGGCCTCGCTGGCAGTACAATGAAGACGAATGAAGGTCTGCGCAACCTGGTTGAAAAGGCTCAGGTTCCGTTTGAATCAGCACTGAACTCCTGCACGATCAACCCGGCTACCATGCTTGGGCTGAATGATCACCTCGGCAAGCTGGCAGTTGGTTATGATGCAGATATCGTCGTTCTGAATGATGATTACTCTGTGGAAGAAACCTTCTGCAAAGGCAAGGCACAGTTCTGAGTTACCTTCAGCTAGATAAGGGGATTCTATGAGTAATAAACAATCCAGTTTCAACTCAAGGGGGTCTGTCGTTGCCGGCAGAAATGTCTACCAGGATAAGCATGGACAGAATGTCCTGTATATGCCTTCCAGCAAATGCGGCTATATCATCAAACCAAAAGATGAGAATGGCTTCGCACTGTATCACAACCGGATCGCAATTGTCATTGCAGTTGTCATGATCGGCCTCAGCTTCAACGCTGACTGGCGGCTGATGATCCTGATCGGTGTTGTCTTCTACGCACTGCTGGAATGGCGCTACCGTTCCAACTATCTGCCATCACTTACCTGCATTACAAACTTCAAGCCGGAAAAGAAACGGACGAGAATCCAGTGTCTCGTTGATGATCACAACCCGCTCCGCTCCACTTCCCTGGCGATCGCGTATATGGCACTTGGCATCCTGATGGTCATCAATGGCTATCAGATCGGTGCCAATGTATGGATGCTGGCATGTGATTATGTTGTCCTGGTATTCTGTGTCTACATGTCACTGCAGTACATCATCGCGCTCTTCAAGATGTTCAAGAACTGAGTTCCAATATAAAATGCTGTTCACTTCAGTGAGCAGCATTTTTCTTTTATCCCTGCACCTGTCGATCAGTTGGTGGAGTAGATCGTGACGGTGATCTGCGTATTGACATCGTAAGTAGTACCTTCATCATCACCATTTGGCTCAACAGACTTGATACTCTTTGCATAGTCCGGGTTATCTGCGCCGGTCAGGTAGACATACTTGATATTCGTAAATCCGGCACTGCTGTAGATCGCATCAAGCATACTCTTGATGACAGATGCTTCATATCCGGAATAAATATTCGGATAGATCTCGGGAAGCACCGCTTTCACAACCGGTTTCGGTCCATCAGAATAAGTGATCGAGATCGTTGAACCATAGGCTGCGCTGCTTCCGGCAGAAACAGTCTGTCCGACAACAATATTCTGAGCAGTATCTGAATATCCGATACTGGAAGTACTGACAGAGAATCCCGCTTCCTTTAATAAATTCGTTGCAGCTTCGACTGTCTTTCCAACTACATTCGGAACAGTCGCAACTCTTCCGGAGGAGACATCACAGGCAATGCTCTTACCGCTTGCACTGCAGCTGATGATCTGTCCGGAGGTATATGTATTACTGTTCATGGATTTTTTGCTGAGGCTGTAACCTGCGCCATAGGCATTGGCAGTGGATACCGCACTTGATAATGTGCTGTAGCTAGCCCCTGCTGCGTACAGGCTGGAATCCACTGTATACGCACCTTTGGATACCGTGTAGTTGATGGTTGTTCCCTTGGCTTTGGAACCGGTATCGTTGGAGATAATCAAACCCGCTCCGACAGAGTCACTGTATGTTTCAGATCTTGTTCCGATACCCATGCCGATACTGCTCAGATAAGACTTGAAATCTGATTCAGATACTCCGGCCTTGTTTGCAACATCAACCGGCTTGCCGACAGCTACGGTAATGACAATCTTGGAGCCCGGTGCACAGTAGACCGTATCTGTCTGCTTGGTGCCGTTCAGTGTCTGGGAAAGGATTGTCCCTGCCGTGGAATCACTCTGCTGCTCGGTAACGCTGTAGCTGATCTTGGCCGAGCTGTTCTTGGCAGAATTCAAGCCGTTGAGATAATTCACAAATGAAGTCTGTGTCTGCCCGGTGCAGTCAGAGACCGGCACCTGCCCTGCTGATACAGAGATCGTTACAGAAGTTCCTTCAGATACAGTACCGCTGGTTGGGCTCTGGCTGACGACCTGCCCGCTTGCAGTATCGGAATAGACTTCGCTGAAGGTGACTTTCAGATTGTTCTTGGTGATCCAGGTCTGTGCTTCCGTCTTGGTCTTGCCGGTAAAGTTCTCTACCGTGATGCCCTTTCCGGAAGAAAGCGTGATCGTGATGCTGGTGCCGCTCTTGACAGAGGTGCCGGCTTTGACTGACTGTGAGATCAGCTTGCCGCTGGCGACTGTGTCACTGGACTGGGTCTTGAATACCACAGTCACTTTATTCGTTGTGCCCCATGCCTGTATGTTTGCCTTGGTATAGGTCGAGAAATCAGGAACTGTGACATCTGCCTGGGTATCTGATGATCCGGTAGACAGAATCACTTTGATTTCATCACTGCGCTTTACCTTTCCGGAAGCCGGTGTCATGGAAATATAGGTATCTGTTTCCACATCTTTGCTTTCCTGGAAGGCATACTGCACGTTGGTAAAGAGATTGTCATCAAACCACTTGGTGATTTCATCTTTCTTCTTGCCGGTGAAATCAATCAGCTGTACTTCCGCATCGGGATCCGGGCCATTGGAAAGACTGACTTCAAGTACGTCCTCTTTCTTCATGACGGTATCTGCGTCAATACTCTGGGAAAGCACAGTATCCTCTGCCACTTCCTCATCGTAGATATAGCTGAAGGTCAGCTGATCCTCTGTCAGTTTGTTCTCGTCGCGCCAGGAGATCACTTCATCCTTGGTCTTGCCAACGAGATTCTCAACAGTCACGCCGGTATCCTGATTCTGATTCTGTCCGTAATAAACAATCGTACCTGCGGTCGCCACGACCAGTACACCGGCAATGATCATCAGAATTCTGGTTGTTTTGTTGGTGAAATCAACACTCATCTTACAGTCCCCTTTATACAAAACACTTACTGTTCCGGTGAAGCAGACGACTCTGCAGAAGCTGAAGACTCAGCAGACTGAACAGATGGCGTCGCATCGGTAATCGTCAGGATGAAGCGGCTGCGGACTTCCGACTTGGCAATGGAATAGGTACGGCCGTCCTTTGTCCCGGTCGGCATGGTCAGGTCGCTGACACTGGACATCTCAAAGATATCGCGGTAGCTGCCGGCAGAAATATCCATGTACATGACGTAGGTACCCGCTGGAATTTCACTCAGATCGCTGGAAACACTGAAGCATGAATTCGAAATATCATAGCTGGATCCACGCAGAGAAGTAATATCAAACGAACATGCTTTGCTGGTGGCCTTTGGCGTAACTGAAGTGACGCTGCCGTCATCTTCATTGACCAGCAGAATCTGCTCTGAAGGCTGGTCTGATGCAGTAACGGTGGTGCCATTCATGAATGTATAGCCATCCATGGTCAGTGTGCCGTTTGTCAAAGACATCTTGTTGACGCCGAAGATGGAAGCACTCCGGGTAGGCTTGCTGATGACTGAAGTATCCAGGCCGGTCTTTTCAATTCTGATTTCAAGACGGTAGCTGGACTGCGGACTTGCCTTGAAGACTGCCTTGTAACCATCTGATCTGGTATAGGACTTTGAATCAAGTCCTTCAGATCCGCTGACCATGACAAGCGTCGCATCCTGACTCACATCGCCGTTTGTCACTTTGACTTTCAGGTAATAGTTGCCCGGAGTCAATGTCGCAAGATCGATCGAAGCTGAATACTTGATCTGGGTATAGTCATAGCCGTCATACAGGTTGTATGCATTGGCTAGACTGGAAGTGACGGTATCAACAGCGGTTTCTTCTCCGGTCTCCATATTGACCAGTACCACTGTATCTGTAATATCTGTCTGATCCTTTGTTGCATTCATCCCCTGGATAAAGGCAACACCGGAAATATCAACCGTGTGTCCGTCGGACTGATACGATGCAGAGTTCGCACTGCGCATGATCGTCAGACTGGATTCATCAGCCGGCTTTGCCGTGCATCCGGTACCGGAAACGTAGTTCTCATATCCGCTGACACATACACATGCATCTGTTGCAGAGTCATAACTTGCACCGGCTCCGCATACCACATCAGAGATTGTCAGCTTGATCATGTCGCTGTCAGGATCTGCAGACAGATGATATGTCTTTCCGTTCTTCATCAAATCATCCGGCAGTGTGGAAGCAGTGCTCAGCTGATAGCTGTCGTTATAATCCGTCAATGAACTGTAGGCAGTGGAGACCTTGAAGAAGTAGACGCCATTCTCCAGTGAGGAGACATCCAGGTTGGTGCTCCAGTTCAGTACATCGCTGCCTGAAAGTGAAGTGACAAGATTGACGTTCTTCACTTCGGTAAAGGTATCATCCTGAACACTGATGGTCTGGGCTGCAGTGTTGTCTGAAGTGACATAGATGCCAGGCCGGTAATTACTTCCGGTCAATGTCAATAAGCCGCTGGAAGACCAGCTGATACTGTTCAGGGTATGAACTGCATCTCCGGTAGGCTCGGTACCCTTTTCCACCAGTGCAGTATTGTTGACCAGCGTAACGCTGGACTTCTTGACCCAGCCGATATTCGTGCTCCAGTTATAATTGATCAATCCGATATTCTGTTTGATAAAGTTCTTGGCAGTGCCATTCTCCAGATAGTCAGTCGACTGGATCTCATACCAGTCGCCGCTTGACGCAAGAACAGTAACCATGTGGTTCTTCTGGTACCTTGCACCATAGGCAGTGGAATAAATCTCTGAGCCGTTGATGGATCCGAGGACACTGGTGAACTGATCATTTGTGATGACACCGACTGATTCAGAATTGTAGTCAGTCAGTGTACCGTCATAACCGTTATCACATTTGTCGATGTCATAGGCAATTGCCACAATCTTCATGCCCCAGTATGGATCGCCGGCATACTTCACATTCAGGCCGGATCCCTTATTGCCAAGCTGAGGGCCGAAGAATCTTATATCATTGGTATCAATGTAGCCACGCAGGTTGATGCCCATCTGCTCATTGATTGCCTGGGTCACTGAACTGAATGTGGATGCCGAATCCGGATCAGAGTCATAGGCAGACCAGCCAAAGAGATTGTTTCTGTTCTGTGCATAGCTGCTGGTTCCATACGCTGATTCAAGGCATGCCATTGCATAGACCAGCAGTCCGTTGACGCCGTAGTTACTCTGGGCATCCAGGAATGTCTGGCCGGTATCCCACAGTTTGCTGGAAGAATTCTTTCCCTTCGAAGTCAGGAATGTATTGAATGTTGAAGCACTGATCGAAGACTCTGATCTCAATGGCAGAAACTGATAATAACTGTAATAAGTGCCTGCCTGAGAATTGTAGTAGCGATCACTGTAGAACGTTGATCCATTTTTGGAGTAATAGACTGCCCCGGATGTCATCCAGTCTGCTGCCGGGCCGATATCAAATGTCCACTCAGCCGGTTCATGGGAAGAATTTTTCGGATCTGCCCAGCCGCTGTGGCAGTGATAAACCAGGTCCAGATAGTTGCCGTTCTGTTCTACTTTGTAGTAGCCCTGATAGACATATGTCTGGAATGGATCTTCATAGTAGCCTGAGGTCTGGTTGCCGCCCAGCCAGATGGAAATATGATTGTTGACATACTTCATCGGCACAAGGTCGATATCTTTCAGACTGATGTATCCGGAAAATCCATTCAGGGTTACGGCAACCGTACCGTCACCGGTAGCCGGATTATAATCATACGTTCCTTCATAGGACATCTCACGATGAACTGTGACATAGGTATACTTGTTGGAATCACTGCTGTCGTTGTAGAAATTGGTAATCTTGACAGTATTGGAGTTATCGCGCTGCGGGTAAGAATAGACAATGCCATAGTTCATCATGATGACATGCGTCTGACTGTGGCTGGCACTGTGCCGTACGACTGCATCGGTATTTGCATACATGGTGGACTTGGCAGTCGCAATATCTGCTGTGCAGGCAATCTTGGAATAGCTTCCGTCATTGTTTACGGTATCTACTTCGTACTGTCCGCTGCTGCACTGCATCGGATAATAGCCAAAGTCTGTCTCAGCCTGTACGCTGACTTCTGCATGCATGAAAACCGGAAATGACGTCAGTATCATTGCCGCAGCCAGCACCAGTGTTTTTCCCTTTTTCAATATCCGCATCATATTTATATCCTCAGTTCAGATTCACATTGACAGTGATCACAGAATCACTGCCCTGCAGTTTCAGTTTCAGCACCCCGTGATAGGTGATCGGGTTATCATCCGGATCGAATGCATAGAAGAACAGATATCCGGAATCTTTGTCACTGATCGTTTTGCCGAGAATGTTATCAAACTTCTCTGACCTGATCGAAGCATCCAGTGCATCAAATGTTTCGGAAGATCCTTCCGGTACATACTGGGCAGATTCCAGGGTGACACTGTCGCCCCAGAGCGATACTGCCTGTACATGGAATGCATATACCTTGGTTGTGGATGGCAGCAGGAATTCCTGCTGTTCATTGTCCACAGTCTGATATAAGTAGCTGCCGGTGATATCGAAGGCTTCCGATACGGTCATCTCATAGCTCTTTCCATCAGTGATGACATCATCTGCCTGATACAGCAGATCGCTGGAACTCCCCTTCGGATCATTCAGATTGAATGTCATGTCTGCATTGTTTCCAAAGTCTGTTGATACGGTCAGTGAAGTCAGCGTGCTGTCCTTGACCGGGATAAACAGGTTCGTATCTGTTTCACTGTTCTGGGAGATGATGGAGAACCAGACATTCTGTCTGCCAAGGTAATAGGAATGGGACTCCAGCTGTGTGACATAGTCGCTGACCTGGTCAAGCGTGATTCCCTCACTGGTCTTGAAATGATCCAGACTGAGATTCAGCGCACTGTCTGACTTGACATGGACTTTGGCGATGATGAAGCGGAAGTCAATATCATCCAGCTGATAAACGGTATAGCCGGAAACAGACACTGCTGTCTGATCCAGTGACGTGGATGCGGACGGTTTGGTCTGGTTGCCAACAGATGAGATCGTCGCCTTCGGAGTGCTGACTGCAGCAGGATCCGCTGCTTTTGATGCATTATGGAAAAAGACCTCATATCCCAACAGACATGCGGCAATCGCAATGATAACAATCAGTACCACCCACAGTTTTGTATGCTTGTTCTTTTCCATCGTTTTTATGTTTGAAATCCTATGTAAAATTATAACATAGCGCTACCCTGTCAACTGCGTTCAATTGTGAAGGATTCCTTAAGAAAAAACGGTATTCCAGTTGATCAGAATGCCGTTTTCAGGATGATTTGATTATTTGATTCCGTCTGGATTCTTGAGCGTGAAGTTCCAGGAACTCTGGCACATATCATCAATGCCGTACTTTGCCTTCCAGCCGAGCATCTGCTCTGCCTTCTTGGTATCTGCGTAGCATTCAGCGATATCGCCGGCCCGTCTTGGCATGATCTTATAGGCAAGCTGTTTCCCACAGGCCTTCTCATAGGCATGCAGTACTTCCAGCACGCTGTATCCCTTGCCGGTGCCGAGGTTGATCTTCTGGACTTCATGATGTTCCAGTGCGTACTTCACTGCGCTGATATGTCCTTCAGCCAGGTCAACGACATGGATGTAGTCACGGACGCCTGTGCCATCCGGTGTCGGATAGTCATCGCCCCAGACTCTCAGATATTCAAGCGTGCCGTTGGCAACTCTTGCAATATAAGGGACCAGGTTGTTCGGAATGCCGTTCGGTACTTCGCCCAGCAGGCCGGAGGAATGTGCTCCGATCGGGTTGAAGTATCTCAGCAGCAATACAGACCAGTCATGATCAGCCGTCCAGATATCTTCGAGGATCTGCTCATTCATCAGTTTGGTAGCACCATACGGGTTCGTGGTATGGGTTTCGAAATCTTCCTTGATCGGAACACTCTTCGGTGCGCCGTAGACACAGGCACTGGAGGAGAAGACAATGGTCTTTACATTGTGATCTTTCATGGCCTGATACAGGTTCAGAGAGCCGGCAATATTATTTTCGTAATACACCAGCGGCTTCTCAACAGATTCACCGACTGCCTTATACCCGGCAAAGTGAATCACCGCATCAATCTTGTTTTCATCAAATACTTTTTTCAGTCCTGCCTGATCCAGAATATCAGTCTGGTAGAACTTCGGACGCTTGCCGGTAATCGTTTCAATCCGGTCAACTACTTTAGGACTGCTGTTGTACAGATTGTCGAGAATCACGACATCGTCGCCAGCCTGAATCAATGCAACGCAGGTATGTGAACCAATGTAGCCAGTACCGCCTGTAACCAGAATCGTAGCCATATTCAGATTTCCTCCTTAGCTGAACAGTCTAGTTATATCATTAAAGGTCGCAAAGATCATCAGTCCGATTAACAGGACCCAGCAGACCCCCATGATGCCGATTTTAACCTTCTCATTCAATTTCCGGTGCGTGATCCATTCGCCCAGGGTAATCACTACCTGGCCGCCATCCAACACCGGTAACGGCAGCAGATTGAAGATACCGACATTCAGGCTCAGCTCAGCGATCAAAAACAGATAGCTGGTCAGGCCGTAGGATACGGAAGTTTCTGTTGCGTTATAGATCCCGACCGGTCCGCTCAGCTGATCCAGACCGAAGCCATGGAAGAGAGAGATAATCGTCGAGAAGAGAAGGCTTGTAATCATGCCCATTTCCTTGGCACCGTAGTACCAGCAGTTGAAGAAATTGACCGCATGGACATTCGTATTATCTGCGGCAATTCCGATAAAGTAACTCTGTTCTTCATCGTTGTATTCCGGTGTCGCAGTCAGTGTGATTTCAGATCCATCACGTTCTACCTGGAAGGTCAGCTGCTGATCCTTGGAAGTTGCCATGAAGATGCTGAGATCGGTATAGGTATCAATACTTGAAGAGTTGCCGTCAGCCGAAGTGACTTTGGTAATCCGGTCACCGGACTCAAAGCCAGCCCTCTCGGCCGGAGAATCCGCAACAACCGTGGAAACGACCGACTTGGGAGATTCCGCAAATGCGCCGTTGTTCAAAATTACCAGGGAGAAAATCACCCATGCCAGGATGAAATTCATGAATACCCCTGCAAGCATGATGATGATCCGCTTCCATGGTTTCTGATCAGTCAAGCGTCTTCCTTCCGGAACAATAACGTCCGGATATGCCTCATCCCCGTCAGATTCACCTGCCATGGACACAAAGCCGCCTACCGGGACTGCGCGGATGCTGTACTGGGTTTCCTTGGTCTTGTGCTTGAAGATGACAGGCCCCATGCCGAAGGAATACTCGAAGCAGTAGACATTGAATGCCTTGGCGGCAATCAGGTGTCCCCACTCATGGATACAGATAATCACAGTCAGCAGTAATATGAACAGAATAATCGTCAGCATTAATTCTCCTTGTCTCTCTGAACCTCTTCAGCAGCGAACTCTCTTGACCAGCGGTCTGCTTCAATGAGGTCTTCAATACATGTCACTTCATGGAATGGTGCCTGATGGACTGCATCGGTAATAATGCGTTCAATCGACAGAAATGGAATCTCGTGATTGCGGAATGCCAGATTGGCGACTTCATTGGCGCCGTTCATGACCGCATCCAGATTGCCGCCCTTTTCCCCTGCCTCATAGGCAAGTTTCAACAGCGGGAAGCGTTCGGTATCCGGTGCATCAAAGTGCAGTGTTCCGATCTCTAAGAGATTCAGCGGATGATCTTCCTGCAATGGAAGACGCTCTGGCCAGGTCAGTGCATACTGGATCGGCAGACGCATGTCCGGAGCTCCCAGCTGGGCAATGATGGAATGATCCTGATATTCCACCATGGAATGAACCACACTCTCCCGGTGCATGACTACCTGAATGCGGTCATACGGGATATCAAACAGCCAGTGTGCTTCCGTTACTTCAAATCCCTTGTTCATGAGATCTGCACAGTCGATCGTGATCTTGGGTCCCATGGACCAGGTTGGATGGGCAAGTGCCATTTCCGGTGTGACCTGAGACAGTTCATCCCTGGTCTTGCTGCGGAATGCACCGCCGCTGCAGGTAATCAGCAGACGCGATACCTGGCTCATCCTGTTGCCCTGCAGGCATTGGAAGATTGCCGAGTGCTCTGAATCAATCGGGTACAGGGATACCCCGTATTCTTTGATTGCCTGTTTGATCAGCACGCCGCCGACCACCAGTGTTTCCTTGTTGGCCAGGGCAATATCATGATGTGCCTTGATTGCAGTCATCGTCGGCATGAAGCCGGCAAAGCCAACCAGTGCATTGACCAGTACATCGTAGTCATCCAGGTCTGCCAGACTGCACAGTCCATCCGGTCCGCTGAATACGATCAGACCCGGATATTCTCTGCGCAGCAAAACGGCATCTGATTCTTCTTCGACAGATACGGTATCAACCGGAAACTGTTTTAATATTTTCCGCAGCGCATCAATATTTCTGCCGACGCCAAAGGCAGTCAGGGAAAACCGATCCGGGTGCTGCTGAATGACATCCAGTGTCTGGATGCCAATCGATCCGGAAGCGCCGAGCAGTACAATCCGCTTCATTGTTTAAAGACCCCAGGCGAGCATCAGCCCGTTGAATACCAGAAGACAGAACAGGAAGCTGTCAATCCGATCAAGCACTCCGCCATGTCCCGGCAGCAGTGATCCAAAGTCCTTGATCTTGAATCTGCGCTTGATGGAAGAAAATGCGAGATCGCCGATTTCCGCAACTGCCGGCAATATCACACTTGCGGTAATGCAGAGCGAAACAGGCAGATCTTTTACCACGAATAATCCCAGCAGCAGGGATGAAACCAGTCCGAGGAAATATCCGCCGACTGCCCCTTCCCAGGTTTTATTGGGAGAGATCCGCGGAATCATCTTGTGTTTGCCGAGGAATACACCGAAGAAGTAGGCACCGGTATCGCAGAGGAAGCAGGCAAATGCGACATACAGCATGCCCATTCCGCCGAATCCTGCAGTATAGATCTTGAAGACACCGCGCCATGCCATACCGATCATCATGGTCAGAAGGAAGGTATAGGCCAGCTCATCCATGGAGTCATTTGATACAAAGTGAATGACAAACAGGATGATCAGAAAGACTGCGCAGCAAACCGGGAAGTAGTTCAGCGGCAGATGTGCCATTGCCTCAATGGCAATGAACACGATCATCATCATACACCAGTGGGCTTTCTGATCTTCCAGTGCCGTAATCTCATAGGCAGCCAGTGCACTGATGATTACCACCAGCACTTCCAGCAGCCAGCCGCCCAGCATGAACGGCGGCACGACAATGGCCACCAGGATCAGGGCTGTCAGCGTCTTGATCATCATTTTCTTATTCATTGGTCAATCCTCCAAAACGGCGGTTGCGATGATGGTATTCCTCAATGCACCGCTTCATGACATCCGGCGTGAAATCAGGCCACGCCTCCGGAATGAATTCCAGTTCAGCATAGGCAATCTGCCAGAGCAGATAGTTGGAGATCCGCTCTTCCCCACTGGTCCGGATCAACAGATCAACCGGTGGGAAGTCCTTTGTCATCAGATACTGTTCAAAGCCGGCTTCATCAATGCCGAGCTTCGCCTTTCCCTCTGCCACATCCTTTGCATAGGCATTGGCAGCCAGGGTAATCTCCCGCTGTGAGCCGTAGTTCATACAGATGTTCAGGCTCAGACCGGTGTTGTTTTTGGATTCTTCTTCTGCGTCCCGCAGTACTTTTTCGGTTGCCGGCGGCAGTACATCCAGCTCACCCAGCATGCGGATCCGGTATCCCCGCTGCAGGAACTCTTTCATATAGCGTCCGAACAGATATGCCGGCAGTTTCATCAGGTAGCCGACTTCATCCTTGGAACGCTTCCAGTTTTCCGTAGAAAATGCATAAAGCGTCAGATATTTGACACCAAGATCATTTGCGGCAATTGCAATGGTACGGACATTGTCTGCCCCTGCCTTATGTCCGGCAGTGCGCGGCAGTCCCTTGGCTTTGGCCCAGCGGCCGTTTCCATCCATGATAATTGCTACATGTCTGCATTCTTGCATAGGCTCTCCAATCTCCCTGAGATTATACCATAATGACTGTCAGACTTAAGCCCCGTCAGCCCTGATACATGGACAGATCCGCTGACCTGTCGATGGATCAAACAGCATGATCTGTTCTGTCTCCGCACTCAGATATACCTGGCTTCCTTCGTTGATGGGCGTATCCTTCAGCATGCGCATCACTGCACCGTCATGAAGCCGGAACTGGATCAGATACTGACTGCCGTTTCTCAGGCACGTATCCGCCAGTGCCGCAATGCCGGCATCCGTGATCTTGAGATGTTCGGGGCGCACTGCCAGTGTCACGTTTCCGCAATATGCAATCTCAGGCATCCTCACACGGAAGCCTTCAAAGCTCAGCGTGTGATCTTCACTCATCCTGGCATCCAAAAGATTGATTGCCGGTGTACCGAGAAAGGATGCCGTAAATAAATCATGGGGATGCTGGTACAGGTCTTCCGGGGTGCCGATCGCCATCAGTTTTCCCTGGTTCATGACGCCGGCAAGATCTCCCAGTAACATGGCATCTGACTGGTCATGGGTTACCATGATCATCGTCATGTGCAGCTTCCGCTTCAGATTCAGCAGTTCCATCCGCAGTTCATCCCGCAGCCTGGCATCAAGATTGCTCAGCGGTTCATCCAGCAGAAGGATCTTGGGACTGCGGATGATTGCCCGCCCGATGCCGACCCGCTGTGCTTCGCCAGCGGACAAAGATGCCGGGTAGCGGTTCAAAAGTGATTCAAGTCCCAGCAGTGCAGCTGTTTGTTCAAGCATCCGGTCTGTCTCTTTGGCTGAATAGCCCAGCCGGTGCAGGCCATACGTCACGTTGTGGGCAACATCCATATGCGGAAACAGTGCAGCATCCTGGAAGATCATGGCCATCCCGCGCTCAGACGGACGCCGTCCGGTAATATCTGTTCCATCCAGCAGAACGCTTCCGCTGTCCGGTTTCAGCAGCCCTGCAACACACCTCAGCAGTGTCGTCTTGCCGGCACCGGAAGGACCGACAATGGCCAGACACTGTCCGGTATCGACACAAAAGGAGATCCCCTCCTCATGGAAGGAACCTGTTCCAAATGAACGTGACAGTGATTTGATCTCCAGCTTTGGCATGTCTTCCATTATATCAATGAGGGTGCCGGATGGGCACCCTCATGACTCTGATATTCTCCTGAATCAGACGTGAAGAACTTCTTCAGTCTTCTTCTTTGCGATCTCTTCAATCTGCTTGCCGCAGGTATCCGTCAGTTTCTGGATCTCTGCTTCGGCATCCTTCTGGACATCCTCATCCATGGTCTTGTCCTTCTTGATTGCCGCATTGGCATCTCTTCTGACATTGCGGATCTGGATCTTCGCTTCTTCTTCCAGCTTGCCGACTTTCTTGGTCATATCCTTACGGACATCGCCGGTCAGCTGCGGAACACTGAGACGGATGACTGTGCCGTCATTCTGCGGGGCAATGCCAAGATCAGCCATGTTGCATGCCTTTTCAATATCCTTGAGGGAAGACGGATCATACGGCTTGATCACCAGTGTTCTTCCTTCCTGGACAGATACGGATGCGATCTGCTTCAGCGGAGTCGGAGCGCCATAGTAGTCCACTTCGACACGGTCGAGCATGTTGGTGCTGGCCTGGCCGGTACGGATGGTATTGAGTTCTTCCTTCAGATGTGTGATTGCCTTTTCCATCAATTCTTTGCTGGAATCAACGATTGGGTAAGCCATGAGATTATTTCTCCTCCTTTGAGATAATGGTGCCGATCTGTTCGCCCTTCATTGCCCGGACGATATTGCCTGTTTCATTCATATTGAATACCATCAGTTCCATGTGATTGTCCATGCACATGCTGGTGGCGGTTGAATCCATGACCTGCAGTCCCTTGTTCAACAGATCCATGTAAGTCAGATGATCGAATCTGGTCGCTGTCGGATCTTTCTTCGGATCTGCGGAATAGACACCGTCTACGCCGTTCTTGGCCATCAGGATGACATCCGCCTTGATCTCGGATGCCCGCAGTGCTGCGGTGGTATCAGTTGAGAAGTAAGGACTTCCGGTGCCGCCTCCGAAGATGACAATCCGGCCTTTTTCAAGGTGTCTGACAGCCCGGCGCTGGATAAACGGTTCAGCGACTTTCGGCATGTCAATGGATGTCTGGACTCTGGTATCAACACCGATCTGTTCCAGTGCAGACTGGATAGCCAGTGCATTGATGATCGTTGCCAGCATTCCCATATAATCGCCCTGCACCCGGTCAATGCCGATCTCAGCGACCGTCTTGCCGCGGATGAAGTTGCCGCCGCCGACAACAATTGCAATCTCTACTCCGGTATCATGTGCTTCTTTCAGTTCCTGGGCCAGACCATGCAGAATGTCAGGGTCAAAGTTCTTGCCGGTGCCGGAAAGAGCCTCGCCGCTCAGCTTCAACAGAACACGTTTATACATGAAGTTCCTCCAATTTTTCTGAATTCATTATAGCATTGAGGCTGTCATGTTGATATGATTTGTTAAGAAGCAGAGGATTTTTAAAGGGAGATGAATCATCCATGAGAGAATATGCAGTCGCAGATGTCGGTTCCAATACCATGGTACTGATTGTTTATCAGATCCACAATGGCATTCCGGTAGCCAAATCCAGGCAGTCCGTTCCGGTTCACCTGATCGATTATATCGAGAATGGCGCAATGAGCGAGACCGGGATCCAGAAAGCCTGCTTTACGCTGATGACCTTTGCCGGTCAGTTGGATCAGAAACGGATCAGCTTCCGCAAGGCATTCGTTACCGAACCCGCCAGAAACATTTCCAACCAGAAAGAGTTCCTCAATGCCCTGTGCAGAACAGGCTTTGATGTCACCCCGTTAACTGGCCAGGAGGAAGCGGAACTGGACTTCCGCGGCAGCCGCATCACCTATCCGGATCTGATGCAGGGCGCAGCCTTCGACGTGGGCGGCGGTTCCACTGAACTAATCTCCTTCCATGACGGTGAGATTGTGGATGCCATCAGTATTCCGCTTGGCTGTGTCAGACTGTCCCACCTGCCGCTGGATACACCGGATTGCCGCAATGCACTGCTGCAGGCAAGAAGCGATCACAAATCATTGAACAAAGTATGGCCGACCCTGGTCGGTATCGGCGGTACCTGCCGGGCAGCCGGTATCCTGACGGATCATTTCTTCCACAGCGGCACCTTCATGAAAACTTCTGATCTGAAGATGATCTACACCCAGCTGCAGGCAGATAGCTTTGAAGCAGTCACTGCCCTTGAGAAACTGGTGGATCCGGACCGTCAGCCGCTGTTTCTGCCGGGTGTACATATGATTCTGGAGATTGCCAACCTCTTCGATGCCGAGATCATCCGGGTATCTGATACCGGTGTACGGGAAGGATTCCTGCTTGATCATCTCGACTTCTTGGAACGCTGAACCACAATAAAAGCCAACTGGAGATCAAACTTCAGCTGGCTTTTTGATTGGAATTGCTTACTTGGCCATTGCGGCTACTTCTGCCGCAAAGTCATCCTGCTTCTTTTCGATTCCCTCGCCGACCTTGTACTTGACGAAGCGTACAACTTCAGCATGGTTCTCTTTCAGGAATGCACCGCACTTGATGTCCTGATCCTTGAAATAGATCTGGTCTACCAGGCACATATCCTGCAGGGACTTGGACAGACGTCCTTCAACGATGCCTGCCTTGACCTTGTCCGGTTTGCCGGCCAGTGTCTCATCATTCTTGACCAGTTCGGCCTGAATGGTGCGCTCATGTTCGATGATATCCTGCGGCATATCATTGCGGGATACATAGGACGGGCTCATGGATGCGACCTGCATGGCCATATCCTTGGCAACCTGAGCATCGTCAGTGCCCTTGACTACTACAACTGCGGAAATCGTGCCGCCGTTGTGCATATAGGTACCGAAGATTTCATCATCATTCTTGGTGATGACTTCGAATCTGCGGAGCTGGATCTTCTCACCGATAATGGCAACTGCATTGATGAATGCATCATTCAATGTAGCGTCGCCTGCCTTGAGGGCAAGTGCAGCCTCAACGGAATTGACCGTCGGGTTGGCCATGATGGTATTGACTGTCTCGTCAAGCAGAGCCAGGAACTTGTCATTCTTGGCAACAAAGTCTGTCTCAGAGTTGATTTCAACGATGACTGCATGGTTGCCATTGACAATGACTTTGGACAGTCCGTCAGCGGCAGTGCGGCCCTCTTTCTTGGCAGCTTTGGAGATTCCTTTTTCACGGAGCCAGTCAACGGACTTCTTGATATCGCCCTCGCATTCAACGAGTGCTTTCTTGCAGTCCATCATGCCGGCACCGGTCATCTCACGAAGTTCCTTGACCTGTGCTGCTGTAATAGCCATGATTACTCGGCCTCCTTCTTAGCCTCTGCTGCCGGAGCAACTGCAGCTGCCGGAGCGGCAGCCGGTGCAGCGGTCGGAGCTGCTGCAGGTCTGGAATAAGAACCTGTGCCTGTTCCGCCAGTGCGGTTACCACGGTAGTTGTTATCGCTGTTGCGGTGGAATACACGGCGTTCGCCGTTGCCGCGGTTGTTGTAGCCTCCGCGCTGAGCCATCTGAGCACGGCGTTCTTCCATTCTCTGACGGCGCTTCTTCTCATACTCAGCAGCCTGCTGTTCAACATTGACCATAACATCCTTCATGGTGATGTCTTCAGCGGTTGCGTCTTCCTGGTGAGCAAATTCCAGAACTCCGCCCTTGGCTTCGACGATCGCATCAGCGACTACGCCAACCATGAGCTTGATGGAACGGATTGCATCATCATTGGAAGGAATCGGGAAATCAACTGCATTCGGATCTGCATTGGTATCGATCAGTGCGAACACCGGGATGTGAAGCTTGCGTGCTTCAGCAACTGCATTGTGCTCTTCCAGCGGATCGACAACGAATACTGCATCCGGGAGTTTCTTCATTTCTTTGATGCCGCCGAGGAAGTTCTCCAGGCGCTCCTTCTTCTTCAGAAGCTGAGCCTGTTCCTTCTTGGTATAGGCATTGATGGTTCCGCTTGTTTCCATCTCTTCGATGTCAACGAGCTTCTTGATGCTCTTCTGGATGGTACGGAAGTTGGTCAGTGTGCCACCGAGCCAACGCTGATTTACATAGAAGCTTCCAGAACGGAGTGCTTCTTCCAGAACTGTTGCCTGAGCCTGCTTCTTGGTGCCGACGAAGAGGATTTTTCCACCCTTTTCAGTCAGATCCTTGAGTGCTGCATAAGCGATGTCGAGCTGAGCCTCAGTCTTTTCGAGGTCGATGATGTAAACACCATTCTTCGACGTGTAGATGTACGGACGGAACTTCGGGTTCCACTTCCGGGTCTGATGTCCGAAATGAACACCATTCTCAAGCATTTTCCTCATTGAAACAACAGTCATAATTTTTATTTTCCTCGCTTTCCGTTGTTTTCCGCCACAGTTTCTGACCTCATCAACAGCCGGCAGGCGCTTGTTCCTCCAGCTGCACGGGATGAAGAATCCACTGTGTGAGAAGTACATCCCTTCCGCCAGTGCTTCACATG
Organism: Solobacterium sp.; assembly: GCA_022486935.1. Taxonomy (GTDB): domain Bacteria; phylum Bacillota_I; class Bacilli_A; order Erysipelotrichales; family Erysipelotrichaceae; genus Bulleidia. The sequence goes on along the minus strand of JAKVJO010000001.1, from coordinate 54,080 downwards.
CAAAAGGCAGAATAAAACGAGATGCCGTGTATCAGTGTACCATATTGACGCATGAATACAAGCATTTTCTGCATGTTTTACCGCATCAGATCCGTGATTTTCTCTGCTTCTGTACACTCCTGGAAGTGCTATGATCGTTCTATGAAACAGACTGTTAAAACTGAACTGCTCCATCCCGAGTGGAAATACCTCGTCCTGCTGATGATTGTATCGGCCGGATGTCTGGTATTCCTGCTGACTGCCAACAGCAGCGATCCGGTACTGGTGCCGGGTTCCTGGCTGATCATTGCCGTCACACTGTTATTGCTGATGATGAAGCTGTTTCCTTCAAATCGCCAGGATTAATCTGCTTTTTTGGCATGCGGGTGGGCCATTGCGACCACCTTTTTCAAATGCTCGGTTGTGACATGGGTATAGATCTGGGTAGTTGTCAGAGACTCATGGCCAAGCAGTTCCTGCACGACTCTGAGATCTGCCCCGTTATCCAGCATATGAGTCGCAAACGAGTGGCGGATCATATGGGGATGCACGTGCATGGGAATTCCGGCTTTGACCGCCTGCCTGTCCAGCATCAGCTGGATATTGCGGGGCGTGATCGGAACACCCTTTTCATTGACAAACAGAATGCCGTGCTCCTGGCCGTTCATGTAATGGGGCCGCACTTCATTCAGATATACGCTGATCAATTGTGCACATCGCGGATAAAACGGGATCATCCGCTCCTTGGATTCCTTGCCGAGTACGCTCAGATAGCGTTCTTTCAGATTGATATTTTGAATCAGAAGACCCGCACATTCTGAAACACGCAGCCCGCAGGCATACATCACTTCAATGATGCAGCGGTCCCGTACTTCTTTCGGGTCTGTCAGATCAAAACTGTCCAGCAGCTGCTCCATCTGATCAAAACTGAGAAACTCCGGCAGCTTGCGCTTGCTGGTAGATCCCTTCAGACTGCGGACCGGATTATTCTGTACGCCTTCAAATTTGTTCAGGTAGCGGTAGAACGACCGCAGGGAAGAAAGATTTCTGGAATAGCTGGAATTGGAAAGCGGCTTGTTTCCAAAGGCACCGGAGCGCAGCTGTGTCACGTAATCGCTCATATCTGCCTTGGTCACCTCTTCAAAGTTCTCGATCCTGTGATTCTGCAGATAGGCTAAAAAACGTTCCACATCACGCCGGTAGGCATCCTGGGTATCCTTTGATCCGGTCTTTGCCATCATCATGTGCTGCAGAAAGCCGTTCAATGATCCGGCAAATGATTCATTCAATTTGAGTTCCTGTTTTTCCACGGCCCCATTGTATCATTGCCAGCCAAAAAGAGGCATCCGCCTCTTTTATAGTTTCTGTTCCTGGATCAACTGTTCTATGATCGGCAGCGACTGCTTTGCGTAAGCTTCCTTGCGGTCCTTCTTCTTCACATAGGTATTCAGATGGAAGATGCCGAAGTTGGCATTCATCGGCTGGAAGTTGTTGGGATCTGCGTGGGTGATGTAGTGCGACATGGCACCGATCATCGTTTCCGCACCCGGTTCCACCAGCGGTTCATTCTTCAGAAGATGTGCCATGTTGATACCGGCAAGCATGCCGCTGGCAGCACTTTCAATGTATCCTTCTACACCGGTCATCTGTCCGGCAAAGAACAGATCATCGCGTTTGACACACTGGTAGGTTTCTTTCAGGCATTCCGGTGAATTGATATAGGTGTTGCGGTGCATGACCCCGTACCGCACAAACTCACAGTGTTCCAGTCCCGGCACCAGATGCAGCACTTCCCTCTGGGCAGGCCAGGTCAAATGGGTCTGGAAGCCGACAATATTGTAGAGACTTGCTTCAGCATTGTCCTGACGAAGCTGAACGACTGCATACGGATGTGCTCCATTCTCACCGAGTCCAACCGGTTTCATCGGTCCAAACAGCAGGGTGTCCCTGCCCCGTTTGGCCATGATTTCAAAGGGCATGCACCCCTCAAAGTAGACTTCCTGTTCAAAGGACTTGATCGGAACGGTATCTGCCTGGATCAGTGCCTGATAGAACAGTTCGAATTCTTCTCTTGTCATCGGGCAGTTGATATAGTCTGCACTGCCCTTGTCATAGCGGGACTTCCTGTAGGCTTTGGACATGTCAATGGATTCGGCAGTCACAATCGGTGCTTCAGCATCATAGAAGTAACAGGAATGATCCTGGAGCAGTGCCTTGATCGGTGTCATCAGGGCATCGCTGGTCAATGGCCCGGAAGCGATGATACATGGTCCTTCCGGTATCTCAGATACTTCCTGTTCGACAATTTCGATATTGGGATCCTGCTTCAGTTTTTCCGTGACCGCAGCGCTGAACTTTTCACGGTCCACTGCCAGCGCACTGCCGGCCGGTACCTTGTGGGCATCCGCCTGTTCCATGATCAAAGATCCGATCATGCGCATCTCCTGTTTCAAAAGACCGACCCCATTGGTCAGTGCATCCGAACGCAGGGAATTGGAACAGACCAGTTCTGCAAACGTATCTTCTGAATGAGCCGGGGTTTTATGCCCCGGCTTCATTTCGATCAATGTGACTTTGATGCCGCGTCTGGACAGCTGGTAAGCAGCTTCACAGCCAGCCAGTCCTGCTCCGACAACGGTAGCGTGCAATGTCATGGATTACTCCGCTGCTTTCTTCTTGGCGGCAGGCTTCTTCTTGGCCGCAGTCTTTTTGGCAGCCGGCTTCTTTGCTGTAGTTTTCTTTGACGCCGTCTTCTTCGCTGTGGTTTTCTTTGCGGCTGTCTTCTTCTTGGCCGCAGCTTTCTTCTTCGGTGCTGCAGGCTCCTTGATGTCAGTGCCGATGCCCTTCTTGGCATCTGCCTCTGCCTTGGCCTTCGCATAGCGGTCGCGCTTGGAAATGATCTCCACGCCTTCCAGGTTCTCCATGTAGTGGCACTTCGGGAAGTTGGAGCAGCCAAGGAAGTAAGTTCCAAACCGGCTCTTGCGCTTCAGCAGTTCAGATCCGCACTTCGGGCACATCTTGCCGGTCGGCTCCGGTTTTTCCTTTTCCTTGCCGTCGAGTCTTCTGGTGTAGCGGCACTTCGGGAAGTTGGAACAGGAGATGAACTTGCCGAATCTGCCATTGCGGTAGACCAGATCACTGCCGCATTCCGGGCACTGTTCGCCAACCTTCTCCGGCTGGATCTTTTCCATCTTCTCATATGCTTCATCCAGCAGCGGGGTGAACTGCTGCCAGAACTGGGTCAGTGTCTTGACTTCATCGCGTTTGCCGTCAGCGATCTCATCGAGTTCGTTTTCCATGCCGGCAGTATAGCTGGTATTGATGATGCTGGAGAAGAATTCATCCAGCTTGTCAACGGTCAGAGTTCCCTGTTCTGTCGGGAAGAATACTTTCGTCTTGGATTTTTCAGTAGACGGTTTGAGCTCCACATAGCCGCGCTGCTGAATCGTATCGATGATCATGGCATAGGTAGAAGGACGGCCGATACCGTCTTCTTCCATTTCATGAATCAGCTTGGCTTCGGTATAGCGTGCCGGCGGTTCTGTAAAGTGCTGGTTTGGCTTGAGTTCCTTTGCCGTGATGGACTCGCCTTCCTTCAATTCAGGAAGCAGTGTGTCTTTGCTGGAATAGTACTCGCCATACACTTTCAGCCAGCCTTCAAACGTCATCACTGATCCGGATGCGCTGAAGTCATAGCCGTTTCTGCTCAGGGTAATGGACTGACCGGAGAATTTGGCCGGTGCCATCTGGCTGGCCAGGGCTCTTGCATAGATGAGTTTGTAAAGACGGTACTGCTCACTGGTCAGGTGTGCCTTGATCTTCTCTGGATCATTGGCAATATTGGTCGGACGGATTGCTTCATGGGCATCCTGGGCATTGGCATCATTCTTGGCATGATAGACAAAGCCGATGTAGTCCTTGCCGTATTCTGATTCAATCCGTTCATGGGCTGCCTTGGTATAGACATCAGAGAGTCTGGTGGAATCGGTTCTCATATAGGTAATGAGACCTTCCTGGCCATTGCCGATATCAACACCTTCATACAGGCGCTGGGCAATTGACATGGTGCGCTTTGCCGCAAAGCCGAGCTTGGTGGAAGCTTCCTGCTGCAGGGTTGAAGTGATGAACGGCTTGAACGGTGCAGTGGTCTTGCTGGTCAGTTTGATATTGGATACTTCAAACGGTCCCTGGCATGCCTTGAATGCGGTATCTGCCTCTTCGCCGTTATTCAATTCTGCCTTCTTGCCGTTGATCTTGGAAAGTGACGCATTGAATTCCCTGCCATCCTTTTCAAACTTGGCATCCAGTGTCCAGTATTCCTTCGGGATGAATGCCTTGATTTCTTTCTCACGTTCAACAATCAGCTTCAGTGCAACGGACTGTACGCGGCCGGCTGACTTGGATTTGATCTTGTTATGGAGCAGCTTGGAAAGTTTGAAACCGATAATCCGGTCAAGGATTCTTCTGGTTTCCTGGGAATGGACGAGATCCATATCAATGGTACGCGGTGCCTTGAACGCATCAATGACTGCGTCATGGGTAATTTCCTGAAAGGTAACCCGGTCAGTTGCGTCTTCCGGCAGTCCAAGTTCCTGCGCCAGATGCCATGAGATTGCTTCTCCCTCACGGTCCGGGTCGGTTGCCAGATACACCATATCGGATTTTTTAGCCTGCGACTGCAGTTCCTTTACGGTATCTTCCTTATCTTTTGAGATTTCATACGTTGGCTTGAAGGAATCCTCCACGTCAACGCCCAGTCCGTCTTTGCCCTTGATGGCAAGATCCCTGATATGTCCCTTGCTCGAGACAACTGTATAGTCCGGGCCAAGATACTTCTGTATGGTCTTGGATTTGGATGGAGACTCTACGATCACAAGATTTTTCATTTTTTACATTCCTCCGCTGCTTTGTTTATTGAGACAGCAATTAGGATAAGCCACATCTGTTCTGTTTTGCAAGCGCAATTCCCCAATCTGCTCAGGCTGAAGATCATCCAGCATGCTCAGATCATAGAGAATATTCGCTCCCTGCTGAATCAGAAGATCACAGCCGCTGCCGCTTTCATCTCCGGTGGGATATGGGATGCAGTAGATGTCTTTGGACAGGGTAATTGCTTCATTGACCGTCAGCATGGTGCCGCTCCGTACGTTTGCCTGAGTGACGATCACTGCCTGGCCAAGGGCCGCAAGAATCCGGTTGCGCCACGGAAAATGTTCCCTTCTGACTCCCACCTGCCATGGGTATTCACTGAGGATCAGCTGATCCACTGCCATCCTGCGGTACAGCCGTTCATTGACAGATGGATAGTGGGTCTTCAGTCCGGAGCCGATCACACCGATGGTTTTGCCCTGGTGGGCAATGGCCTCGCTGTGCGCACAGGCATCCACTCCCCTGGCAAGTCCGGAGATGATCACAAACCGGTCTGAGAGTCTTGCCGTGACGGCCTGCGTCATGGACCGGGCGTATTCGTTCATATTCCTGGAACCGACCACCGTCATGCCGGACTGTTTCAACAGATCCAGATTTCCCTGATAGAACAGCACCCAGGGCGGAAAGCGCAGCTGCCTGAGGCTGGTGGGATATGCTTCATCAAAGATCGTCAGATAGCTGTCCTGTATCAATACAGAGGGAACCGGTGCCCCGGTACGGATCATCCGTGCTGTTTCAGACCAGTCTCCCTGTGCTTCCATGGCATAGCGGGCCAGTACTTCTCTTCGCTCAATCATTAAAAAAGAACCTCCTTCATCTGTCTCATACGCATTTTGAAGTGAGATTCCCCGATTAAGTTCAAAATAAAGTTTCCTGATGATGGGCAACCGGTCCAAAACTCCGGCGGTGAATCGGCGTGATTCCGTACTGTTCAATGGCCGCAAGATGTTCTCTGGTCGGATAGCCCTTGTTATGTGCGAAGCCGTACTGCGGGTAGATCCGATCATACTCCAGCATGATCCGGTCTCTGGTCACTTTGGCCAGAATGGAGCCTGCCGCTACCGAGATATCTTTCTGATCACCCTTGATCACTGCTTCAAACGGGATTTCCGTATGAATGGGCATGGCATCGGTAATGACAAAGTCACAGGGCAGATCTTTGACAATCTGTTCCATGGCCCGCATGTCCGCATGATAGATATCATAGCGGTCAATGTCCTGCTCGCAGATTTCCAGAATTTCGAAATAGAGCGCATCTTCCATGATGGTGTCATACAGCTGATTGCGCTTTGTTTCTGAGAGTGCCTTGGAATCATAGATCAGCGGATTGGCATAGCCGATCGGAAACACCACCCCGGCAACACTCAATGGACCGGCAAGCGGTCCCCTGCCTGCTTCATCAATGCCAAGCACCAGCTGATTCAATGCCCAGTGCTCCTGTTCCAGTAAGTTTGGGCAGAACTTTGCGATCCGTTTCATGAATTGGGTTTCTCCAGGGACAGCCTGCCCAGCTGGCCGCGGCGCAGTTCATGCAGAAATGTAATGGCAGCCCGTTTCCGGTCCGCTTCCCCGCCGGCTTTCAGCAGTCCGCGTTTCACTGCAATTGCATTGAGCATATCGTGGGCATTACATCCATCACCTTCATAAATCTGTTCCAGCAGGCCCGGATACAGGTTCTGCAGAAGTTCTATGGTATGAATGGCAATCTCAATCTGATCCACAATATCTTCATTGATTGATCCAAGGGCAGCCAGTTTGATCCCGGTGTCCTGGTCTTCAAACTTCGGCCACAGTACACCTGGTGTATCCAGCACATCCAAGGTTCTTGAAGCGTGGATCCAGTTCAGGCTTCTGGTAACACCCGGACGGTCTTCCGTTTTGGCAGTGCTCTTGCCGGCAATGCGGTTGATCAGCGTAGACTTGCCGACATTCGGAATGCCGCAGGCCATGGCCCGCATCGCTCTCGGGTGCAGGATTCCCCTGGCAACCATCTTGTCGTATTTCGCCTGAGTCATTTCAGCCGACAGCGAAAGGATCTTTGACTTGGCAGATGTATCACTGGCAAGATCGACCGCAATTGCTTTCTGGCTGTCATGTTCAAGTGCCTTCAGCCACTGGTCCGTGATCTTTGGATCAGCGAGATCTGTCTTGGAAAGAATGATCAGTCTGGCTTTGGACTGGATCATCTGATCTAGCATCGGATTGCGGCTGGCATCGGGAATTCTCGCATCCCGTACTTCAATGACCAGGTCCACTGCTTTGAGACTTTCCTGCATATCCCTGCGGGCTTTGTCCATGTGGCCTGGATACCACTGCACTGCTACCATGACTTCACTCCGAAATCGCTCAGCGGAAAGATAATGAACGCTCCCTTGGAGATGATATCTGTTCCCTTGAACGGTCCGTAATAGCGGGAATCCCGGCTGACCGGACGGTTATCGCCCAGGCAGTAATATTCATCATCGCCCAAGGTGATTTCTGAAAGATTGCCCATGAATGTACCGATGCCGCCGTAGCTGGTGACATAGTTGCTGTCCAGGAATGGTTCTTCTGTAACTTCATCATTGACATAAAGTACACCGGACTCATAGCGGATCGTATCACCCGGAAGCCCGATGACACGCTTGACCAGATACTTGGTGCCTTCATCGTTGCTGACCTTGATGACAACAATATCAAACCGCTCGATGCCGGAAGTATTCCTGCCGATGATATTGGAAAAGCCAAGGGAGTCAGACTCCAAAGTCGGATACATGGAATTTCCTTCAACCCGGATCGGCCGTACAACATAGGACACCAACAGAAAAACCGCTGTAAAGGAAATCAGCAGCGTAATGCCAAAGTCCAGCAGGTCCTTTTTGAAACTTGTTTTTTTCTCGGCGGAAGCCGGTTCGTTCTTCTTCTCGTTATTCATACTGCACTATTCTAACACTCCCGATCTATTCCACATAGGCAAACAGATTAAGAACTCATAAAGATTCATGAGCACCCTGCTCATACACTGCATGCATGTTATAAAGCACTGCGTACCCCATAACGCACGAAAGAGACTTTTCAGTCTCTTCCATGGTATTGATCTTCTGATGGAAACCGGAATTAACGGTCTTCCTTGATACGGGCATCCTTTGCGGACAGTCCCTTCAGGTAGCCGAGCTTAGCTCTTCTGACCTTACCCTTACGAGCCACTTCGATGTGGTCGATGATCGGGCTGTTGACCGGGAACGTTCTCTGAACGCCGACGCCATTGGAAATCTTACGGACAGTGAAGGTCTCGGAGATACTGCCGCCCTTACGGGATACGCAGACACCCTCGAACATCTGGATACGGGACTTCTCACCTTCACGGATACGGACATAAACCTTCAGGGTATCACCAGGTCTGAAGACCGGTGTGTCGCTGCGGATCATATCTTTGGTAATTTCATCTACTAAACCTAAATTCATTTTACTTTTCCTCTTCTTTCCGATTGATCTGTTCGCTCATGATCCTACTCCGGTCAGCGGAACGATAGATGCGCTCTGTTTGTGCGCAAGAAGAATGTTAACACAAAGAACAGTGCGGATCAATGTTTTTCTGCATGAATACGCAGAAAGTTCAAAGTCCCGCCAGCTGCTTTTCCAGCCGTTTCTTTTCAATCAGATAGGTAATGAACAGGACGGCAACCGACAGGTCAAACATGGCCGGAATCCAGAATTTGAGCAGGATACAGATCGCAAATGACAGGATATCCAGGATCCGATCCTGGTTTGCCAGTCTGTACCGGCGGAAGATCCGGTATTTGTTCCGCAGATTGATGGCAAGAAACACGGCCATGACTGAGGCAATCAATGCGTCGATTGAGAAATTGACCAGATAGCTGCCAGACAGCACTGCCCTCATAAAATAGATGCAGATCGTACCGGACATGACAATGGAAAGCCCGCACATCATGTATTTTGCATGGTCATTCTGCAGTACCTGCTGCATTGCCTTCTGATACACATTGCCGGATTTCCAGCCGGAAAACATCTGCTCCGGCTCATTCAGATGCTTGAAGAGATCGAGTTTGGGGTTTGCCTGCTGCTGTTCCAGTTTATTGAATGCAGTGCGGGCACAGGCTTCTTTTTCAGCATCAGAGCAGGTACTCTGATCCAGTGCATTCAGGATCTGAAGCAGTTTCGCTTCCCCTTCAGAATCTGTCTGTGGTGCCTTCACTTCTCTGGCAAGCCATTTGTAATCCGTCAGTGTGATCATTCAAAACTGACCTGTTCGCCTTCGATTCTGATATCTGTATCAAAATACTTCGTCAAAGCAGTGATCGCATAGCCGGTATCCCTGATGCCGGCAGTCTCATAGCTGGAATGCATGGCCAGCTGGGGCAGACCGATATCCACCGCATTGACACTGACCTGGGTATTGGACAGATTTCCCAGCGTGGAACCGCCTGCCGCATCGCTGCGGTTGGCAAAAGTCTGTACCGGGACACCTGCCTGATTGCAGAGATCGGTAAAGACAGCCCGGCTGAACGCGTCTGTCGTATATTTCTGATTGGCAGCTTCCTTGATGACAATGCCCTGATTCATATAGGCACAGTTGACATCATCTGTCTTTTCCTTGTGGTTCGGATGCACGGCATGGGCATTGTCGCAGCTGACCAGGAAGGACTTTGCGACTGCCTGATAGTACTGGTCTTCACTCATGCCAAGGGCACGGTTGAGACGGTTCAGCGTATCGTACAGGAAGGTGGACATGGCACCCTGCTTGGTATTGGAACCGACTTCTTCATTGTCAAAGCAGCAGTAGACATTGACTGCTCTGTCGTTCTTACCGGCCAGAAATCCCTTCAGAGAAGAGAATGCACACTGCAGGTCATCCAGTTTCGGGGTGGATACAAATTCATTCCGGCAGCCCCAGATTGTCTGACGCTGACGATTGACGAGGAACAGATCCTTAGCAAGAATGTCTTCCTGTTTGACTCCCAGTTCATCTGCGATCATCTGATCAAAGGCACCCTTCTTCAGTGCGCCGGCTGAAAACAGCGGGCAGAGATCAACCTGACGGTTGAGTTCCACACCCTTGTTCATCTCACGGTTCATGTGAATCGCAACATTCGGGATCAAGAGAATATCTTTATCAATCGAGAGCAGTCTTGTTTCAACGCTCCTGCCGTTTTTGACCAGCACTCTTCCGGCAACACTCAGCGGCCGATCCAGCCACGTATTGTCAATCATGCCGCCATAGGCTTCCACGTCCAGTTTCAGATATTCATTCGGGCCGCTCAGTTCCGGTACGGTCTTGATTTTGTAAGTCGGCGAATCGCCATGTGCTGCACTCAGCTGGAAATGATAGTCACTCAGTTCACTGCCAACGCGGAATGCAATGATGCTGGAATGATTGCGGATCGTATAGCAGCAGTCACCCTTCTTTACCTGCCATGGTTCAGATTCTTTCAGACAGCGGAATCCCGCATCCTCCAGATAACTCTGAATCGTACTGATGGAATGGAACATGCTCGGGCTGTGTTTGATGAAGTCCAGCAGTTCTTCCGTTGTTTTGATATCGTCCATATTCAAAAACCTCCTCATTCATTTTAATTGAAAAAGGAACTGATTCAAGAAAACTGATCAGTTCCCATAGGTTCAATCAAGCCTGCTGTGCAGCAGCCTTTTTATCCTGATTGGCACGAATCTTCGGCATGATCAGACCAAGCAGCACCAGTACAACCGGTGTCGCAATGTTGAGGATCATCGTGAAGGTATCCGTGGAATACATACCGAGTACGCAGCAGAACAATGTCACTGCAAAGCACCAGCCACCGAAGATGGTAGCTGCGGTATTGTTCTTGAGGAACTTGTATTCTCTCGGGAATTTGTTGTTTGCCTTCCGCAGCATGACGTAGGCAACGAATACCCACAGATAGCGGAGCGGCATGCATACAGAGTTCAGCTTGGTGAGCTGCTGCAGCACGGCATCGGCACCCGGAACAATCATCTGGGCAACGATGATGGAGCCTGACAGGATGACGATCAGCAGAATGCCGTTGACATAGGCACCGGCTTTATTCTGCTTGAGCAGCTGAGTCGGAACCATGGACTGCGTGGTTTCATCATCCAGGAACATACGCAGCGGAGCATCGATACTGATGACCAGTGTTGAAAGCTGGCCGACCAGGTTGCAGGCAGCGTAGATAATCATGAACAGGTTGCCGACATGGTAGTATTCACCAAGCAGCTGGAATGACAGATAGGAACCGTTTGCGACAAAGGATGAGAATGTGATCGTCTCGCCGTTGAGCAGAACGCCGCCTTCGGTCTGGGAGATTGCCGGGAACATCATGCCCATGGCAATCGTGCCGAGGAATGCGCATACTGCAACCATGATGGCAACGGTAATCATTGCCTTCGGGAATCCCTTGGAGGCATTTTCTACCTTGTTGACATACGGTGAGATCTTTTCACAGCCGCCGACCGCAAAGACCAGGATCGACAGTGATGTGAAATATTCGATATTGAACGTCGGGACCAGATTCTTCCAGGAGAAATCCAGGGAGACAAATCCGGCATTCGGGAACATTGCCCTGGCGCCGAACATCATGATGATATAGAGAATACTCATGACGAACATACTGGTGCCGGCAAGTGTTGCCAGTTTCTTCAATGGGTTGAGACCCCTGCTCGCCACCCATGCGAAGATCAGCAGCAGCGCGAGTGTTGCAAGCTGAATATAGATGGTTGGGAAGGTATTGTATGTTGTGCCGTTCTGGAAGATCAGCCAGCTGGCTGCTTTCAGTGCACCGGTGCCCTTGCTGGCAATATAGGTGATATGGACTGCGAAATAAGTCCAGCCGGCATAATAGGCTACTTTCTTGTTGCAAGTTTCTGAGATCCAGGACGTGACACCGCCGCCGCTGTCTTTGAATGCGGAGCCGAGTTCACCGACCATTAATGCGTAAGGAACAAAATACAGTGCGAACATCAGTACCCAGGAGAAAATGACCTGGATGCCGTTGAAGTAAGCAAAGCCGTTCAGTACATTTCCAAAGCCCCAGAGCGTGGAAAAGCACATGAAGGTCAGCGTCTGCCACTTCATCTTCTTTTGGTTATCCATTTCGATTATTGAAACCCCTTTCACCGCAGTTGATGGTACCACAGGGTAAAAGTTAAAGCAATCACAAAAGCAAAATGAATCCTTAATAAATCTTAAGATTGGCTCTCTTCAATCCAGCCAAAGTGCCTGCAGGCCTTCAATATGCCGTCATCTGTATTATTGGCAGTCACGTAGTCTGCCTTTTCTTTCAGTGCCTGTTTGCCGTTTCCCATTGCAATGGAGGTCCAGCGGGGATCAAACATGACCAGATCATTCGTATCATCGCCGAAGACAACAACGTCTTCAAGCGGACCGCCGACCTGTTTCATCATTCTCAGAATGCCGTCTTTCTTGGCATCATACTGGACAACGATATAATCCTTTGTCATGCGCAGATGGCCCAGCTGATTGATCCAGGGATTCTGCTGTTCCGCTTCTGCCGTTACGGCAATATAGAGTTTGCGGATGGATGGAATGGCATGAACATCAAGATCCGGCTGGTACACATACGTTGTCAGTTCCGTGCGAAGACCCGCCTGTTCCAGAAAGCGATAGTCTTTCATCACCACCTGATCACAGTCTTCCAGCAGCAGCAGATAGCCGATCCCCTGCTGATCGCAATGGTCCAGCAGGCTCATTGCCTTTTCACGTTCCAGCGGGACATCATCAATGACCTTCCCGTTCAGTACGAGGCACGCACCGCCATAACATACAAAGTTGTCGGTATCAGTGGCCCTGGCTACCGGCAGTGTCTTGTACAGTGCCCGGCCGGTTGCGATTGCCACAAAGTGACCGTTCTGCCGCAGCAGATCCAGCGCAAGTTTCGCACTTGGCACAATCCGGTGTGCCGCCTGATCAGTCAGTGTGCCATCAATATCAAAGAAGAAATATTTCTTATTCATGGCTGACCTCAATCTTCCGGTTGATCGTCAGATGGCCTTCTTTCTCATTGCGGATTGCAAAATCAAAGAGATCATGCCGGATGCACATCCAGAAATCCTCTTCCGGAAATACGTCCTTCTGGGCCGGATCAAAGAATTTTTTCCCTTCTGTATACATCAGATCATGGGCCTGCTGTTCCAGATCTTTCATCGGCTGATGCAGCAGCAGCGACTTCAGATACTCCGCACATAACAGATCCTCTTCTGTTTCTTTCAGCCCTTCCCAGCCCATGCATACCAGGGATACTTTTTCCGGGTGTTGAGAAGCGATATAGGCAGCCGTTGCTTTGGCAGTGACTAAAGAACCGCAGAGGATCTCACTGGCATGCACGGCATTGGCAACGCCCTGGGTGCCGGCACTGGTGGTGTGCACTACGGTCCGGCCAGATAAATCCAGGCCTTTGACACTGCTTGGCGAATTGCCATAGTCAAAGCCCGGGCAGATCTTTCCCTTGCGTTCACCGATCAGGATGTAATCCGGATGGGCCTGTTTCAGCTCGTAGGCTGTATCCAGACTGCCGACCGGGATAATCTCTCTGACGCCCTGATGAAACAGATACGCTTCCAGGGAAAAAGCCCGGAATACATCAATAATAACGGTAATGCCCTCAGCGCTTTTTGCGCCGTCCAAGAGCTGCAGGATCGAAACATCCATAATCATTCCCCCGTTTTCCGCTTTCCATTATAAAACAGGAGACGGTGCTCCTGTTTGTCTTCTGATTCAGTTCTTCCTGGTATCTCTGGTGACAAGACCGTAAACCATCGGTTCAATCTCGCCTTTTTCAGCAGTGATATGAATCGCACTGTGCAGCAGCTGCTCAACATCGCTCAGGTTTCCATCCTGATTGACATACAGGTCGCAGAGTTCATCCCCTGCCTGTACCTGATCCCCGCATCTGACCTTCATGACAAGACCGACAGCCGGATCGATCAGATCCTCTTTCTTTGCCCGGCCTGCCCCGAGCATCTGGGCTGCCGTACCGATCGACTCTGCATTCATGCTGGAAATGTATCCGGAGGATTCTGCCTTGAGTGAAACATGCTGCTTCACACGTACCAGCTTCTCCATGTTCTCAACTGTCAGATAGGAGGCATCGCCGCCCATGCCGGTAATCATGCCCTGCAGTTTCTTCAGGCCGCTGCCGTCTTTGATATGTGCCTGCAACTGAGCTCTCGCATCTGCTTCATCCTTTGCAAGTCCGCCCATCAGCAGCATTTGTGTGCCCAGTAACATGCATACATCATAAAGCGGATCTGTTTCCGGAATCATGCCGCTCAAAAGCTGAACTGCTTCCCGTACTTCCAGTGCATTGCCAACCGCCATGCCCAATGGCTGGTTCATGTCTGTAACAACCGCCCGTACTTCCCTGCCAACCAGGGTTCCGATATCTACCATCAGCTGTGCCAGGGTAAAGGCTTCCTCTTTCGTACGCATGAATGCACCTGTGCCCGTTTTGACATCCAGTACAATGGCGTCTGCCCCGGATGCCAGTTTCTTGGACATGATGGAGGAGGCGATCAGCGGAATGGAACGGACCGTGGCTGTCACATCTCTCAATGCATACATCTTCTTGTCTGCCGGCACCAGGTTGCCGGTCTGTCCGATGACACAGACACCGTTCTCTTTGACAATCTCTTTGAAGCGATCCATCGGCTGTTCAATGCAGGTACCGGGAATCGACTCCAGTTTATCCAGTGTTCCGCCGGTATGGCCAAGCCCACGGCCGCTCATTTTGGCAACCGTACCGCCGCATGCGGCAACTAGTGGTGCAACAACCAGGGTTGTGGTATCGCCGACACCGCCGGTGCTGTGCTTGTCCAGCTTGACACCCGGAAGATCACTGAGATCTACGGTATCGCCGGAATGCATCATCGCCATGGTCAGTTCTGCAGTTTCTTCCGGTGTCATACCCTTCTGCAGAATTGCCATCATCATGGATGACATCTGATAATCAGGAATCGAGCCATCCACAAATCCAGTGATCATCTCATGGATTTCTTCTTTGGAAAGGACATTTCCATCTGCTTTCTTTTCAATCGTATCAACGAATCTCATCTCTTCAGTTCCTCAAACAGCGCATTTTCCTGAGAATGAAAAAGATTAGGTCTCCATATTCAATTGGTGTATGCGCTTCTTTCTGCAACATCATTATGACATTTCCATGCATTAATGCAAGAAAGCAGAACAGAGAAAAAGGCACTGGTCAGGATGGCTGAACAAGTGCCTCATGGCAAAGAATATTTCAAATCTGCAAAGAAGGGTGCAGACATGAAACCTGTTTGAAAACCCTGCTACTGGATGGACGCAAAGGCCTGTCTTGATAAGGCGATACTCAGGCGGTAGTACAGCATCTGGACAATCAGCGGATCCATGGACAGTTTATAGGCTGTACTCTCTACGGTATTCTGCTGCAGGTAGCATTCCCGCAGTTTCACTTTCTGCGGATCAGAAAGCAGGCTGACTGCCGACAGTTCCCCATCGACCGCTTCCTTCATGTTTGTGCCGGAAAGCTGACAGTTACGGCTCAAACTGCAGCACTTCCCATCGTCATACTGAGGCCTGTCTGCAGTGCGTCTTTCAGGCATGCATACCAATAGGCGGCAGTATCAGCGTCCGTCTGCAGCTGATCTGCACAGTCTTCTGCACTCATCCCCTCTTCACAGCAGCCGATCAATCCGACCATCTGCTCCGGGCTCAGTTCCCTGGGACCGCCCTTCAGGATCAGCGGCAGTTCTGTTTCAATTCTGTTGTTATTCATATCATCACCTCGCAGGAATAGAATAGTTCATTGTCTGATTCTGGATGTACACTGCAATGTACACCCGCACTCTTTTTCAAAGAAAAGCAGAGAATTGCTTCCCTGCTTTCACAAACTCATTCTGATTCCTTATTTTCTTCTGGTTTTTCGGTTGGTTCAGCTGTCTCTCTGGAAGTCTGAGGTTTTGTGTCTTCTGCCTCAGCTTCAGCACTGTTTTGAGGTTCAGGTGTTTTGACTTCATCTGTCTGCTCAGGTTCAGGCTCTTTCTCAGGTTCTACCGGTTTGACTGGCGGTACTTCCTCTGTCTTGGCAGGTTCTGGATCTGATGGTGCTGGCTGGACTTCCGGCTGGGTGTCTTTGTGTTCATCAAAGTGGACATCAATGGAAGAATCTGAAGTTGGAGAATTGACAGGCACTGCTGGAGCTGTTTCTTCCAGTTGGATCTCGGCCTTGAAGAGATCGCCGTCAATCGTAATGTGGAATGTGCCCTTCATCAGTCTGGTCAGACTTTCTGCAATGGAGAGTCCCAGGCCGCTTCCTTCCGTATGTCTTGAAGCATCTCCCCTGACAAACCGCTGCATGAGTTCTTCCTCACTGATATTGAGCGGCTCACATGAGATATTCTTCAACGTGATACTGATCCTGTGATCATCGGTGCGTTCAGCATTCAGATAGACTCTTGTATCGGGCATGGCGTACTTGCAGAGATTGGAGAGCAGATTGCTCATGACCCGCCATAACAGACGTCCATCTGCCAGCGCATACAGCGGCTCCCCTTTGACACTCATGATGACATTGAGCTTTCCGGCACTCAGGCGGTCCTGGTATTCACCGATCGACTGTTCCAGAATCTCCCGGACATTGACCGGAATCAACTGTGCTTCCACATTGCCGGAGGAAGCCTTGGACGCTTCCACGACATCTTCTGTCAGTTTCTTCAGACGCTTGGACTGGCGGTCCAGCACTTCCAGATACTGCTGTTCCTGCTGGGGAGTATGATCCTTGCGCAGCAGGTCTACATAGTTGATGACACTGGTCAGCGGAGTCTTGATATCATGGGAAACGTTGGTGATCAGTTCGGTCTTGAGCCGTTCAGACTTCAGCTGCTGGTTGACCGCTTCCTTCATGCCATCGCCGATGGAGTTGAGATCCTCAGCATGGCGCTTGTATACCCCGCTGAGTCTGGAAGTATCTGCAATCCGATAATCCAGATTGCCGGATGCCAGCTGTCTTCCGGCTGCTTCGATTTTCTTGGTTTCGCCTGCACAGTAGATCAGATAAGCACCGATCACTGCATCCAGGAATAGACTCATACCTACTTCATGAACACTCAGCAGGATCACTTCCAGCAGCAGCACGCCGCCGACAATGAGTGCGGTACGCGGCACCAGTGAAATCATACTCAGCCATTTGCCAAGCTGGATTACCAGCATCCCGACAAACGTGCTCTTCCAGAACGTGTGGGACTTGATCCGGACTGCCAGCGTCGTCAAGGTGACGAGTGTACAAAGACCCGCCAGCATCAATGCCAGAATGAATCCATACACCGTTGTATTGAATGCAGTACCGAAGAACCCGCTGGTGCTGTCTGCGATATTCTGCATCATGGACATACTGATCATATCCATCAGCACTGAGAATCCGATCATCAGTTCAAACGGAATCCGCTCGACCCAGGTACGGTGAATCTCCGCGCTGTTTTTACGATGGCCAACAGCACAGAACAGGAATACCAGAATGACAAGGAAGAAACAGCCAAGCACCGGCAGTCCGACCTGGATCCCGGATCTGTTTCCATAGAGTCTGGTGAACAGTTCTTCATTTGCCTTGAACCCGTCATTGGCAGTAAATGGTTTGGTTACTGCCGCATCGACTTTGTAGATCCTGCCTTCTGTGAGATCCGTTGGTTCCGTACGGTAATAGCAGATCCCGTAGTCTTTGATATTGGCAAAGTAGAATGTCGAAGAATTCGTATAGGACGCAGACAATTGATCGTTGGTATCCACTTTGGCATAGCTGCCATCAGCCTGCTTTTCATACAGTGTGTAATGCATGCTGGTAATATCCAGGCTGTAATTTGCCTGGGTGTATTCTGTTCCGGAATAGGTATAGTCACTGACAATATCTCTGGAGAGCTGCTGCATCTGCTGCACGCATTCACTGGAATCAAGATAATCACTGACACCGGAGTCTGTATCGCACTGCAGCAGGAAGATATAAGAGAATCCGGTATAGACAATGCCTGCCCCAAGTGCACATAACAGAACCACTGACAGGAACTTTGCCCAGAAACTTCCGCTGATCGTATATTTTTTATCGTCCATTTGAATCCTCCATCTTGTACCCCTGGCCCCAGACCACTTTCAGATATCTTGGCTCTGACGGGGTAATTTCAATCTTTTCCCTTAAATGCCGGATATGGACTGCGACCACGCCGTCATTGGCAATCGGATCGCCCTTCCATACTTCCCGGTAGATTTCTTCTGAAGAGAATACCTTTCCCGGATGCTCCATCAGCATCTTCAGGATTCCGTATTCCATCGGCGTCAATGACACCGGTGCTTCATCCACGGTGACCGTCTTGCTGGAATCATTCAGCGAGATGCCGCCGATCCTCAGATGTTTGGATTCTTCATTCTGCACCTGGGAGCCGAACCGGGTATATCTGCGCAGCTGGGAACGCACTCTGGCAACCACTTCAGCCGGATTGAACGGCTTGGTGATGTAGTCATCTGCCCCGATATTCAATCCCAGCAGTTTGTCGGAATCTTCACTCTTGGCAGTCAGCAGGATGATCGGCATATTGGCATTTGCCGCCCGAAGTTTGGCAACGGCTGTAATGCCATCCATTTCCGGCATCATGATATCCATCAGCACAAGATCTACCTGATGTTCACTGACGGCATCCAGTGCCTGTTTTCCGGTTGATGCCGAAAGCAGCTCCAGTCCCTCTGAAGATAGATAGATTTTCAAAGCTTCGACGATATCACTGTCGTCATCCACGATCAATACACAAGACATTTAAGATTCCCCCTGCACTTTTATTCTACTGATCCGCTGTTTAAGAAAACAGACGGAGAACTTTTAAGAAAACATTAAGATATAAAAAGCGCCCCTAAAAAGAGGCGTTTTCAGGTTCCAGATACTGTACGGTCTTGCCATGGGCACGGGCATAGGCAATCTCAGATCTGGTGGAATCACCGATATAGCCGTTCTTGTTGATGACAAAGATGCCATCTGCCATGTCAATCTTGTGCTTATGCATATCATCCAGCATGAGTTTGGTTCTGGTCAGGGTATCTTCCGACATACCTTCCCATACTTCTTCATCGCCAGCGTGGCCATACAGTCCGACCGTGATGACAATGACGCCCTGCAGGGTCAGCTGTTTCTGCACTTCCATGAACTCCTGCTTGAATCTGGTACTGCCGCACAATGTAATAACGGGATAGTTTCCCTGCATATGAGTCACTCCGTTTCTTCCTGCTGTATTATCTCATATCAGGACATCAAAAAAACTGCCCGAAGGCAGTCTTGAATCGATCGATTACTTCTGGTAAACACGGATGTGTTCAAGATACGATTCCACCAGTGTTTCGGTGACCTGGTCCAGGGTGCTCGCGGCCGCATTTCCGGCTGCCCCTGCCCAGAGCAGTGATTCAGAAAGCGTTCTGCCCTTGGCAATACTGCCGACAAACGCTGCCAGCATGGCATCGCCTGCACCGGCCTTGTTGACCATCTCATCATGGGGCTGATCCATCCAGAAGTCACCTTCCGGGGTGGCCAGCACTGCACCGTCCTTGCCGCAGGAGATCAGACGGAACTTTGCAATTCCGGCTGTTTCTGCCAGGTGCTCACCAAGGTTGGCGGCAGTGATATCATCTCTGCCCAGCAGTTTGTTGTACTCATAAAGATTCGGCTTGATCAGTTCCGGATGGCACTGCTTCATCACTTCAATGGAAGCCTGCTCCATGTCAAAGACGACATTGCCGCCATGGGCATGGACGGTCTCCGCAGCCTCTTTCAGAAAGTCATCATCGAAGCCCTTCATCATGGAGCCTGACAGCAGTACCCAGTCATTCGGCATCGTGCGGTGCAGCTGGCTGAGTACCACGGACTTGGTGACATTGTCCGCTTCCGGCCCTTCGCCGTTGATGCAGAGTGCCTTGGATTCATCCATCCAGGCTTTCATGTTGATGCGGTTGACGCCATTCACTTTCACCGGTGCCAGACGGATCAATGGATCTGAGGCAAAGCACTGCTCAATGTATTTTCCGGTAAATCCGCCCAGTACGGCAATTGCCGTTGAGGGGATTCCGAGTTCAGATAACAATCTGGAGACCTTGAGTCCTTTGCCGGCTGCCTTGAACTGTTCTTCACTGCCGCGGTTGACTTCATCTTCCATCAGCGGTGCGTTGACATGGATGTAGTAATCGATACATGGGTTCAGCGTTACGGTAATAATCATGTGTGTCTCCTCCTTTTCCTTTGGAACGAGTTATTATCTTACTCTATCTGGGCGAGAATGCAAATGCATGCATGTAAGCGATTTCAGAGTTTTGCCCCATTGGAAGCGATTGCTTTCTGGTACCAGAAGAAGGAATCCTTGCGGTATCTTGCCAGTGTACCGGAGCCGTCATCATTGCGGTCGACATAGATAAAGCCATAGCGTTTCTTCATCTCGCCGGTGCCTGCCGAAACAAGATCAATGCATCCCCATGGCGTATAACCGCGCAGATCCACGCCGTCTGTTTCAATGGCATCTTTCATTGCCTGGATATGCTGACGGAGATAGTCAATCCGGTATGGGTCATGGACAATCCCGCCGGCTTCCAGCGTATCAGCTGCGCCTAGGCCATTCTCCACCACCATCAGCGGCAGACCGTATCTTGCATAGTATTCATTCAGGGCAATTCTGAGACCGTCCGGGTCCAGTGACCAGCCCCACTCGCTGTACTGCAGATAAGGATTCTTCGCACCCATCGCAAAATTTCCGCCGGCAGTTTCTGATCCTTCGTGGGTTGTCACACACTGCGTGCTGTAATAGGAGAAGGTCACCATGTCCACAGTTCCTTTAGCCAGATCATCAAAATCCGAAATCTGTGAAGTCAGTGAGAAGTCGCAGCTCTTCCAGAGTCTTCTGGTGTAGTAAGGATATCTGCCGCGGCACATCACATCGCTGCAGTAGTAAGTATAATCCTGCAGTTCATTCTGGTTCTTCAGTACATCCTTTGGATCACAGGTCAGCGGATAGGATGAAGGTCCGCCGCCGATCATACAGCCGACAATATTCTTCGGATCAATCTCATGGGCCCGGGTGACTACCCGCGCACTCGCAACAAACTGATGATGCAGTGACTGCAGTACCTTGCGCATCTCATTCTTGGATGGGTTGGCAGAGAACCTGGTAAACATCATCATGCAGTTGATTTCATTGAAGGTCAGCCAGTAGTGCACCAGACCTTTGTAGGCACGGAAGATCGTATCCGTGTAATGATCAAACGCATCAATCAGCCTGCGGTCGCTCCAGCCGCCGCATTCTTCTTCCAGATACACCGGCAGATCATAATGCGAGATGGTCACCAGCGGTTCGATATGGTACTTCTGCAATTCTTCAAAGACACTGCGGTAGAAGTCCAGACCGGCCTGGTTCGGCTCTTCCTCATTGCCCTTTGGAAAGATACGGCTCCAGGAGATGGACATACGGAACATGTTGAATCCCATCTCGGCAAACAGTGCGATATCTTCCTTGTAGTGATGATAGAAATCAATACCTTCATGATACGGATAATAGACATCATCCAGGATGGCCCGCTTTGCGCCCTGCGGCAGCGGATCAAACTGCGGGCATCTTCCCTCAGTACCATCCATCAGACGGTATGTGATGCATCTGGGTTTGGAAACACTTCCGGCCGTCAGGTAATCGGAAACTGCCGGGCCTCTTCCATCTGTGTCCCAGGCACCTTCACACTGATTGGCTGCGGTCGCACCGCCCCAGTAAAACCCTTTTGGAAATCCCATAGATAAACACTCCCCCTGTAATTGTTATGACTCTGCTTTCATTATAGCGAAGAAAAAGCCGGATTCGCCGGCTGATTTTATTCAAGATAATCATTCCTCAACTCATTTAATTTTGAAGAATCCAGTCCGTACTGTTCCTGGAAGAACTGTTCATAACTGTGACTGCGGGCAATGATGCCATTCAGCACCATCCAGCCGATCTCTTCACTGACGCCTTTCTGCATGTGAATCAGTTCGGCAAAGACCGGATCGTTCTTCATCTCTTCGCCGTCTTTCAGTTCTGCCTTTTCAATCAGATGGCGCCGGTATACGTTGCTCAGCATGTAGTCCTGGATGGTCACTTCATCGCCTGCCCCGAGTGCTTTCATCACCAGCATGGCCGCAACACCGGTTCTGTCTTTTCCAGATGCGCAATGGAACAGCAATGGTGCAGCCTGCTTCAGCAGTTCTTCAAACAACAGATGGAACGCACCGTTATCGTAAGGCATCTCCATGTAGTAATGCTTCAGGGAAGAAAGCTGTGCCTTTCCCTCTTCACCATTCTGCCGCATGCCGCTGGGTGAGAAGTCAATCTCTTTTCCGTACTTGTTGAGTACACCGCTGGCCTGCAGATACTGTACCCCCTGCGGCAGCGGATCCTGCCGTCTGCTGGCTTCGGTTTGGGTCCGCAGATCGAGAATGGTCCTGAGATGCAGTGCATTCAAGTGTTCAATCTCAGATTCATTCATCAGGAAAAGACCGCCGCTGCGGTAGATCATCCCTGACTTGATCCGACGGCCGTCTTCCATCACATATCCGCCAAGATCTCTCAGATTCAGTTCACTGCGAAAGTACGAATTCAGTTCAGACATAGACTCCTATTCCAGATACAGATCTCTCAGATGATCCAGCCCGTTTTGATCCAGATCGAACTGGTCAAGAAAATATGCTTCATATGTGCCATAGCTCTTGATGATTGCCTGCAGGGAAGCAATCATATTTTCTTTCAATACCCCTTCCCAGGACTGGAATACAGCCCGGTATTCCGGATGGGCAGTGATCGTATCTTTCTGCATGTTCATCAGTGCTTCAATCTGTGCGCTGCGATAGACATTGGACATCATATAATCATCCAGCACTGCCTGATCCTCAGCACCCAGTGCCAGCAGGATCAGTTCAGATGCGGTTCCGGTACGGTCCTTGCCAGCCGAGCAATGGTACAGCATCGGTACACGGTCCTGTTTCAGGCAGTCAAACAGAATTGTCCAGGCCGGATTATTGAATGGCATCCGGCTGTACATCTGTCTCATGCCGGCACTCATTGTTTCAGCAGGAAGTGTTCCGTTTTTCAGTGCCTGCTCCATCTCTTCCGGTGAGAAATCCACCTCATGGCCAGAGAAGTCCATGGCCGCACTGGCCTTGATATATTCCGCACCAATCACGTCTGGATCCGGTGCCTTTTCTGCTTCATAGTCACTTCTCAGATCAAGTATCACCTTGATGCCAAGACTGCTCAGTGTCTTCTGTTCTTCCGCGTTCATTGAAGCGATCGGCGAAGAGCGGTAGAAACAGCCGTGCTTGACCCTTCTGCCGTCTTTGACCTGGATCCCGCCCAATTCACGGAAATTCAGTTCTCTGCGAAATCCTTCCATCATGCAACATCCCGCTTTCTAGTTGGAGGTGATGGACAGCCTGATATAATCCGCTGCCTCATCGGTGGTATAGCTGTAGGAACAGCCCTGGTGATAATACAGTTTCAACAGGCCGACCAGCACGCCGTTATCAAAGAGATCCGTATAGGCTGCCTGATAGGAATCATGATCCGCGAACTTGATATCGATCTGTTCTGTATCATTGGACTGGATCTTTGAAGCAATATACTGCTTCACGGTACTGACATCATAGCTGTCAAACCAGCTGCCGTTCAGTTTGAAGTAGTTCAGTGAATCATCGTCGCATTCCGGATAGGTAAAGACGGAATCCGATTCATAGTTGGACATCCGGATACCATGATCCAGTACATGCGAAGTCAACAGCTGCGAATCGCTGACACACAGATAATTGTAGTCAATCATGTTCACATCTGCATCTGTAAAGACCGGATCGCCCCAGGTCACATCAACCCAGTAGTAGTGATCATCAATCCGTACCAGATTCCAGCTGTGCCCGACGCCGTCATTGACCGTACCGGACACCATGGTGCACCAGATTCCTGCCCGATCGCACAGATACTGGAATGCCCGGGTATAGCCGGTGCAGACCGAGGAATGATTCAGGAATACACTGCGGATATCCTGGTCAATCTCATCATCCGCATCCTGGTAGTCTACGGTATTGACCAGATAGTCATAGAAATACTTGATCTGTTCATAGGTGCTGGATCCGGCCGGGATCCCGGCAATGATCTCATCTGCCATGTTCTGGATGTTCTCTGAAATACTCTGATAGTCATCCTGCATGGTGTAGGTTACCCCAACTGCCTGATCATTGACGGAACTGATCGTGAAACTGTGCAGCCAGAATACTTCCGGGTGATCATACGTATAGGCAGCCTGTGCCTTGTAAAAGGAATCCATGGAAATCGGATTCAGGGTAATCTCACCGCTGTAGGAAGAACATCCTGCCGCAATCAGATCATAAGCACCCTGCTCTTCGCTGGAGAGCTGGGCATAGTAGTAATCCGTATTGCTGTCATGGTCCGGTACATCCTGTTCGGTATGGTAAAGCGTACCGGCAGTTGGCTCAATGACGATCGTATCGCCGTCCGTCAGATTCAGCCAGTCCGGGATCCGGATCGGATCACAGCCGGACAGCAGCACTGCCGAAAGAATTGCAGGGATCAGTGTTTTTTTCAACATGAGATCAGTTTATCACAGGTCAGTATCATTTTCCGGTTTCTGCCGACAGCTTCTTCGGCTTGAGAATCAGGCCGATGATGACAAGGATAATCGCAATCGGAGCCAGTACTTCCAGAACCGGCAGTGCCATGTTCAGAATGAAGTTCAGGCCCATGCTGGAGATGATAAACGCAGACAATGTAAACAGCACCAGCCATTTCCGATAAGACAGTTTTGGCTGCAGCTGATAGAAGTATCTTGAAGTGCAGGACAGCAGGCCCGTGCAGACATCAAAGCAGGCAACCAGGAATACCACTCCGACAAGTTTCTGTCCCCAGGAACCGAAGACTGCATAGACTGCCGCATTCAGTATCTCTGCACCGTTTGCCGCATCCGGAAGCCGGCTGCTCATCACCATGCCGATATAAGCCATGGCAAGATAGACAACGCCAAGCAGGATCCCGGCAGTCACACCGGCCTTCTTGGTTTCATGGTCAATCTGACGCGGATCTGTGATGCCCATATCCTGGATATTCAGTGTGAGTACAATGCCGAAGTTCAATGCCGCAAAGATATCCAGTGTCTGATAGCCGCACACAAAGCCTTCAATGAATGGATGCGATGCGTATTCTGCCGCCGGAGCAGCAGCTGCTGTATTGATATTCAATGCCGTACCGATAAAGATGACCGTGATCATGATCAGAAGCACCGGAGTCATGATCCGGCCGAGAATGTGGTGAAGTTTGTTGGGACGCAGTGCGGCAATGGATGCCAGGGTAAAGAAGACTGCCGCATAGACAATCTGCAGCACACTGCCATTCCAGCCAAACTCACTGACCAGCGGAGACACCAGCATTTCATAGCTGGTAGATGCCGTACGGGGAATTGCCACACAGGGCCCGATCAACAGATACACCAGGATGGTAAAGACCAGGGCAAAGAGAGGATGGATGCGGCTGGCAAGGTTGGTTAGGCTGCCGTGTCTTGATACGGCAAACACAGCCAGAATCGGCATGATAACAGCAGTGATCAGCATTCCCAGCATTGCCCATGGCATGGAAGAGCCGGATCTCAAGCCAAGATGTGGCGGAAAGATCAGGTTTCCCGCACCGAAAAACATGGAAAATAACGTAAAGCCGATAATGATGGAACGCCGTTTGTCTCTCACAGTTTTTACCCCCGCTGCCCTTACAAAAATGAAAGGAAAATGTTGTTATCATCATACACCTGACAGCAGTGATTCGGCTATAATTCTTACGTCACAGACAAGAAAAGGAGGAACACTGCTTTGACCAGTTATCTGAGTTCCATCAAAACTGCAATTGTGGCATTTCCGCTGCTTGCGGCAGTGATCACCCTGCCCTTCATCCTGTACCAGTATCATCATTACGGATCCATTCACTGGATGCGGGTTCTGATTGTCTATGCCTTCATCTTCTACATGCTGGCAGCCTACTTCCTGATCATCCTGCCGCTGCCAGATAAAAGTAATCTTTCTCTCTTCAGTTTTGAAAAGCATTTTGAACCGATGCCATTCAACAACACGATTGAATATTTCCAGAAACATCCGTTTGATGGAACGCTGTCCTCACTGCTGAAATTCTTCAAGAGTTTTTCCTTCCTGCAGCTGGCATTCAATACACTGATGACAGTTCCGTTCGGCATCTTCCTGCGCTATTACTTCAAATACAGTTTGAAGAAGACAGTGCTGTTCAGTTTCCTACTGAGCCTGTTCTATGAACTGACCCAGCTGAGCGGACTGTACGGCTACTATCCGGCACCTTACCGCACCTTTGATGCGGATGATCTGATCTGCAATACACTGGGCGGAACGATCGGCTGGGTAATCGCACCGATCTTCACATTCTTTCTGCCAAGCAGACGTCACCTTGACTCCCAATCCATTGCCAGAAGCGTCAATGTCTCCTTTCTCAGAAGAGCCGCGGCTGACAGTGTGGACTTCCTGCTGTACCTGCTGGTCTACTCTGCCTTCCAGCTGATCCTGCTGCAGTTCAATCTGCATCTGAGCGGCGATTATGCAATGGATCTGTTCCTGCTGATCATGTGGCTGTATGCCCTTTTGGGCCATGGCGTATCACCTGGCAAGATCATCTGCAACCTGCAGGTGGCAGGCAGTGATCAAAAACCGGCATCCTTCTGGAAGATCACCCTGAGATACGGACTGCTTGCCCTGTTATTTGCCAGTGTCACTCTTTCTGCATCAGCCGGTCAGTCAACCGGCATCCTGCAGACCGTTCTGGATCTCATCAATCTTCTGTCAGTGATTGTCTGGGTCATCTTCTTCGGTGAAATCATCCTGCGTATCTTCAAACCGCAGCATCCATACTGGTATGAAAAAATCAGCCGTACCATGATTGTCAGTACCATTGATCCCGGCAAGAAAGAACCGCTGCCGGAATAAGTATCTCAAAACAGCAGTGCATCCTTCATGAGCGATGAAGAACGCACTGCTGTATTTTATAAATACCTGTTCAATTCCTGTGATCAGAGACCGTAGGAAGACTTGTCAGTTGCCATGTTGTTGGTAAAGGTAATGGAGATCGAGGCACCGGCAGTCTCTGTATTGGTCCATGAGACATAGCGGCTGTCTGTACCATCGATCAGTGATTCTGATTCACTGTCCGGCTGGCCGAATTGTGATACTGCCTGATCATAGGAGAGTGTTCCATCCGTTGCCACGGCATTGTACTGATCTGCAGTAATCACGGTATCTGTATTCAGACTGCTGAAGCCTGCATAGCTCTTGTTGACAGCCATGTCATTGATAAAGGTAATGGTATAGGACGCATTTTCACCAAGCATGGAATCATACCAGGTATAGGAGATGTTGGAGACATCTGCAGTACTGCTGTCCACTTTGGAAACAGGCGTTCCAAGAAATGCCGAAACACTTGCGTACGTGGTTCCGCCCTCACCGCTGTTTGCGGTATCGCCAAGGGTAATCCGGCTGTATTCATCCAGGTTGTCGGTTCCTGCAGCAGTGGAAGAAGGATTCGCTGTTTCCTGCGACGGTGCAGCGGTTTCACTTACTGCAGAAGCAGAGGCAGACGCGGTTGCGTATGCTTTGTTGGAGGTGCGGGAATCCAGGAAGGAAGATGCCAACATGCATACCAGGGCAACTGCAGCCAGTGCGCCAAGCATTGCATCCATTGCATAGATCCAGTGCAGTTTGAAGTTCTTGGATTCTCTCTGTTTTACCTTTTTCAGCTGGAAGAAACCAATCAGACAGAACACTGCTTCAATGATGACAAAGAAGACATACGGCGGAAAGACTGCCGCTGAAGCAAAATACAATACCGAAGATGCCAGCGCACACCACGGCTGATCCTTCAGCAGTGCAAGTCCGGCAAACACAGTCGCAAAGACAGCACAGAGTGCATGCGGGCTGATAAAGCTGCGGTTGAAACTCATGTAATCGCCCAGGGTGGAATACTTCGTGATCAGATCACCGGAGAATCCTCCGTAATAGGCAATCAGGAAGACGGAATAGACAAGGCCGAGGATAAACGCAAAGAGAATCATGAGATTCATGTGATGCCTTGAACCGGATGGTTCCTCTGGTTCATCTGGTTCTTCCGCTTCCGGTTCTGATTCTTCTGCGGGTTCGTCTTCATCTACCGCGTAGTCTTCATCAGACTGTGTTTCTTCAGGTGTATCTTCCGGTTCTTCTGCAGGTGCTTCTTCCACTTCCTGCTCCTCCGGTTCAGCTTCAGGCTGTTCTGTTTCCTCAGGCTGTACCGTTGTTTCTGTTACAGTTTCTTCTTCTGCCTGTGCAATAGACGATGGTGCATTGATGATCGGCTCCCCTGCCGCATTGAGGTTTGGCATCAGTACCGTTTTCGTCTCAGCCATATCCGGTGTTGATTCACTTGCTTCAGTGCCTGCAGCTTCATCGATATCAGACAGCAGTACATCCCTGACTGCCAGAAAGAACTGACGGTACTGATTCTTCTCTGCTTCGCCAAACCGGCCCAGCAGCACGCGGCCGTCATTCATATGAAAACTGATATATCCAGGTTGATTCTCTGCTGCTTTACGGAAGCGGAGAGATTCCAGGTCATCCGGTGTAAAACTGACGGATAGAAAATGAGTGCTTTTTGATTTTAACGTGATCTGTTCTTCATCATCCAGGGAAAGACTGGAATAGTCACTGGTAATTTCAAACTTGCTCATTGCTGTGCGCTCCTTCCAAAACAAAGCAGACCCAAAAGCAATGCCGGTCTGCTTTTCAACACCAATAGTTTTATCACAAGTGAAGCATCTGTTCCATGATTTCTGACGCCATGCAATCAGAGATCACTGTATTTCTTTGCGTTTCCCTTTGCCAGTTTGACCGGATATTTTGCGGCGTTCTGCTGCATCTTGGCATGGGCGGTATCCAGCAGATCAATCTGCAGCGTATCAGCCATCTGAATGCAGTAGATCAATACATCAGAGAGTTCTTCTTTGGTATGCGCCTGATCAAAGTGTCTGCCGTCCCACTGGAAACATTCCAGCAGTTCTCCCGCCTCAATGGAAATTGACTTGGCCAGATTCTCTGCGGAGTGGAACTGATCCCAATCACGGTCTTTGTTGAACTGTTCAATCTCCTGTCTCAATGTCTCGTAGTCCATCATTTTTTCTTCTTTCCTGATGATTCCGTTTTATATGCCCTGGGTTTGGCAAAGAAGCCATTCGGATTCATTTCACATTTGAATCCAGGATCTGTAATCTGCAGTACTTTTCTGCCAAAGGAATTGAACACAACGCCGCTGTCAGAGCCATTTGCCGGTTCGATACTGTTGATGATAAAGATCTGTCCTTCTTTGACTTTGGAAGTTGCAGGACTGCACTGGATCTTCAGCATGTGCTGTTCGCTGCAATAACAGAGATCCGGCATAATCACCAGCAGATCACGCCGGCTGTACTCCTCTTTCGGACGGCTGAACTGCAGTTCCAGCCTGCCGCCGCTGACATCACTGACCCGCATCTCCAGCAGGCCATAGGTCAGCATATCCTGCAGATAACCTGGATAGCTGCATCTGAAGTGTTTCATTCCTGCAGACACCTTGACATGACTGCCCAGACGCTGCAGTGCGTCATTGATCGTTTCTTCCGTTCCTTCACAGGGATCGGATTCGCCAAGCATTCTGCGCTGACGTTCGGCATAGGCTGCCTGCAGAAGATAATGCATTGCCAGATACTCGTAGGAATCTGTATCATCTTCGTTCACTGCCATCTGTTCAAAGAGCAGAGCAAGTCTGGTCGCAACCTCCGGCAGCAGGGAATCCGGACTGCCATCCAGGAATGCTTTCTGTGAATCCCTGATGAGCTGATCCAGAATTGTGAAACAGGTTGCTACATCTTCTTTTACATACTCTCCGGAATTATACATATCCGCAAGACACAGTCTGCCTTCAATACTGCCGTTCAGCGCTGCCGCTGTGTAATATCTGAATGCCTGCTCATAATCCGGTTTCTGATTTTTCTTCAGACAGCCGGAAGCAGCGATCTTGCCAAGCTGTACTCCATATTCCGGATTTCTGGTGACTCGCAGCAGTTCTTCAAAATAGCCATTGGCCTGTTTCCAGTCACATGGAAATGCCTGATTGCCGCCGGCATAGCCATAGGCCAGTGCTTCCAGGGCATCCACATCTTCCGTTTCTGCCAGATCCTCTACGTAAGTAATGTACAGCGAAACAAGATGCGCCGGCACTGAGCCGCCATCTTCAAACCAGTCCTGGATCCGTTCAATGAAATCATCCTTCACCTGTTCCGGGAATTCCCACTGATCTTCTTTCTTGGACCGGTTCTTTCGGACATCCGAAATCAATTCACGGTATTCTTCAAGCCGTTCATCGTCGTATTCCAGACCGGCCATAAGACCGGCATATTCATCTTCACTGACGCCAAGCGCAGACATCAGGATATCTTTACTGATCTGCCCATCTTCATCATCATCATCCTCATTTTCATCTTCGATGATCCCGCTGACAATCATCAGGATGACATCTTCATCACTGACGGGAAGACACGGGTATCCTTTTTTGTCACAGGTGCTTCTGCGGATTGTATCAAAGACCTGCAGTGCCTGACAGGCCGGTTCATGTTCAGTGGTGATCACTGCTTCCCACTCCAGCAGGTCTTCCCTGGATTCCTCTTTGGAAAAGTGTTTCAGTGCCGCATCAAAATCATCCAGTGTCATCCGGTAGGTATCATAAGTTACTTCCGGCAGTGATTGATCCAATGGTTCTATCTCAATCATGTCTGCGAAAGATATCTCTCCCCTGGCAAACGTTCTCAGTGTCTCTGAAGTTACATGTACACGTTTCTTCTGCGTCATTGGATTCTCCTTCCAAAATTCAGTCGAGAATTTTCTTTGGATGCCAGTTCAGACTATCGCCTGAAACAAGCGAGTATTCAATGCCGTGGAAGTTTCCTTCAATGGAATCATGGAAGCGTTCTTCCCCATGGCAGTGGGCATAGACCACCTGCTCGGCATGGTAGTGTTCACACAGTGCAGTAAATCCGGATTCTTCTTCCAGAATACTGGTGGGCGGATAATGCAGAAAGACAATGTAACGGGTATAGCCGGCTTTTCTGGCCGCTTCAAATGACTGCTGCAGACGGTCCATCTCACGATCGACCAGCATGGCCGCATGATCCGGGGTATCAGAACCTTCATAGGTATAGCCCTTGGTGCCAACCAGGGCAACATCGTTGTAGGTGCAGAAATACTGCCCCTGCAGAAACTCCAGTTTGCCCTTGAACATGGTATTCAGTTTGTGGGTCTTGCCGGATTCCCAGAACATATCATGATTGCCGCGGGTCAGTATCTTGCGGCCCGGCAGTGCTTCAATAAACTCCAGATCTGTCTGGCACTCGGCAAGGTTCCTGCCCCAGGAATGGTCGCCGACCAGTACCAGGGTATCTTCCGGCTTGACTTCCGCATTGAAGTTTTCGATCACTTTCTGTTCGTGATTCACCCATACACCGCCGAAGGTATCCATGGATTTATCTGTCTGAAACGAAAGATGCAGATCGCCGATTGCAAAGAGTGCCATAATATCCTGCTTTCTAAAAGTGCTGTATCAGCCGTGCAGTACGTATCGCACGGTCGGTTCTTTGACTGCGGTATGTTCGTTGAATCGGAACAGTTCTTCAGATGCTGTAAAGCCGCATCCTTCCAGTACCTGGATGGTCCTGCTGTTCTTTCCGGCAACCACCTGAATGGATTCTGCGTGTGTCAGTGCAAACAGTTCGCTGAACGCTTCCTTCAGCAGTAACTCCAGCATTGATGCATCAAAGTGCTTTGAACCGATGGAGAAGCCGGCATCAATGACATTGCGCACCGGGGAATAGCTGCCGGTGAATTCACCGATCGACTGACTCGCCTGCATGACTGCACAGTCAAAGAAACGGTCGCTTTCAAGATACGGGGCCCGTTCCAGAATGTACTGTGCCGCATCTGTTTCATGCGGAAACACATTCCAGGAATAAGTAGAGACCGTATCCGGATCAGACATCCAGTTTTCATAGCTGCTCAAGGCAAGACCAAGGTCCATGGTCTTCAGTGACAGCTGTTCTGTTTTACTCTTCAGCAGCATGCGGTTTCGCCTTGTCCTTTGCGCGCTGTACCATCTGGCCCAGTTCTTCTCTGGTCAGTGATCTGATCAGATAGTCATCTGCGTCATAGTAATCACAGGAATCTGCCGGCAGTTCACGCATGAACTCCTGGAATGTCAGATAGCCAACCGGTGTTTCCTGATCGATTAAACGCACCCGGTAAAAGCTGACCTCAAACATCGGCCTGCCGGTTTTGAAATCATAGTATTTGTTCGGAACAGCAGGATGCTTCGGAAAGATCGTCGGAATGCCGCTGTAGACAGAATACTCTCCGACCTTGGCACCGATATGATCCTTTGGTTCATAGATCTCCGGTTCACTGAGAATTGCATTGACACTCTGGCGTTCATTCATCCAGTCACGGAATGCATCAGTATCTGTTCCGGACCAGAAATAATCCGCTTCGTGCTTGCCGATGACAAGCCGGTGCATGGCACAGCCCATAATCATCAAGCCGCGGCTTCCATCCAGTACCGTCAGCCCCACTTCATGCAGGGTCTTCAGATTGACTGCCTGATACTTCTCAATGACGGTATCCAGCAGCTGGGGATAGATATACTGCGATCCAACTTTGACGGTATTGCTTTTCCATACAGCAGTAATCCTGCCGACCATATCAAACAGTTCTTTGATTTCTTCAGAAGAAGTCGGAATCGAAAGATGGAGCGTGATCTTCTGTTTTTCCTGGGCCCGCCAGTAAACGCGGATTCCCCTTGCGATCATCTGTGGATTGTAGGCAATAAAGCCATTCTCGGCAAACTGCTCCGGTGTCAGCTGGTTGCTGTGATAGACACCGTAGTTCAGATGATTGCCGAGGATGCTGTTCACCGGCATGGTCTTTGGAAACAGCGAACTCTGTGCAATTTCAATATCAATAGTCGGACTCGACATTTATTTCCTCTCCCTGCTTGTGCCTGCGCAGCAGAAGCACTGCAGCCAGTGCCATCGGAATCACAGAAATCAATCCCGGCAGCATCGGTCCCAGTATATAGTGTGTTGGATAAGACTTCATGAAGTAAATCGGCAGTGCAGCAACTGCATTCAGTGCGCCATGGGCAATTGCCGGCACAATGATACTGTTGGACTTTTCATACAGCCAGGAAAGACAGATCCCGGCAGCTGTTGTAAAGACGCACATCGCCAGTACACCGGTCCATGGGGAACCCCAGTAGCCGATGCCATAGTTATAGCCGCCGAGAATGATCAGCGGTGCATGCCATACACCCCAGATGATACCGGAGATGATAATGCCATTGCGATAGCCAAACCGCCTGCTCAATTCCGGCGTCAGGTAGCCGCGCCAGCCGGTTTCTTCACCGATCGCAAAGACTGCATTGAAGAACGGTGCCAGAGTGACCGCCAGAATGACTTCGGAGATCATCAGATCAGTCAGGTTGGTCGTGTCTGCAGAACTGCCGAGCACCTGTTTCAAAGCACCCATGCCGGAATCAAAGGATCCCGGAAAGATCAGGAAATACAGAGCACCGCCCAGCAGGGTAAATACTGCCGGCATGAACATGGCAAGCAGGATCTGTTTCCATTTTGCCTTGAGCTTCAGCTTCTAGTGTTCTTTTTTCAGCTTGTGGATTGCAATGGTCCCGATCATCGGAGCATACATGCAGATTGAAGAAAAAATGGTATAGTATGTGCCGCCAAGATACATTCCGTAGATCATCAGCAGCCAGCCGACAAGGAAGGAAATACCCAGATAGGCGTATAACTCTTTATCTTCCTGTTTCACAAAAAGTCACCCCTTTAAATACCGCCCTATCATATCATGAGAACCGCTCTTCCGGGCGATGCACAATCCGACTGATTTCCAGAGAAAAAGACACACTGTTTCAGCATGTCTTCCCGCCGGAATCAATATGCGGATCCTTCTGTTCTGACTGCCACGTTGAAGTTGGCACCCAGTGCTGTCATGATCAGCTTTTTGGTGTAGTGCGGCAGATCGCCGTATTTGCCTTCCGGATCTTCCACTACATATGTCTGCATGATTCCGAGTGCTTTGACAAACGTATATTTGGGATCAGCATTTGCCAACAGCACTTCCTTTACCTTATCTGCGCCCATCGGTGCCATGACCGTGATATTCATGATCAATGTTTCCTCCTGTCAAAATGATAGCACAGGCACTTCAGGCTTCAACAGCCGCCTGTTCTGTTTCTTCCGTATGTTTCAGCACTTTCTTTGCTGTATGGAAATACAGCACAATGACCAGAATTGTGGAGAGTACATCCGCTGCCGGCTGGGCCCAGATCAAACCGGAATAGCCGAAGATGCTCTGCAGGATGAACAGTGCCGGAATATAGATGAATCCCTGCCGGCTGAGATTGACGATCAGTGCCGGAACTGCTGCACCGACTGCCTGCAGCGAACTGCACAGCACATAGAAGACACCGAACAGGAAACTGGTTGTCAAAAGGATCCGCACAAACTGGACGCCATAGGAGAATGCCGAAGCATCACTGAGGAAGAGACTGACCAGCTGATCTGTGAAGATATAGCAGAGAATCGTCATGCACGATGCCAGGATAAATGCAAAGATGACGGAGAACTTCAAACACTTCTTGAACCGGTCATACAGATGGGCGCCGATACAGTAGCCCAGCAGCGGCTGAACGCCATTGCCGATTCCCATACAGATCATACCGGTGATCATGGTGACTTTCTGTGCAACGCCGGCTGCCGCAACTGCCATATCGCCATAGGCTGCCATGCGCTGCTGCATGATGATCTGGGAAACAGACATCAGCAATGATCCAAGCGATGCCGGAATACCGATTGCCAGTACGCCACTCAGAATCCGGTCATTCATTGCAAAGTGCTTCGGTGAAATACTGAGAGATGACTTGCCGGCCAGATAGAACAGGATGTAATACACTGCTGCCACGACATTGCCGATAACGGTTGCGATTGCCGCACCCCTGATGCCCCAGCCCAGTCCGACAATCATAATCGGATCGAGTATGACATTCAGAAGATTGCCGATGACCTGACCTGCCATTGCCGGACCCGGCTTGCCTTCTGCCCTGACAATGTTGGCAAAACAGTTGGAGATCAATACGGAGATACCGCCCCAGGTGACAATCGTCAGATAGGTTTTGGTGTACTCCCAGGTATTCTCGGAAGCACCGACAATTTTCAGGATCCAGTCCATGCCAAACAGAAAGCATACGGTCATGACTGCACCGACCGCTACACAGGACCACATGCAGAACGAGCATACTTTCCGGGCATATTCTTGACGGCCTTCGCCCAGTGCCCTGGAAATGACAGATGTACCGCCGATGCCGAATACATTGCCGACCGACATAAAGATCAGAAATACCGGTGTGGCAAGGGAAACTGCAGCGACCTGCAGTGCATCATGCGTCTGACCGATAAAAAAGGTATCTGCCAGGTTGTAGATCAATACCATAATCATTGCCAGCATGGCAGGTACGGCATTCTTGATGACTGCATCCTTGATGGATGCCTTTGCGAATAATTCTTCTGTTTTGGAACGATCCATGTTCTTCTCCATCCTTTCAATCGCATGCGATTGTTACGGGCATTGAATATCCCGCCTGTTCAGCGGGATTCAAGCCTTTACTGTTTGATGATGCTGTCGCGGACCTGCTTCAGCAGCTTCAAGAACTCTTTCTGCTGTGCTTCACTCAGGCCGCTGAGAATACGATCATTGGAACGGACCATATCCTTTCCGGATGCCTGGCAGACCTTAATTCCTTCAGGTGCGATTTTGACATACTTCACTCTGCGGTCTTCTGGATCTGTGCTTCCGGTAATGTAGCGCTTCTGTTCCAGTCTTGTGACAATGCCGGCTGTTGTGGACTGGGCGAGATGAAGGATCTTTTCCAGTTCTTTCATGTTGAGGCCGTCTTCATGTTCGGAAAGTGCCATGAGCACATCCATCTGCGATACGGTGACATCCAGTTTGCGCAGGGAATTATTACAGTCCTTCTGCAGTTCCTGATTAATCACTTTCATCATTGCCCCAGGTGAATCTTTGGTAATCTTCATCATTCCCACCCTTTATACGCAGTCATCTTATCATTCAATCGGTCTTTGATCAACAGCATACTATCATTTATTGCTGTCTGGCTGATCTGGTTCTTCAGAATTGTTCTCTTTGACTGCTTCCGCTGCAGTCTCACATTGCAGCGGATGGCTCATGATCCCGCTGTAGCAGCGGTTGCATTCACGGCATCCGGAAACATCCATCTGCTGTTCCATGTACTTCTGGATCAGGCATGGATCATGGATCAGCGGTCTGGAGATGGTGACAAAGTCAAGACGCTTCGTGATCAGTGCCTTGCGGATCTCATCCATGTCATGGACACCGCCGTTCAGGATCACCGGGATCGGCACTGCATTGCGGATTGTCATCGCCGCTTTCAGGTTATACAGCCTGGTCGGCTTCCAGGGATGATAGAGAGAATGGACAACCGGTTCAGCAAAACTGCGCAGCTGCTTCGGCATCTTCCTCAATGTCGGATCTTCTTCAATAATCCGGTCATAACAGACATCGCCGCGGATCGTACTGCAGAAATCCTCCCGCAGTCCGCGTGATACCTCAATCGCACAGGCACCGGCATCTTCCATCATGATGGCGTATTCAGCTGCACTGGTCGGATCCATTCCGGCATGGCGCTCCTCATCCCCGTTCATCTTGATCAGAATCGGGATATCAGGCGCTTCCTGCTGGATACCGTACATGATCTCGCCGACAATCCGGAACCGTTTAAAAGCAGTGCCGCCCCACTGGTCATCCCGGTAGTTTGCATACTGGGACAGAAATTCACTTAACAGATAGCCATGGGCACACTGCAGTTCAATGCCGTCAAACCCGCACTGCGCTGCCCTTCTTCCGGCTTCGGCAAACTCACGGATAATCAGTTTGATTTCTGATGATGTATATTTATCCAGACGCTGATGATCACGGCCCCCGGAGAATCTTCCATAATGCGACAGCTGGGCAATGATCGGCGTATTGTGGGCATGAACCTGCAGTATGAGATCACGGTACAGCGGGATATTGGAATCCTGATCCAGCATGCCCATGCCGGCAAATGGCGACATACCTGCTTTGGATACCCCGATTGCACCGGTGATAATGGCCCCGACACCGCCATCAGCCAGGTCAGTATAGAGCTTCACCAGCTGTTTTGTCGGCCTGCCTTCTTCATCGCACATCCCTTCAAAGGTGCCGGAACGGATGATCCGGTTATTCAAATGGATACCGGCAAGATCTGCCGGAGCGAAGATACGTTCATCACCATCTCTCATGATCCCTGCCCCTTTCACTGATACTATTTTATACACATCGGGGATATATTCAAAACACATGCATGTTCATGCCTCAAAGGCATTTGACACCAGGTACCCGGTTTTCTAGAATAATAGCGTCGGAAGGAATCCGGCAGCGGTGCTGAAGCACCTGATTCATTGTAGTTCCATCAATAACGTATGTCAGGAAGACATGCAGAGACTGAATGAGTTCAGATCGTGCATGTTTTATTATGCAAATTCAAAGAAAGAGGACAGATCAATCATGAAACACAGAACATCCATCAGACATCTGACACTTGCCGCAATGTTTCTCGCACTCGCACTCGTACTGCCTTTTTTAACCGGGCAGATCCCGCAGATTGGCAGTATGCTGCTGCCGATGCACTTACCGGTATTATTCTGCGGCCTGATCTGCGGACCGTTCTATGGCGCTGTGGTGGGATTCATTGCACCGCTGCTTAGATCCATGATCTTCGGCATGCCGCCGATGTTTCCAACTGCCACTGCCATGGCATTTGAACTGTGCACCTATGGCCTGGTATCCGGACTTGTCTACAGCCATGTCAAACACCAGAATATCAAGATCGTGTATCTGAGTCTGTTGACTGCTATGGTATCCGGCCGCATTGTCTGGGGAATTGTGGAAGTGATTCTCATGAACCTGCAGGGAAGTTCATTTACATTTCAGGCGTTTCTCTCGGCGGCGATCCTGACCGCAGTACCAGGCATCATCCTGCAGCTGGTTCTGATTCCTGTCATCATGGCAGCGCTCAATAAAGCCGGCGCAGTGCGCTATCGCAGCACAGACTGAATCAGCTGTATTCCTTCCATGGACAGAATATTCTGTCCATTTTTATTTGTGTTGAAATCATGAAACTTAGTATGATTCCATGCATGCAGACTTGATTATTATGCCCGGCGGACAAATAATAATGACGTTGAATCGATTTCTGTCCCCTGCAATCATTCCATCAATCATTTCCATCAAGTCATACAAATGGAGGCGATTTATCAGATGACATCAGATGAATGGAATAACAATGATCAGGAAACCATGATGAATCCTGTCTACGGTCACTCCGCCGATTCAGAAAAAGCAGCGAATGATTCTGCGTTCTTCGCAGACTTCAAATCAGAAGCCATCGATCTTGTACTCTCTGTAGCGATCGTTGTACTGCTGCTGTCCCTGTTCCACCAGAATGCAGAGAATCTTCCGATCCTGCTTCTGGTTGTCTACTGGGGTGTCGGATATGGCTTTATCAAACTGATCCGCTATGTGATCAGGACACACCGGGTTCAGTGAAGAATCCCAAAATAAAGTGTCATAAAATACGATGCAGTCCCTGCTGAGGCTGCACCGTTTTTGTGATGTGATTGATCAGAACCTGCTTTGTTGAGCTGTCGTCTACTGTTTCAGTTTGATTTCGGCATATCGATTGTATTCGGCGATGACCTTTCTGATATCTTTTTTGTCATCCCTGCTCATCGATTTTGTTTTTTCTGTTTTTGCAGTATCTGCTGAAATGATATTGTAGGTGATCCCCCTGTCACTGGTGACTGATTTGACGGTTGCTTCCCAGACGGAATAGACGCCTGCATAATCACCACTCAAGTTATATTTCATCATGATCACAGTGTCGCCTGCCTTCTTTTTCGAGATATCTGCTGTTGTCCACACGAAATTGCTGCCATCCTGATAATGCCAGCTGACGGCACCCAGATCGTTCAGATTGATCCCCGCAGCATCCAGTGCTGTGTTCAGTTTGATTGTATTCTGTCCGCCGCCGCTTCCAAACGAATCCGCGTTGCCAAATTCCCGTTCGGAATCACTCAGAATGTTCCATATCTGCTGTGCTGTATCAGCTGTCCAGGTATCATTGATCACTTCATCCTGCTGTTTATCATCATGATAAGTACATCTGACCGCGATGGATTGATCATTGATCTGCGCATAAATTGTTCCGCCATCAGGACAGCTGAAAGTTTGATCTTCGTATTGATACCCATTCTTGCTGTTCAGTGAAATCAATTCCTTTGTGATATCAGCTGCAGTCAATTCACCGCTCAGGTATTGCGCAGATAAAAGAGATTTCAGCGATCGTCTGTTTGCACTGCAGGCTGCAGCTCTCGATTTTTTCAACTGCGATGTAAAAATCGGAATACTGACAGCCACAAGCACGGCAATAATTGCCACTGTGATCAGCAGTTCGGCAAGTGTGAATCCCTTCTTTGGATTTCTTCCTTTCATCTTTGGCCCTCTGTCTCAATAATGTAGTTCATACTGCAGCTTTGTTTCAATGAGTATAATTCACAAATCGCTATTCTGCTATACAGGAATCGTGAAATACCCGTTTCTGATGCGATATTTCAACAGAATGACAGCCGATTTGAACGGCAGAAATAATAAAACCTCCGAGGGGATCGGAGGCTTCATTTGAATCATTATCTTTTTTTAGGGGGGAAAGATAATTTAGTTTGCAAATTGCGTTACACACTGCTGATTTGTTTTTCAGCTTGCATCGGCCTCCTTGTTTACAGTTACAAGGATACGATTGCTCTCTTAAAAGAATATGAATACAATCTGAAGTTTAGGTGAAGAATCGTGTGAACGCATCCCACAATTCAGATAACATGCATTACTGTTTATTATCTGCCTCTTCATCCTCAATCTGATAGACGAGCTTCTGTTCTTCTTTATTCAACTGATGCCGGGCAAAGAGATCCGGGCGCTTTGTCCTGGTCAGCTTCAATGACTCTTTCAGCCGCCACTTGCGTACCTTCTCATGATCGCCTGAGAGCAGCACTTCAGGCACTTTGTCCCCTTCGTAATCTGCCGGCTGGGTATACTGCGGATACTCCAGCAGTCCGTTCTCATAGGATTCATCATTTGCGGAATCTTCTTTGATGGACCCATGCAGAAGACGGATCACGGAATCTGCGATGACCATGCTGGCAAGTTCGCCGCCGGTCAGTACATAATCTCCGATTGAGACCAGTTCATCGACATGGGAATAAATTCTGGCATCCATGCCTTCATAATGCCCGCAGAGAATAATCAGATGATCATACGCTGCATAATTGTGTGCCATGGCCTGTCCGTACTGTGTTCCGGTCGGAGTCAGCAGAATGATATGACAGTTCTCTGTCTTCACGGAATTCAGTGCATCCAGCACCGGCTGGCATTTCATGACCATGCCTGCGCCGCCGCCAAACGGTGAATCATCCACATGACGGTAGGTATCATGGGCAAAATCACGGTAGTTTACAAAATCCACCGTAACCAGTCCGCGGGAAATCGCCCTGGCAATGATCGAGGTGGAAAGAAAGCCGTCAAACATTTCCGGAAACAGTGTCAGGATGGTAATTCTCACAGCAGCCCCTCCTCCACGTGAATCGTAATGACGCGTTGTTCTTCATCAATCTCTTTGACGAATTCATCGACGTTGGGAATCAGTGCAGTGCCGCCGGCAGTTTTCTTTACCCGCAGATTGTTCTGGGCACCGGCAGTCGGCTCAACTGCAATCACAGTGCCGATCTCATTGCCTGCCTCATCCTGAACCTTCATGCCGTTCAGTTCATCGATGTAGTATTCACCGTCTTCAAGTTCATGACGATCGGTATCCTGAATACATACCAGACTGTTCTTATACTGCTCGGCCAGATTGATATCCTGCATGCCTTCAAAGGACACCAGGGAATATCCCTTATGTACCCGGAACGATGCCACCTTCACCGGCAGATAGCTGCCATTCTGGTAGAGGTATACGGTATTGCCTGTCTGATAGCGGAGATCATCAAAATCAGAACTGCTTCTGATCTTCAGCTCTCCTTTTAAGCCATGGGTATTGATAATAGTGCCGATCTGGATATATCCCATTGTTCTGCCTCCTGGAAAGAAAAGGATGCGTGATTCCGCATCCTCAGTCAATCTGTTCAAACTTGATTGCGATCCGCTTGTCTTCAGAGTGGGAAGCGATTCCCATCACCTGACGGAGTGCGGAAGCCATCATGCCTCTTCTGCCGATCAGCCTGGCAATGTCTTCGCTCTTTGCGTGAACGTGAAGAACGACATCGTCACCATTCTCATCATTTTCAGATACCGATACGGACAGGCTGTCCGGTTCATTGACCATGGGCTTGACCAGATTCAGCAATACCTGATCGAGTGCTTCCATGATTGATTACTTCTTTTCTTTTCCGGCATTCTTGGCATCGTTGAACTTCTTCATGATGCCCTGACGGGAAAGAATGTTACGAACGGTATCAGATGGCTGAGCGCCGCAGTTGAGCCACTTCATGACCTTTTCCTCATCAACGGTAACGGTCTCCGGCTCAGTGGTCGGGTTGAATGATCCGACAACTTCGATGATGCGTCCGTCTCTTGCAAAGCGGGAATCTGCTGCAACGATACGGTATCTCGGAGCCTTCTTAGCTCCCATTCTTGTTAATCTCAGTTTGACTGCCATAGTATGAATCCTCCTGTTTACAGGTAAGAGTGTACCTCGGCATGAATAAGGTGTCAAGTATTTTTACTTGACACCCGTGTGTAATCATTGATGTTTATTTGCTGCACTTGCGATCATTTTCCAGCATGAGATTCAGGATTTCATGATCTGTTTCCTTCATGCCGTCGTGACCCAGAAGTCCGATATTGCGGATCGTATTCTCTACTCCTTTGGACACGAGACCGTCGCCGCCATAGAACTGCTGGCCATTCTGCCACATGCGGAACCCGAAGATACCTGATTCCACTGCCATGGAGATCTTGGCTGCACAGCTGGCCTTGGCACCATCGCATACGACACCGGCATCCACTGCCAAAGCATTGACGATGGTATGGATGATTCCTTCATACCCGCCATCTTCCAGATAGCAGATCCCTGCCCCGGCTCCTGCTCCGGCACTGATTGCACCGCAGAATGCACTCAATCTGCCGATCAGGGTCTTCTGATGGATTGTACAGAGGTTGCTTACCAGCAATGCCCGGTATAGTTTTTCTTCTGAACATTGCTTCTCACGCGCATAGACAATCACCGGAACACTGGAAGTGATTCCCTGGTTGCCGCTGCCGGAATTGATGATGACCGGCATCTCACAGCCGCTCATGCGGGCATCGCTGGCCGCTGCTGCATAGGCTCTTGCCTTGAGTTCCGCGCAGTCTGCACAGGTCTTCAGCAGCGTACTGCCGATGTTGGCTCCATAGTTGCCTTTGAGTCCTTCTTCGGCAATCGCCATGTTGCAGGAAATCTGCTGATCCAGCAGTGCTTTGACATCATTCAGATCACAGGTCTCGGCAAAGTCCAGAATCGATTCAATGGACATTTTGGAACGGTCAGTCAGACCGCCGAACTCCCCTTCTGAAATCGGTTCATCCTTCAGTACTGTTCCATTCTTTGTGATATTGACAATGTTGGTATGATACAGGGCAATGCGTACCGAGACGGTATCCGCACCGGCTGTTTCAGTCACTCTCAGATCAAAGGTCAATGGTGTATCCATGAGTTCCACCTTGATCGGGTGGCTGGATACATAGGCAGCGATCTGTTTCTGCTGTACATCACTGACGGAAGAGATCACCTGAAGCTGGGCGTCTGGATTTCCGGCAATGATGCCGGCTGCTGCAGCGGCCGGGATGCCCTTCTGATGTCCGGTGTTTGGAACAACCACACTGCGGACGTTCTTGATCAGATTGCCGCTGGCTTCCACCAGCACCGATTCCGGTTCAGTTTCCAGCACCTTTCTTGCGACAGCTGATGCATAGGCAATCGCAATTGGTTCTGTACAGCCGGTTGCCGGCACCAGTTCCTCTTTGAGAATCTTCAGATACATCTCGTACATCACATCATCTTTGTTCATGGCAATCTCCATTCGATTGAAACAGATTATGCAATACTGCGGATCCACGCATCAAGCAATGCACCCGTTAACAGAAACGACACACTTCCAAACAAGATCACTGTTTTATAGCCAAAAATCTGAAAGTGTTTCCGGAAGGACTCTTTTCCTTCAAAATGCTCAGGCTTGGTCCCCTTTGCGATCAGCATGCCGGCAACCACAAACAGTCCCAGTGCACCGATCACCATAATGGTATTCTTGGCGATTTCCAGTCCCTCGTCAAGATGTCCCTTGGCAAGAACTGCAATGATGGCGATGATGGCTGCAAGTGCTGCCGAGCATACCAGGCCATACAGCAGTGTTTTCAATAGATCCCTCAGGATCAGGTTGGATTTACTCATCGTCATTGTCGTAAAGATGGCAGGCCACAAAGTGACCATTGCCGAGATCTTTCAGCGGAGGCATGGTCTTACCGCAGGCTTCTTTGGCAAATCGGCAGCGTTTGCGGAACCGGCATCCTTCTCCCGGATTGATCG
Organism: Solobacterium sp.; assembly: GCA_022486935.1. GTDB lineage: Bacteria > Bacillota_I > Bacilli_A > Erysipelotrichales > Erysipelotrichaceae > Bulleidia. Next base: position 10,280 of record JAKVJO010000001.1, on the reverse strand, counting down.
GGCTTGGAACTTCGCCTTCCAATGGGATTCTGACCGCATCGCGTGCTTCTTCGACATCCGGATCCGGAATCGGAATGGCAGACAGCAGTGCTTTGGTATATGGATGTTTGGGATCGGCATAGAGCTGTTCGGAAGTCGTCAGTTCTACCAGGGTTCCCAGGTACATGACGGCAACCCGGTCAGAGATATGTTTGACCATGGAAAGATCGTGGGCAATAAAGAGATATGTCAGTCCCATCTTCTGCTGCAGTTCGATCAGCAGATTGACAATCTGGGCCTGAATGGAAACGTCCAGTGCTGAGATCGGTTCATCCAGCACGAGGAACTCCGGCTGAACAGCAAGTGCTCTTGCAATGCCGATGCGCTGACGCTGACCGCCGGAAAACTCATGGACAAAGCGGTTGGCATGTTCACGGTTCAGACCGACCAGTTCCAGATAACGAAAGATCTGCTCAGAGCGGTCCTTGTTATCCTTTGCCAGATGATGGATATCAATCCCTTCCGCAATGATATCTGCGACAGTCATTCTCGGATCCAGTGAACCAAACGGATCCTGGAATACCATCTGGGCATTCTTGCGGAATGCAAACTGCTCTGTTTTATTGAGATTGTGGATATCCTGACCGCGGTACAGCACTGTACCATCCGTCTTCTGATAGAGGCCGATGCAGGTTCTGCCGCAGGTTGTCTTGCCGCAGCCGGACTCACCGACCATGCCAAGTGTTTCACCTTTGTGAATCTCAAACGATACATCATCCACTGCCTTCAGTACTTCAGTACGGCTCAGCTGAAAGTATTTCTTCAGGTGGCTGACGGAAAGAATCACCTCATCCTGTTCACTCATGGGATTCTCCTTTCGCCTTGTAGTCCGGCATATCTACGTGCGGTGCCATCGGATGATGGAGCCAGCAGGATGCGCTGTGACCTTCACCGAAGTCAGTGGATTCCGGCATTGCCTCACGGCAGATATCCATGCAGTAGCTGCATCTTGTGCAGAATGGACAGCCGACCGGCGGATTCAGAAGATCCGGCGGAGTGCCGGGAATGGATACCAGTTTTTTCTTGCCTTCAAGGTCGAGTCTTGGAACGGCGTTAATCAGTGCCCAGGTATATGGATGACGCGATCTGTAGAAGATATCACGGCATGATCCATGTTCGACAATGACACCGCAGTACATGACGGCAATCCGGTCAGCGATATTGGCAACGACACCCAGATCATGGGTAATCATGATGACTGAGGTATTGTTCTTCCGCTGCATTTCCTTGATCTTGTTCAGAATCTGTCCCTGGATCGTGACATCAAGGGAGGTAGTCGGTTCATCACAGATCAAAATCTTCGGATTGCAGGCAAACGCAATGGCAATCATGACACGCTGACGCATACCGCCTGAGAACTCATGCGGATACTGCCTGAACCGTTCCTGGGGATCCGGGATACCGACTTCTTTCAGCATGCGGATCGCTTCCTGTTCTGCCTCCGCTTTACTCATATGACGGTGGCCCTGCAGGTTCTCCATAATCTGTTTGCCGACACGCATGGTCGGATTCAGTGATGCCAGGGCATCCTGGAATACAATGGCACATTCGCCGCCCTTGTATGCCTGCCACTGTTTTTTGTTATAGCCGAGAATATCCGTTCCGTTGTAAAGAATACTGCTGCCCTTCTTTACTTCACCGGACGGTGCTTTGACCAGGCCCATGATGGACTTGGCAGTTACTGATTTGCCGCAGCCGGATTCACCGACAATTGCCAGTGTCTCGCCGCGCTGTAAATCAAATCTGACTCCGCGCACTGCCTGTACTTCGCCTGCATAGGTATGAAAGGATACGCGCAGATCATTGACTTCAAGAATGTGATCCGTATTAGCTGTTGTCATAGGGCTCCTTCCTTACTGGCGCAGTCTTGGATCGAGGGCATCACGCAGGCCATCGCCAAGCAGATTGAATGCAAGTACAATCAGACACAGAATCAGACACGGGAAGAACAGCTGATATGGATAGAAATCCATCGTTGCCTTACCCTGTGAGATCAATACACCAAGCGAGATATCCGGAGACTGCAGACCGATGCCGAGGAAACTCAATCCGGCTTCGGTAAAGATGAAATCCGGAATTGCCGTTGACGCATTCAGCAGCAGGATGCCGATCATATTCGGAACATAGTGTTTGAGGATAATCCACATCGGCTTGGCGCCAAGCACTTCTGCCGCATAGACGTATTCAGTTTCCTTCAGCTGCTTGATCATGCCGCGCACCTGTCTTGCCGTGCTGCACCATGCGGTCAAACTCAGTGCAACCATCAGCGCAAACAGGCTGTTGCCCAGCACCATCATGATCAGGATGGTGACCAGCAGATACGGCAGTGAGTTCAATACTTCAATGATCCGCATCATCAGTTCATCAACCCAGCCGCCGAAGTGTGCCATCACAGCGCCGTAGATTGTTCCGACAACCAGTTTCAGCACCGTTGCCGTCAGGGCAATGATCATACTGGCACGGGCACCGACCCAGACTCTGGAGAAAAGATCTCTTCCCAGGCTGTCCGTTCCGAACCAGTACGTGGAATTCGGTGAAATGTTCTTGTTCAGCACATCCATGGAAATGTAATCCATTCCGCGGATGCTCGGACCGATGATGACCATCACTGCAAGAAATGCAATGACTGCGAGTGAGATCATGGCAATCGGATTCTTCTTCAGTCTGCGCCACGCATCCTGCCAGTAGGAAATGGTAGGTCTTGTGATGCGGTTGGCCTCTTCATTGGAGAAGCCGGTGATGACAAACTTTTCAGGTTTCAGTTCTGTCATGGCTTCCTCCTTAACGCTTCTTCCCGGTCAGGGAGATACGCGGGTCAACTGCGACATACAAGAGATCGGTGATGAACAATACCGCGATATACATTGCCGCAAGGATAACGGTCTCACCCATGACAATGGAAAGGTCCTGGTTATTGACCGCCTGCACATAGTAAAGTCCGATTCCCGGAATCGAGAAGATACTCTCGATAAAGAAGGAACCGGTAATGCACATGGCCATGGACATTGGCAGCTGTGTAATGACCGGAATAAAGGAGTTGCGCAGGATATGATGCAGGATAATATCCTTCTTGCTCAAACCCTTGCTTTCCGCAGTCAGCACATAATCCTGACTGACGACATCCAGCATGGATGTCTTGAGCAGACGGGAATAGCTGGCAATGTAGGCAAAGCAGCCGGTCAGCGTTGGCAGCACAGTATATTTCCAGCCGCCGAACCACAGTTCTTTCGTATTGTTGATATCCGGCCAGCCAATGGTCGGAAACCACTTCAGAGTTCCGGCAAACACTTTCTGAAGCAGCAGGCCGAACACCAGGTTCGGCACTGATATGAACAAGACCGATAACGTGATGACAAGGTAGTCCACCCACGTCCCCCGTTTCATAGCCGCCGCAATGCCCATCAGAAGACCGACTGTAACGCCCAGGATCATCTGCTGCAGACCGAGTCTTGCGGATACCGGCAGTTTTGTCTTGATGATGGACTGTACAGTTTGTCCGGCATAGACGACGGATTCACCGAAGTCACCGGTACACAGGCCCTTCATCGTAATGACATAGCGTTCCAGCACCGGCTTATCAAGGCCATAGCGCTTATACAGATTATCCCGCTGGGTTTCTGACAGTTTGTCAGCGCGTTCCGTCAGCGGATCGCCTGGCACTGCCTCCAGAAGAAAGAATGTTGCCGTCGCAATCAGAAAGATTGTCAGGATCATTTCCAACAGACGCCGGAAGAAATATTTAACCATAGACTGCTCCCCTTCCATTTTCAGAAACTGCATCCCAGATGTCCAGGATGCAGTTTAAGCAGTTTCAATTCGTGAATTACTGACGTCCCGAAATGTACGTGTTGTATACTTCAGAGCTTGCGCCGAAGGAAGATGTATGGAAATCCTTGACCCAGTTCTGAATGTAGTAATGCTTGTCAGCATAGTAGACCGGAGCAATTGCACAATCTTCAACGAGCAGTTTGTTTTCCAGCTTCTCATAAATATCAAGACGCTGTGTCATATCTGTGACACCGGTCAGTGAATCCAGCAGGCTGTCATAATCAGCACTTGCATAGAGACCATAGCCGGAATAGATACCGCTTCTCATGATGTTGAGGAAGTCCAGCGGATCGTTGTAGTCGCTGTACCATGCAGAGAACATGATGTCGTAGTTGTACTTGTCACGTTCAGACTTGAACAGGGTGTAGTCACCGGCAGTGTTCAGATTGACCTTGCAGCCGATGTACTTTTCAATTACCTGTTTGATATATTCACGTTCAGACTGGTTTTCAGTCGTCGAGCCATAAGAGAGGAATGTGATGGTGATATCACTGATATTTTCAGTGATGCCCAGTTCATCCAGTCCCTGCTGAAACAGTTTCTGAATTTCATCTGCGCTGCCGTTGTACTGATCATATTCATCTTTAATCGGCTCCGCTGCGACAGAACGGTAAGTGGAATCATTGAACATGATTGCCGGAGATACCAGGCCATAAGCCGGTGTATAACGTCCGTAGATGGAAGTGCACATTTCTTCACGGTTCAGGCAGTAGGAGATTGCCTTGCGGATATTGACATTCTGCATCAGTCCGGAAGTACCGCCGTTGGTGAATTCATAGCAGAGGAATGCTGTACCCGGATACTGTGTGGTCATGGAAGTGATCTGACCTGCAGAAGCTTCCTGATCATACTTGGAGATATAATTGCCGGATGCGTCCAGGACATCGAGCTGACCATTGTCGAACATGGTAGCTGCTGTCTGATCTTCTGACACTGCATACCAGTTGACCTTCTCCAGGGATACTTCATCGGCATCCCAGTAGTAAGGGTTCTTGGTCCATGTCATGGTGCTGTCTTCAACCAGGTCGCTCATATAGTAAGGACCGTTGAATACCTGGGTCTTCCAGTCACTGGTGAAGGAATCGCCGGCCTTTTCAACCACATCCTGTCTGGTCGGATAAAGCGGTGTAGCAACCAGTTTTGATTCGAAAGTCGGATCAGCAACACTCAGGGTAACTACAAAGGTATAGTCATCCGTTGCGTTGATCTTGACATCATCGATGGAGCCGGTGCCATTGTAATAAGCTTCTGCACCTTCTACACCGAACAGGAATGAAGCATAGTCATAGCCGTTATCCGGATTGATCAGGCGCTTCCAGCCGTATTCATAGTCAGCGGCAGTAACAGCAACGCCATCACTCCACTTGGCATTCTGACGCAGATGGAATGTATAAGTCAGATTGTCATCCGATACATCGATGGACTCAGCACCGGCAAGGATATACTCATCGCCGCTGGCATCGCCAACGTCTCTCAGCAGTCCTTCATCACAGGCAGCCATCATCCATCTCCAGCCCATATCCTGTACATCGAAGTCATTTCCGAAACTCTTGGATCTCAGATTCAGTTCCTGGGTCGCATCCTTTTCACCGGAAGCTGCCACTGTAGCAGTTGTACCGGATCCAGAAGCTGCGGAAGAGCCGCCTGAGCAGCCTGTCAGCATACTCAGCGCAAGCATGAAAATACCTGCAGTTTTCAGTTTCATAGTCTTTCCCTCCCTGAGAAATATACGCTAAGTATAAAGGAATTTATCTCAGGTTCCTATGCTCTGCAGGCAATTTTCATATGTTTTTTTTCGCACAACCGATCATGAACGAACAGATTTGCTTTATTTCAAGATATGCACCGGTTCTTCTTTGCTGGAAGGCTTCCATTCCGGAAGGCCGCTGCCGTTTGGATCGCCGTTCTTCATGAAATTGGTCCAGTAAGACACCATCTCTTCGCTGAGATGATAGTCATGCTGCTCAAATTTACGCCAGCACTTCCTGAGAGACCCAAACATATACCAGAGTTCAGAAGAATGCCATGCGCCGCAGCTGTCTCCTGGAAGATCACGTTCAAAGCGATAGAGATACGCAGGCTTTCTGCCCAGTTCTTCAAGGTTCGTACTGAAGGACAGTGCTGCTGTATCAAGCGGAGACGGAAGATGATGCTCAATGGAATCCTTTGTGGTCGTGATGTCGTTCTTGGTTGTACCTACCATATAGGGGATATCCAGGAACTTTCCTGCCTTGAGCAGTTCTGAGCTGCCTTCTTTCAGTACGTAGCCATCAATGACCGGCTGCCAGCAGAGCATACTGCCGCGTTCATTCATCTGTTTCAGATACTCCGGCACATAAGACATGAGTTCTTCTGTACTGAGTGCACGCAGTGCTTCAAGTGATGCAGCACCGGTCAGTCTGACAAACAGTTCGCCGTACTCTTCTGCTTTGGCAAGTGTCAGATCGCTGGAGATTCCGCAGCCGCTCTGCATGATTGCCTTTGCAGGGATGTGTTCATTCAGATCGGATTCAATGATTGTCTGTACACTCATTGCCCCGGCTGATTGTCCGAAAATGGTAATGTTTTCCGGATCGCCGCCGAATGCCGCAATGTTTTCCTTTACCCACTGCAGGGCTGCCAGTTGATCCAGGATGCCGTAATTGCCGGAAGAGTGATGTTCATCCTCACTGGTAAGCCATGGATGGGCAAAGAATCCAAAGATGCCGACCCGGTAGTTGATTGTCACCAGGATCACGCCTTTTTCGGCATAAGACTCTCCGTCAAAGGCAATCTCAGAACCATGGCCATGGTTGAATGCCCCGCCGTGGATCCAGAATGCGACCGGCAGTTTCCTGCCTGCAGCGTTCTTTGGTACATATACATTCAGATACAGGCAGTCTTCACTGTCTCTGCGTTCATAGGATGGATCAGAGTAGAACTCCTTGTGATAGTTGATCTGCCCTTCCGCCACCGGCTGTTTCTGCTGTTCATCAATAAAGGACTGCGGTTCCCTGGCTGAGAATTCATCGGCCTGCAGTGTTCCGCCCCAGCGGTCCATGCGCTGCGGTGCTTTCCATCGCAGATCGTTGATCGGTGCTTTGGCATACGGAATCCCGCGGTACTCAATGTGGCTTCCTTCATCAACGCCTTCAATATCTCCGTATTCCGTATGGACATGATTCTCACTGTCGATCGGTGCCGCTGCCCGCTTCTGTTCATCGTCGCTGTTCTGTTTCATCTTCATTGCCGCTGCGACTGCCGCACCTGCTGCAGAGACGAGAATGATTCCCTTTACAACCTGTTTCAGCATATTTGAATACCTCTTCTTTCTTCTGAAAAGGACCTCCTGCAAATGCAGGAAGATCCCCTCAGCTCTTCTTTCTGATTATTTCTTCAGGCCTTCTGCCCACTGTTCGTAGGTATCAACCAGTTTGTGGCACTCTTCCATGGTATCCGCATGGATGAGGAGATATACCTTGATCTTCGGTTCGGTTCCGGAAGGACGGACAATCAATGTACTTCCATCTGCCATCTCAAACCGCAGGACATTGGAGCCGGACAGTTCCATCGCTGTCTTCTTACCGGTTGCGTTATCAATGACGGATCCGTCACTGTAATCCTTGCGGACAGCAACCTTGACGCCTTCAATCTCCATCGGCGGATTCTCACGCAGGTTCTTCATGATGGAAGCCATCTTGGAAAGACCATCCAGACCAGGCATGACCAGGTTCAGTGTCTTCTCAGCATAGTTGCCATACTTCTGATACATCTCCTGCAGTGCATCGTAGACAGTCATGCCGCGGTCATAGTACCAGCATGCCATTTCAGTCAGCAGCAGTGCAGCAGTGACTGCATCCTTATCACGGACATAATCGCCGATCATATAGCCATAGGACTCTTCAAAGCTGAAGATGACCTTGCCCTTGCCTGCCGCTTCCAGTTCATTCTTCTTTTCAGCCATGAACTTGAATCCGGTAAAGGTATCGTAGCAGGTAACGTGATTGACTTCAGCGACCTTGCGCACCATTTCTGTCGAGACGATGGACTTCAGGGCAACTGGATCAGCCGGCATGGTTCCGGCACGGTTCTTGGCACCGATCAGGTAATCCAGGAACAGGACACCGGTCTGGTTTCCGGTTAATGGGATGAACTTGCCGGAAGGATCTTTGACCATCAGTCCAACACGGTCTGCGTCAGGATCTGAACCGAGGATAAAGTCTGCGCCTTCCTTGTTGGCAAGATCAACTGCCAGGTAGAATCCTTCCGGGTTCTCCGGGTTCGGTGACTTGACCGTCGGGAAATCTCCGTCAATGACCATCTGCTTCGGTTCGCAGTATACATGCTTGAGGCCGAGACGCTTCAGTGCTTCCGGGATCAGCTTGTAGCCGCAGCCGTGGAATGGTGTATAGACCATCTTGAAGCGGTCAGCGACTCTGGCAACCATTTCTTTATCATTTGCCATGGCCATTACCTGATCCATGAACTTCTCATCTGTTTCATCACCGATAATCTTGATCATGCCGTCTTTGACTGCCTGATCATAGTCAGCGACTTTGACACCGTTGAAGATATCAATCTCTGTCATCTTTTTGGCGATTGCGTCTGGGTGGTTCGGAGGCAGCTGTGCGCCGTCTTCCCAGTAGACTTTATAGCCGTTATATTCCTTCGGGTTGTGGGATGCGGTGACATTGATACCGGCAATGCAGTGATACTCCCTGACTGCAAAGCTCAGTTCCGGTGTCGGGCGCAGGGAATCAAACAGCAGTACCTTGATGCCGTTGGCAACCATGACACAGGCAGCGGCTTTGGCAAACTCAGGTGAATTATTCCGGCAGTCAAAGTCAATGGCAATGCCGCGCTTTACCGCTTCCGGTCCTTCTGCCACAATGACTTCTGCGAATGCTTCAGTCGCATGGCGGATGACATGGATGTTCATGTTGTGCAGGCCGACCTTCATCGTGCCGCGCAGACCTGCCGTGCCAAATTCCAGCGGTCCATAGAAACGTGCTTCAATTTCCTTCGGATCATCTTTGATGGATTCCAGTTCGGCCTTTTCATCCGCACTTAAAGCCGGTGAATTGAGCCATTTCTGATACTCTTCCTGATACGACATAATTCCTCCTGTATTTTAATTTTCATGTGCACCGGATCGCTCCGGCTGTTCTGTTTTCATTTTATCACATTGCACTGACTGTGCCGTCTATAAAACAATGAAAAGCCCGGAAAGAATGCCAAGCAGAAACCCGGCCAGTACATCGCTTGGATAATGTACCCCGCCGACGATCCGGAAATAGCCTCCGGAAGCTGCCAGGATAAGAAGGATGATTCCCAGCGGTACATTAACTGCCATCACTGCCATGGCAATCACAGATGAGGAGAAGATATGCCGGCTTGGCATCGACTCCCCCTGCTTGTCCTTGGCAATCAGTACATCCAGATTCCAGTCTTCATAAGGTCTTCTGCGGTTGATGCGGGCACGGATCATTGTCAAAAGGACAAATGAAACTGCCGGAACCAGCAGGATTTGCCATTTCTTTGGATTGTCCGTGACAAACGCAATGATCAGCAGGATCGGATAAGCCGCATAGAATACTGCTACATTGGCAGTGTTCAGCTGCTTCAGCAGTTTGATCCGGGCGGGATCTTTGCGGTACCAGGCAGTGATCCTGCCATAGAATTCATCGTAATGTGCTTCAATTTGATGCATGGTTGCGCTCCGCTGCAGTCAAACCATAGATGCAGTCATCAACAATGCCCTGGTTGTTATGGGCATGCTGCTTCAGGGTTCCTTCGTATTTCAGTCCGCACTTCTGCATGACCATGCCGGAATGGGGATTATGGGGATCGTGATCTGACTGAATTCGGTTGACCTGTACTTCATCAAAGAAGAAGTCCATAATGCGCTGCAGTGCTTCTGACATATAGCCCTGATGCCACCAGGCTGTTCCCATGCAGTAGCCGATGACCACTTCACCGATCTGCTCATTCATCCCGACTGTACTGATATTGCCGATCAGTTCATGGGTGGATTTCAGTTCCATGCCCCAATGATAAAAGTCCGGGCGGTCATAGCTGTCCACCCAGCTTTTGACAATCTCTTCTGTCACACCGGTGTCCGCATGCGGCGGCCATGTCAAAAATTCTGTGACTGCCGGATCGCTGGCCCAGTTGTCATATACCTGCTGTACATCATCGTTGGTAATGCGCCGCAGAATCATCCGTTCTGTTTCCAGCCGGACGGTGCCTTTCTGTATCATATCGAGCCCCTCATTTCCCATTCATTATAAATGGAATGGGGAATGATTTCATTTTTTGACAGCCATCTTCTGATTCATTTAAATTTCATCGAAACTTCCTTTTTCACTACTTTTCTCACCGAAAGTCCCTTAATTCGACAGTGATCTATGATTACCTGTGAAGTGGTGCTGCTT